>JAVBOJ010000155.1:0-25297 GCA_031550755.1 Oscillospiraceae bacterium
GGGCGGTTACGCTGGTGCTGTGGACATTCGTCATCTCCATGGGGCTGACGTTGGTTTCCTCTAAAGCGCTGGAAAATGTGGGCTATTTCATTGCGTTCGGCATCCTGTTTTTGTTTGTTTTTTTGGGAATTTTCTTTGATATTGTCGGTATGGCGGTTGCCACCGCGTCGGAAAGGCCCTTTCATTCCATGGCGTCCCGTCGGGTCAGCGGCTCGGCCAACGCCCTGTGGCTCATTCGCCGCGCCGAAAAGGTGTCCAGCTTTTGCAACGACGTGGTGGGCGATATCTGCGGCATCGTCAGCGGCGCGACCTGTATGGTGGTCGCCACGCGGCTGGTGAACGATTTTTCGATCTCCTCGCTGGCCACCCAGCTGGTCGTGTCGGGCCTCGTCTCGGGACTGATGGTGGGCGGCAAGGCGCTGGGCAAGGTGCTGGGAATGCAATATAATACACAAATCGTGTTGCTGCTGGGCAGAATCTTATATCTTTTTTCCGGTTTCAAGAATAAATTCAAAAAATCGAACAAGGATGGATCGTGAGCGTCGAAGATGGGCATTTTGGATCAATTGGACACAAGGGGCAAGCTTTCCGAGCTTGCCCCGGATGTTTTGCCCTCCCTTTGTGAGGAAATCCGCTCTTTTTTGGTCTCCAACCTGGCCCATACCGGAGGGCACCTGGCCTCCAATTTGGGCGTGGTGGAGATCACCGTCGCGTTGCACCGAGTGCTGGACACCGCCCGCGACCGGCTGGTGTTCGACGTCGGGCATCAGTGTTACACCCACAAGCTGTTGACCGGCCGGAAGGCGCTGTTTGACGATTTTCGGTCGTTCGGCGCGCTGTCCGGCTTTCCGAAGCCGTCGGAGAGCATCCATGACGCCTTTGCCACCGGGCACGCGTCCACGGCGGTTTCGGCGGCGCTGGGCATGGCGCGCGCCCGTACGCTGATGGGCGAGGACTACCGCGTCGCGGCGCTGCTGGGCGACGGCGCGCTGACCGGCGGGCTGGCCTATGAAGGGCTGGGTGACGCCGGCCTGAGCGGCGAGCCGATGGTTGTCATTTTGAATGACAACGGCATGTCGATCACCCAAAACGTCGGCGGCATTGCGCGCTATTTGGCGCGGCTTCGCCTGAAGCCGCAGTACTTTCGCGCCAAAAAGGTCTACCATAAAATTGTCGATCCACTGCCCGGCGGCAAGCGGTTTGACCGCTTTGTCCGCCGCATCAAAACCGCCGTCAAGGACGCCTATTTGCCCTCGACTTTTTTTGAGTCAATGGGCTTTGCCTATCTCGGGCCGGCGGACGGGCACGATGTGCACAACGTCGAGCGACTGCTCAAAATTGCGCTGGAGCTTAGGCGCCCAGTGCTTTTGCACCTTGTCACCCAAAAGGGGCGCGGGTATGCGCCCGCCGAGCAAAACCCGTCGGATTTTCACGGTGTTTCGCCCTTTGAGGTGGCCTCGGGGCGCAGCTTGGGGCAGAAGGAGACCACGTTTTCCGACTGCTTCGGGCAGACGCTCACCGAGCTGGCCGACAAGGACGCGCGCGTTGCGGCCATTACCGCCGCTATGCGCTCCGGCGTAGGGCTCTCCGGGTTTTCACAGGCGTACCCGGAGCGGTTTTTTGACGTGGGCATCGCCGAAAGCCACGCCGTCACCATGGCGGCCGGGCTGGCCAAACAGGGGATGCGACCGGTCTGCGCCGTGTACTCCACTTTTTTACAGAGAGCCTATGACCAAATCGTCCACGACGTTGCGCTGCAAGAGCTGCCGGTCGTGCTGGCGGTGGATCGAGCTGGCATGGTGGGCGAGGACGGCGAGACCCATCACGGGTTGTTTGACCCGGTTTTTTTGTGTCATGTCCCGCATATGACGGTGTGGTGCCCGGCCAGCTTTGCCGAGTTGCGCGCGATGTTGGCCGCCTGTCTGCGGACAAACGGCCCGTCGGCGCTGCGCTATCCGCGCGGGAAAGAGGGAGCATATACCGCTTGTCACCTAGAGCCGACAGCACTTCGAGAGGGTAAAGCGATAACGCTTGCCACCTATGGCGTCACGATCAATGACACCCTGGCCGCCGCCGAGCTCCTCGCCCGCGAGGGCATTGACGCCGAAGTGATCAAGCTGCCGTCGGTTCGTCCGCTGGAGGACGCGCTTGTCGCGGCGTCGGTGGCCAAAACCGGACGGCTGCTGTTTGTGGAGGAATGTGTGCCAGAGGGCTCGCCGGGGCAGCGGCTGTACGCCGCGCTGGCGCAAAAACGACGTTTTTCGTTCTGCCATCTGCATGTGGGCGACCGTTTTCTGCCGCACGGCAGCGTGCGCGACCTGAAAACCATGTGCGGCTTGCACCCGGAAGGCATTGCCGCGGCGGCCCGCAAGCTGGCGCGCGGTGCCGGCGGGCTGGTGGAAATGCCCATGAGGATCTCGGTATGAAGATGCGGTTGGATCAGCTTTTGGTGGAGCGCGGCCTGTGTCCCAGCCGCGAGCGCGCCCGCACGACCATCATGAGCGGGCTGGTTTATGTAAACGGACAAAAGGAGGACAAGCCGGGGCATATGGCGTCGCCGGAGGTGCCTTTGGAGGTGCGCGGCGACCCGGTGGGCTATGTCAGCCGGGGCGGACTGAAGCTGGAAAAGGCGCTGGACACTTTTGAAATCAACGTTTCCGGACGGCTGGCGCTGGACGCCGGCGCGTCTACCGGCGGGTTTACCGACTGTCTGCTAAAACGCGGCGCGTCCAAGGTCTGGGCGGTCGATGTAGGTTATGGTCAACTGGCGTGGACGCTGCGGCAGGACCCGCGCGTTGAGGTCATGGAGCGCACGAACGTACGCTATCTGATGCCGGAGCACATCGGCGAGCCGGTATCGCTCGCGGTGATGGATCTCTCGTTTATCTCCCTGCGGCTGATTTTGCCGTCGGTGTTCCGGTTGGTCGCCGACAACGCCGACGCGGTCTGCCTCGTCAAGCCGCAATTTGAGGCCGGACGCGACAAGGTGGGCAAAAAAGGCGTGGTGCGCGACCCGAACACCCATCGGGAGGTACTTACACGATTTGTGGAGTTCGCCGGAGAAAGTGGCTTCGCGGTGTTGGGGCTGACCTTTTCGCCGCTGCGCGGCCCGGACGGCAACATAGAATTTTTGGCGCATCTGCGCCGGGGCGGCGCGGGTGCGCCGTTGGAGCCGAGTCTTGTCGTGGATCAGGCGCATCGTTTTTTTCAGGGGGAGTCGGTATGAAAACAGTGCTTTTTTTCCCCAATCCCTTGCGGGCTGAGGCGCTGCAGCTCACCGAAACAATGATCCGTGGGCTGTCCGACTGCGCGTTTCTCCTGCCGGACGACTGCCCCCTGTCCGCGCCGGCGCGCAAGCTGCCGCTGGAACAGGCGGTGCGGGAGGCCGATCTGATCGTCTCTTTGGGCGGCGACGGCACCATTTTGCGGCTGGCACCGGCGGCGGTGCGGGCGCATGTCCCGGTGCTGGGCATCAATTTGGGCAAGATGGGCTTTATGGCCGAGCTGGAGCCGGAGGAATGGCCGCTGGCGCAGCGGGTTTTGCGCGGAGAGTACCGCACCGAATGCCGGATGCTGCTCGACGTCACGGTGTTCCGTGAGGGCGTTCCCGTCGTGCGGGAGCTGGCGCTCAATGACGCCGTCGTTTCGGGCGGCGCGGCCGGCCGGAGCATTGCGCTGGCGGCCGAGGCCGACGGAAAACGCTTTCTCGCCTTTGCCGGCGACGGCCTGATTTTGGCCACGCCCACAGGCTCGACCGCCTATTCTCTGTCGGCCGGGGGCCCTGTGCTGGAGCCGACGGCGCGCAATATTCTGGCCACGCCGATCTGTCCGCACGCGCCGATGGCGCGCTGTTTTGTGTTTTCGCCCGAATGCCGCGTCTCGGTGGAAACGACCGAGCGCCGCGCGGCCTATCTGGTGGTGGACGGCGCACGGGAAACCCGGCTGAAAAACGGAGACAGGCTGGAGGTCTCCCGCGCCGAAGAGTGTCTGGAGCTGGTGCGGATCAGCGAAAAGACATTCTATGAGACGTTGTGGGGGAAAATGGCGGACAAACATGGAGGACAATCGGTATGAAAAGCAAGCGACAGACCAAATTGGTGGAGCTGATTGAAAACAATGAGGTCGAAACGCAGGAGGAGCTGTCCGCCCTGCTGCGCGAGCATGGCTTCGGCACCACGCAGGCCACCATTTCCCGCGATATCAAGGAGCTGCGGCTTGTGAAGGTGGCCGGCAAAAACGGCGCGTATAAATATGCCCTGCCAGGAACCGAAACAACTCCGTCTTTTTCCGGGCGGTTGCGTACCATTTTCCGTGAGAGCGTCAAGACCTTTGAGGCGGCGCAAAATATCGTGGTCATCAAAACCCTGCCGGGACTGGCGTCGGCGGCCTGCTCGGCCATCGACGCCATGAGCGACGCGGCGGTGGTGGGCAGTCTGGCCGGCGACGACACCGCCTTTCTGGTGCTGCGAGACAATGCCGCCGCCGCCGCGTTTTGCGAACGGATCCGGAGCATTATGGAATAGGGGGCGATTCGATTGCTGTCGCTTTTACACATTGAAAATATCGCGGTGATCGAGAGCGCCGACATTGTCTTTGGGCGCGGCCTCAATTTGCTCACCGGCGAGACCGGCGCGGGCAAATCCATTGTGGTGGATGCCTTGGGTGCCATTGTCGGACTGCGCACCTCCAAGGAGCTTGTGCGCACCGGGGCGGACAAGGCGCTTGTCAGCGCCGTGTTTGACGAGCTTTCGCCGGCAACGCGCCGCTTTTTGGAGGATAATGGGATCTCGGTGCCCGAGGGAGAGGAGCTGCTCGTGCAGCGCGAGATCGGCGCGGACGGGCGCAATGTCTGCCGCGTGGGCGGACGCCCGGCCACGGTGACGCTGCTGCGCCAGCTCGGCGAGCTGCTGTTGCAAATTCACGGACAGCACGACAGTCAGGCGCTTTTGTCCGAGGACAGCCACCGGCCGCTGCTGGATCAGTACGCCGGCGTTCCACTGGAGGAGTACCGAGCGGCGTTTTTGGCCTTGCGCGCGCTGGAAAAAGAGCGCGACGCGCTGCACATGGACGAGGCCGAAAAGGCCCGCAAAATAGACGCGCTGCGCTATGCCGCCGACGAGATCGAGGCCGCCGAGCTGGAAACCGGCGAGGACGACGAGCTCACAGCCCGGCGGGACGCGCTGCGCCATGCCGAGCATATTCTGGAGGCGCTCGGCGAGGCCGCCGCGCTGCTCTCCGGCGACGACGATTTTGACGGCGCACTGACCCAATGCGGCGGCGCGACACGCGCCCTGCTCACGGCGGAGCGCTACTGTCCCGAGGCCGAGGAGCTCCGTGCGCGGCTGGAGGAAGGCTTGGAGACGCTGGCGCAGGTGGCCGACGACATTGAGGCGTTGCGCGAATCGTTTGACGCCTCGCCGGGCGAACTGGAGGCGCTGGAATCAAGGCTGGATCTTTTTTACCGACTCAAACGGAAATACGGGCCGACGCTGGAGGAGGTCATCGCCTACGGACAGCGCTGCCGCGACGAATTGGACAACCTGCTGTTTGTCGACCGGCGGTTGGAAAAGCTGGAGGTGCTGTGCGCGGAAGCACGCCAAAAAGCCGAGGCGCTGGCCGAAAACCTGTCCCGCCTACGCGGGCAGGCCGGGCAGACGCTGGCGGACAAGGTTCTCTCGGAGCTTTCCGCGCTGGACATGCCCAAGGTCGCCTTCGCGGTGGAGCTTGCGCCGCAGGCGCTGGACGCGACCGGCGGCGACGCGGTGCGGTTTTTGCTGTCGGCCAACCCGGGCGAGCCGCTGCGGGCGCTGTCCAGGGTGGCCTCGGGCGGCGAGCTGTCCCGCATCATGCTGGCGCTGAAAAACGTGCTGTCCGAGGTGGACGACTGTTCGATAGTCTTTGACGAGATCGATACCGGCGTATCCGGCCGCGCGGCCGGGCGGGTGGCCGAAAAGCTCGGCGCGCTCAGCCGAGGCCGGCAGGTGCTCTGTGTGACCCATCTGCCGCAGATCACCGCCATGGCGGACACGCATTTTAAGATCGAAAAGGGCGTGTCGGGAGAGCGCACCTTCACCAAGGTGGAGGCGCTCGACCGGCAGGGCCGTATAGAGGAGGTCGCCCGGCTCATCGGCGGGCTGACGATCACCGAGCTGACCCGTCAAAATGCCGCCGAGCTCTTGACGGCGGCGGAAAAAGCGAAAGAGGGAATGAAAAAATGACCGTATGGGAAGAACTGAAAGCGCGCGGGCTGATCGCTCAGACGACCGGGGAGGACAGCGTCCGGGAGCTTGTTGAGGCCGGCAAGGCCGTCTTTTATATCGGATTTGATCCCACGGCGGACAGCCTGCATGTCGGGCACTTTCTGCCGCTGATTTTGATGCGCCATCTGCAAAAGGCGGGGAATTTTCCCATCGCGCTGATCGGCGGAGGGACGACCATGGTCGGCGACCCCAGCGGGCGGGCCGATTTGCGGCAGATGATGACCGCCGAGCGCATCGCCGAAAACGCCGAGAAATTCAAGGCGCAGATTGGGAAGTTTATTGACTTTTCGGAAAAACGGGCGCTGATGCTCAACAACGCCGACTGGCTGCTGCCGCTCAATTATGTGGAATTTTTGCGCGATGTGGGCGTGCATTTTTCGGTCAACCGGATGCTGACCGCCGAATGCTTCAAGACCCGCATGGAGCACGGCCTGAGCTTCCTGGAGTTCAACTATATGCTCATGCAGAGCTATGATTTTTATGTGCTGCACGAGCAATACGGCTGCAATCTTCAGTGCGGCGGCGACGACCAGTGGTCGAATATGCTCGGCGGCACCGAGCTCATCCGCCGCAAGGCGGGGCATGACGCCAACGCCCTGACGCTGACCCTATTGCTCACCAGCGAGGGCAAAAAAATGGGCAAAACCGCCAAGGGCGCCGTCTGGCTCGACCCGGCCAAGACGACTCCCTATGAGTTTTACCAGTATTTCCGCAATGTCAATGACGCCGACGTGCTCAAATTCCTGCGGATGCTGACCTTTGTGCCGCTTGCGGAGATCGCCGAAATGGAGGCGTGGGAGGGCGCTCAGCTCAACGCCGCCAAGGAGCGGCTGGCCTATGAGCTGACCGCGCTGGTGCACAGTCCTGAGGAGGCCGAGCGCGCCCGCGAAGCCACTCGCGCCATTTTTTCCACCGGCAGCGCCGAAAATATGCCCTCCACGACCATCGACGCGTCCGCGCTCACAGACGGGGCGCTCGGCATCGTCGATCTGCTGATGCTGTGCAAGCTGACGCCCTCGCGCGGGGAGACGCGCCGGCTCATTGAGCAGGGCGGCGTGGAGGTGAGTGACGTGAAGGTGGATTCCTTTACACACATGATCTCCGAGGCGGAGCTCCGAACCGGCGTGGTTATCAAGAAAGGCAAAAAAACCTTCCACCGCGCGTCGCTGTGAGTTAAAAGTCCTCCAGCTTTACAAAGGAAAAGCCCCGCTCTCTGAGCGCGGGAATCGCGGCCGCCACCCCGGCGGCCGTTTCGCTGTTCGGCCGGTTCATGTGAAACAGCAAAATATCGCCCGATTGAACGTTTTCACAGACGGCCATGATCTGCGCCTTGGTGCGCGTCGCGCCGGCGTCGCCGGCGACCGAGAAGCCCGCGACCGTCTCGCCGAGCGCGGCGGCGATGTCCACCGCCACGTCGTCGTAATAGGCTGTGCCGGTGCGGAAAAACCGGGGCATTCGTCCCGTCAAATCAAACATCCGCTGGGCGTTGTCAAAAATCTCATCGTATACCTCGCCGGCCGACGCCGTGCCCCGGATGCCGTATTGGCTCCGACCACTGACCGACAAGGGCTTGTGGTGATATCCATGGTTTTCGATTTCGAAGTTTTCCTGAGAGGCCAGAAACAATAACCGATCCGGGTTGTCCTCGATCCATTTGCCCGAAATAAACAGCGTGGCGGGGATATTTTCCTCGATGAGATAGGACACCAGCGCTTCGTCATAGCCCGAGACCTTGCCCCAGCCGCAGGCGTCAAAGGTCAGCGCGATGATCTTTTCCCCGGTGTCCAGACGCGACAAAATGCCGGGACGTGCCTCGCCCCAGAGCTCCGGAACGCGGCTGCCGTAGATCTCCTCAATGTCGGCTCTTGAGGGGAGGACGGGAGACGGGGAAGGCGCCGGTGTGAGCGATACGGCGGATGATGGGGATGGCGTTGGCGATGAGGGCAGTGATGGCAACGGAGCCGCAACCGGCGTCGGCAGGGGAGAGGGCGGCGGCGAGATCTCGGAGACGTTGCAGCCCAATAGTAAGCAGAGAAGAACGATCGGCAAAAAGCCGCCCCGCAAGGGGCGGCTTTTATGGTACCTTCGTTTATTTGCCATCCTTGAACAGCTCGGACATTGAGGAGGCCAATCCGGCCAGCCCCTGAATTTCCGACGGAATGATGATCTTGGTGGCCTTGCCGTCGGCGGCTTTGGAAAACGCCTCCAGCGCCTTGATTTTGATGACCGAGTCGGCGGCGGACGCGTCATTGAGCAGCTTGATGCTGTCGGCCAGCGCCGTTTGCACCTTCATGATGGCGTTGGCTTCGCCTTCGGCTTCCATAATTTTGGCCTGCTTCAGCGCGTCGGCCCGCAGGATCACGGATTGCTTTTCGCCTTCGGCCACAAGGATTTGCGAAGCTTTTTCGCCCTCGGCCTTCAAAATGGCCTGACGGCGCTCACGCTCGGCCTTCATCTGTTTTTCCATGGCGTCCTGAATTTCGCGCGGCGGGATGATGCTCTTGAGCTCCACGCGGTTAACCTTGATGCCCCACGGGTCGGTGGCCTCGTCCAAAATGGCGCGCATCTTGGTGTTGATGACGTCGCGCGAGGTCAGCGTCTCGTCGAGTTCCAGATCGCCGACGATGTTGCGCAGGGTGGTGGCGGTCAGATTCTCAATGGCCGACATGGGATGCTCCACGCCGTATGTATAGAGTTTTGGATCGGTAATTTCAAAATAAATGACGGTATCGATTTGCATGGTGACATTGTCCTTGGTGATGACCGGCTGGGGCGGAAAATCCACCACCTGCTCCTTGAGCGAGACGACCTTGGCCACACGCTCGACAAAGGGGATTTTGACGTGCAGACCCACGTCCCACACCGTGTGAAATACGCCCAGGCGTTCCACCACATAGGCGCGCGCCTGCTGCACCACGCGGATGTTGGTGGCGATGATGATGACCAGCAGGATACCCAGACCGATGAAAAACAAATACTCCATGTCTTCTTCCTCCGTTTTATTCGTCTTGGGACGCCGAAACCGGTATCTTCACCGGCTCCACAATGAGCTTGACGCCTTCTATCATCAAGGTACGCACCTCACTGCCCTTGGGGATAGGTTCGCCGGAATAGGAGCGCGCGGTCCAGAGCTTGCCGCCCACGGACACAGCGCCGGCGGCGAAAGCGTTGTCGATATCCTCGGTGACAAGACCGATTTGATCCAGCACACGGTCGGCATTGGTGTGTTTTTTATGGGGCGTGATATAGCGGCGGGTAAGCGGGCGCAAAAAGCCCAGCGCAATGGCAGATACCGCGACGAACACAAAGATTTGCACCGGAAGCGGCGCGAAAAAAGAGACAATGCCGGCAATCAGCGCGCCCAACGCGAACCAGATGGTGGTCAGGTACATGGTCAGCGCCTCGGCAATCAGAAACGCGGCCAAAATCCCCAGCCATATGTAAGGCATCATATGGATCACATCCTCTCTTTATTCGTTATACCACAAACCGAGCGAAAAGAAAAGTAGTAAAAAGCCCGGAAAAGGGGAATCCTGAACAGCGGAACATCCCGAACGCACAAATCGGAAGGAGAAAAACAATGAAACAACGATGGATGCTTTGCATGGCGGGCGCGCTGTGCGCGCTGACCGTTTGGGGCGGCGCGGCGCAGGCCGCGCAGATCATGCCGAGTACCGCGCCCCGGGAAGAAAAGCACGAACGCCATTTGCAGAAAATTAGAGAAATGTTGGATTTCGAGGTCAAAGAGGGAAAAATCACTCAGCGGCAGGCCGATCAAATCTATGCCGACGCCGAAAAGGGCGATTTTTCCGGCCTGCGTGAGCGCAAGCTGGTGCGCCTCAAGGAATGGCTTGATACCGAGGTCAAGGAGGGGCGTCTGACCAAGGAACAGGCCGATAAATTATACAAAGAGGCCGAGCAACAGAATTTTTCCGGATTGCGTGAGCATTTCGGCAAGAAGCGCGACAAGAAACAGGACAAACGGTAACGTACGGCCGGCGGGGAGATATCTCCGCCGGTTGTTTTTGGGTTTAGTCGGAGGAATCGGCAACGGCGTCGCGGTAATGGCACTCCGTTTCTCCGGAAAGCCCTTTGTAAAAAAGGGTTCCCGCCGTGTCGTAGTCAAACCATGCCGCTTCGGCGGTCTGAAAGGTACTGATGTGGGAAATTGCTTTCCCGTCATATTCATATATGAAAAAAATCGCGGAAAAATCCGTACCTAAGACTTTTACATACAAGTCAAGGAATGCATCCGCCGTGTCAAAATCAGTGACATATACCCCAACGCCGTCATCCCAAGGCGATTCGATTTTTTTCGTACAGCTTCCGATGACAAAGCTGAGCGTGGTTTGGTTTGGATTTTCTTTTTCCACCGTAATCTCCAATGTCTCGAGCTTGCCGTCTCCGTCAAAATCCATCTCGACCGGGGTTTGGCCGATGTAATCGACGTCACCGCGGGAATCGCGCCGCAGACCTTTTATGTTGCCGCCTGAATCGACCGGAGCAGATGAAACCGGCACGGACGGCGAAAGGAAGCGGGTGCGGACGGGGGCACGGGTGCGGACGGGGGTATGGGAATGGAGGGGCTGGCACTGGGGGACAATGTATCAGAGGGCGTGGGAGAGGGCGCCGCGCCGCACGCCGTCAGGCAAAGCATCAGAAACATACTCAGAAGCGACAGCCAGTATCGTTTGTTCATCCCTGATCCTCTTTCCGCATCTGGATCTCCTGCCATTGCTGGCGGGTGATGAGCAGCTGCCGGGGCTTGGAGCCCTCCGACGGGCCGACGATGCCGCGCGCCTCCATCTGATCCACCAGCCGCGCCGCCCGCGAGAAGCCCAGCTTCAGCCGCCGCTGCAAATACGACACCGACGCCTGCCCGCTCTCAATCACGATTTCCACGGCGGCCGCCAGCAAATTGTCCACTTCCTCGTCGTCGCCGCCGTCCTCGGGAGAAAAGTTCCCGCCGCCGCCTTTTTTGTTGCCCATTTGCTCGGCCTGACGGTCGATATAATTCATAATTTCTTCGGAATACGCAGTCTCGGCGGTTTGCTTGACATAAGAGACGACGCCTTCCACCTCTGTGCCCGTAATCAGGCAGCCCTGAATGCGGGTCGGCTTGGGTGCGCCCAGCGGGAAAAACAGCATATCGCCGCGCCCCACCAGCTTTTCCGCGCCCATGGTGTCCAAAATGATGCGCGATTCCAGCTGCGACGCCACCGCGAAGGCGATGCGCGACGGAATATTGGCCTTCATCAGGCCGGTGATGACGTCGGCCGAGGGCCGCTGGGTGGCGATGATCAGGTGCATCCCGGCGGCGCGCGCCTTTTGCGCGATGCGGCAGATGGATTCCTCCACCTCCTTGGCCGCCACCAGCATGAGGTCGGCCAGCTCGTCGATGACGATGACAATCTGCGGCATTTTGGGGATCTCCGGTTCTCCGGCAATGGCCTGATTGTACGAAAAAATATCGCGCACGCCGCGCTCCATAAACAGCCGGTAGCGCTTTTCCATCTGGAACACCGCCCATTGCAGCGCACCGGCGGCTTTTTTCGGGTCGGTGACCACCGGCACCTCCAAATGCGGGATGCCGTTGTAAATGCCCAACTCCACCATTTTGGGATCGATCATAATCAGCCGCACCTCTTCGGGGCTGGCCTTGTACAGCAGACTGACGATCAGCGAATTCATACAGACCGATTTGCCCGAGCCGGTGGTACCGGCGATCAGCAGATGGGTGAGCTTGGCAATATCTCCCACAATGGCGTTGCCGCCGATGTCCTTGCCCAGCGCGAAGGAGACCTTGCTCTCCCGTCCGGCAAATTCGGCGGAATCGATCACGTCGCGGATGTACACGGTGGACACCAGCTTGTTGGGCACCTCGATGCCGACTACCGACATTTTGTCCGGTACCGGCGCGATGCGCACCCCCGACGTGCCCAGCGCCAGCGCGATGTCCTCCGACAGGCCGGTCAGGCGGGAGAGCTTGATGCCTTTGTCCAGCTCGATTTCATACCGCGTGACCGTGGGGCCGCGCGTGACGCTGACAATACGCGCCTCAATGCCGAAGCTGGTGACGGTTTCGAGCAGCCGCGAGGCGTTGCCCTTAAGCTCCTCCGTGCCGTCCACCAGACTGCCGGGGCGTCCCGAGGCCAGCAGTGTGACGGGCGGGAAGCGATACTGGCCGGCGTGCTCCGGCGGAACCTCCGGTGGGACCTTGACCTCCTTGGGTTCGGCAGCCGGTTTGACGGCGGTCGGCTTGGGTTTTTCCGTCGTCGTACCCGTTGCGACTGCTACGGCGGGCGCTTTGTCCTCCACGGGGAAGTGCCCCAGCGCTTCCGCCGGTGTGCGGACATGCTCCGGGCGGGGCGGCAGAAGCTCGGCTTTTTCCTCCGCGGACGGCGCGGACGGCTGCGGTTTTTCCTCCGGCCAGCCGGCACCCAGCGGGATATCCACCGAGCCGCGCCTATGGCGCGGTTCCTTGACCGGCTCCTTAACGGGACGCGGCGCGCGTTGGGGCACGGGCTCCGGGGTATAGGCCGGGGGCTTGGGGCGATGGAAAATGCGGTCAAACAGCTTCACAAGGGACAGATTGCCCACCGACAGCGCCAAAAACAAAAGCGCCGCGATCAGCACAATCGACGCGCCGACGGCGGAAAACACCGCGCTGAAGGAGAGAGCCAGCAGTCCGCCCAGCACGCCGCCGCTCAGGAGGTTCACGCCGTCCTCCCAGAGGGCGGACAGCATGGCAAACGACCACGCGTAGGTCTGCTTGCAGAAAAACAGATGCCACAGCGCGCCGAACACCAGCGGCGCAAGCAGGGCGCACCACACCCGGAAGCGCACCGGGCGGCCTCTGTGAAACAGCAGAATCCCGGCGGCGAGCAGCAGCATGGCCGGCAGTATATAAAAGCCGTAGCCGATGAGCCGCCGCGCCAGCCCGCCGAAGAAATCCAGAAACAGGGCGGTCACGCCGAACAGGTTCAAAAAACAAAAAACCGACAGAAAAAAGCAGACCAGCGCGCCGATTTCGCGCCGGATCGGTTTTTGGGAGCGCTTGGAGGCCGCGCGGGGCGCGGACTTTCTCTTTTGTGCCATAGAATCAAATCCTTTTGTTTTATACCGTCATGCCCAGCACGACTTCCTCGCAGTCAAATTCATATCCCAGAGCCGTCAGCGCCGCCTCCATGGGATGATTTTGCCGGTCGATGTCGGCGATCACCTTGGAAAGCCCCAGCGCCGCCAGCGCACGCGTGCCGGACAATATCAGATCCAGCCCGTACCCGTGGCCGCGCTGCTCCGGTACGACGCCGATATAATTGATCGCGCCGACGGTCTTGCCCAGCCTTTGCGGAACGACCAGCCCGACCGGCGTGTCCCCGGCATAGCCCAGCCGCCAAAGGGCGGTGTCCGGGTTGATGCCCTTGAGCCCTTCGACATACAGCCGCGCCGCTTCCGCGCCGCCCAGCTGAGCGGCCTCCGCCGCCATATCGCTGTCCAGCGAGCCGACCGTCACGCGCTCCACCATGTCCACAAACAGCGCCTCGCCCACCTCGGAGAGCGGCTTGAACGCCAGCCGTCCGGGGTCGGGCGGCAGGGGAGCGCCGCGATGGGAAAAGCTTTTCTTCTCCTGCGCCACCGAAAACCCGGCCGCCAAAAACACCGCCTTGGTGGGCGCGAACAGCTCGTTGTCATTATAGAGATTGTAGCAAATTTTGCGGCAGGAGGGCGGTTTGGCCAGCGCGATGCTCTCGCGCAGCAGCGCGGCGGCCTCGGGCACAGCCAGATCGGGCGTGCAGAAATCCAGCACTCCCAGCTCGCCCGGCTCAAACTCCGCCCAGACCACGCCGCCCGCGACGGTGCCGTCCCGCAGAAACACATGGCAAAATTCCGGCTTGGTGAAGCCTTTGTCCAGCCAGCGGGGGATATTTTTGCCCAGCCGGGCGGCAAAACCGCCCAGCGCTTCCAACGCGGGCGCGTCGGCGGGGTCGTATCGGCGAATTGTCATAAAAAACTCCTTATTTTCCCAAAATCAGCGACGCGACGATGGTGATGATACCGACGGTGAAGCAGTAGTAGGCAAAGCCGCCGAATTTGTCGCTCTGCACCAGTTTTTTGACCAGGCCGATGGAGACATAGCCCACAACCGCCGCCGTCAGCATCCCCAGAAAACAGGGAAAAAACTCCAACGCCACAGCGGTTTCGGCAGCGCCCTCGGCGGCCGGCTTGAGGGAGTCGAACAGCTCCAGCACCGTTGCGGCCAGCACGGCCGGCAGCGACAAGAGGAACGAAAACCGCACGGCGAAGCCACGGTCAAAGCCGCGGAAAAGCCCTGCGGCAATGGTCGTCCCCGAGCGCGACAGACCGGGAATCAGCGCCACGCCCTGCGCCACACCGACAAACAGCGCGTCGGTGAGCTTGGCGTTTTTCTCGTTTTTCTTGCCTTTTTTGGCGCGGTCGGATACGAACAACAGCAATCCCGTCACGCAGAGCGCCGCGCCGATAAACACCGGCATCCCCATCAACGACTCGACCGAGTCCTTCAGTAACACAAACGGAACCAGCGGCAGACAGGCCAGGATGATGAGCAACAGCAGCCGCCGGGCCGGCGTCGGCTTTTGTTTTTTGCCGGTTGGGTCGGTCACAAACCGCACGGCCTCGCGCAGCATCTCCAATATGTCCTTGCGGTAGAAGGCGCACAGCGCGACCAGCGTGCCGAAATGCAGCAGCACGTCAAAGAGCATGGGGACATCCTTGAGCCCAAACAGATTTTGGAAAATGGCCAGATGGCCCGAGCTGGAAATGGGCAGAAACTCCGCGATGCCCTGCACCAGCCCCAAAAACAGCGCCAAAAAAATTGTCATATTGTTCCCTCCGTGTGCACAATCACTCGCAGCTTGTCTAAAATGTATTCCCTTCCCGTTGGCGTAAGACCAGCGCGGGAGAAAAAGTGTGAAAAGGAGGGCGGGGCCCTTCTTTTCACGCCGAGTTCAGCTTGTTAAGCTGAACGGAGTCCCGCCGCAGCGGTATAGGGTGTGCTTGCACAAACTATAGTACCATAGATGGTGCGGTCATGCCAGAATTTTCTTTCAGGACTGCTTTTTCCACAGCTCGCGCCACTCGCGGTGCTCGGAGCCCATGATGTCCTCGCAGCGCGCCACCAGCAAGGGAAAGCAGGTTTCTTCGTCGGCATACGGTTCCACACAGGCCTCATACAGCGCCTTTTCGCGCTTGAGCGCTTCGGACGTGTCGCGTGTTTTGATCCACAGCTCCTGGAATTTGCACAGGCCGAGCACCCCTGTCAGCACCGACACAGACGCGCCCAAACAGGCGACGATGAGCTTCATCGGCAGGGAATCATACCCCGGAATCACAACCATCACGGGAATCAGCGCCGACAGCACGATCACGGCGACGCTGCACAGGTGGTATCCCTTTTTATAGCGCCGGGCTTTGCGGGAATAAAATTTCCGTTGGGGGACAAGGCGTTCCTCTATGTATTGCGTTTCTTTGGCCTGTAAATCACCGATCGGCATCAGAATCCATCCTTTCCGATTTTGTCCAAAGACAGAATACCACCGAATCCCCCGATTGACAAGCCTTGCGCGGGTGGGCTACAATGGAGAAAATCGCAAAGGACGGAGGATGCGCATGTACGAGATCTTGCAGAAAAAGCGGTACCATCCGCAGGTGGTGGGGATGGTGATCGCCGCGCCGTTGGTGGCGCGGCACGCCAGACCCGGTCAGTTTGTCATGCTGCGGGTACACGAAAAGGGCGAGCGCATCCCCCTGACCATCTCGGGCTATGACCGGGAATCCGGCACGGTGTCCATCCTGTTTCAGGAGGTCGGCAAGACCACCATGCTGCTCGGCGCACTGGAGCCGGGAGACTGCTTGCGCGATATCGCCGGGCCGCTGGGCAACCCGACGCCGCTCTCCGGCATGAAAAATGTCTGCGTCATCGGCGGGGGGCTCGGCTGCGCCATCGCCTATCCGCTGTGTACCCATCTGCACGGGAGTGGCGCGCGGGTCGATGTCATCGCCGGGTTTCGCACCAGGGAGCTGGTGTTTTTGGAGGAGGAGCTGCGGGCCGAGTCCGACAGCACGACGGTCTGCACCGACGACGGCACCCACGGCGTTCACGGGCTGGTGACCACTGTGCTGCAAGGATTTTTCGATGAGGGGCGGGCGTATGACCATGTCATCGCCATCGGCCCGATGCCCATGATGAAATTTGTCTGCAAGCTGACCAAGGCATACAACATTCCCACCTCGGTCAGCCTCAACTCGCTGATGATCGACGGCACCGGCATGTGCGGCTGCTGCCGGGTCACGGTGGACGGGGAGACGAAATTCGCCTGTGTGGATGGCCCGGATTTTGACGGGCACAGGGTGGATTTCGACGAGGCGCTGAGGCGCGGCGCGATTTACCGTGCGCAGGAAAAGGCGGCCATGGACGACCATATCTGCAAGCTCGGGATGGGAGGCGCGCGCCATGCCTAATCACGCCAAGGTGAAAACCCCAATGCCCGAGCAGGACGCCATCGTCCGCGCTGGGAACTTCTCCGAGGTGGCGCTGGGCTACACGCCCGCGCAGGCCGCCGAGGAGGCCGCGCGCTGTTTAAAGTGCAAGCACAAGCCCTGTGTGGCGGGCTGTCCCGTGGGGGTGGAGATTCCGGCTTTTATCGCCGCCGTCGAAGCGGGCGACCTAGAGCGCGCCTCGGCCATTGTCACGCGGTCGAATACGCTCCCGGCGGTCTGCGGACGGGTCTGCCCGCAGGAAAACCAGTGCGAGGCGCTGTGTGTAAGGCTCAAAACCGGCGACCCGGTCGGCATCGGTCGGCTGGAGCGCTATGTGGCCGACTGGGCCATGGCGCAAAAAAAACCGCCCTCGACCACCCAAAAAAACGGCGTCCCGGTGGCGGTGGTGGGCTCCGGCCCGGCGGGACTGTCCTGCGCGGGCGAGCTTGTCCGGCTGGGGTATGAGGTTACGGTGTTTGAGGCGTTCCACGAGCCGGGCGGCGTGCTGATCTATGGCATCCCGGAATTTCGTTTGCCCAAGGCCATTGTCAAACGGGAAATCGAACAGCTGGAGGCCGCCGGGGTCACCTTCCGCTTCAACTGCGTCGTCGGGCGGTCGCTGACGGTGGACGATCTGTTTGCCGACGGCTTCCGCGCGGTGTTTCTCGGCGCGGGCGCGGGACTGCCCACGTTTATGAAAATTCCCGGGGAAAACCTCAACGGGGTTTACTCGGCCAATGAATTCCTCACCCGCGTGAACCTCATGCGCGCCTTTGACCCGGACTACGACACGCCGATTTTGCCGCCACGCAGGGTCGCGGTGGTGGGCGGCGGCAATGTCGCCATGGACGCGGCGCGCAGCGCGTTGCGTCTCGGCGCGGAGCGGGTTACCGTCGTCTATCGCCGGGGTGAGGCCGAGATGCCCGCCCGGCTGGAGGAAATCCACCACGCCCGCGAGGAGGGTGTGGCGTTTCTGCTGCTGACCAACCCGACCGAGCTGCTGGGGGATGAACACGGCTTTGTCCGCGCGATGGTGTGCGCCGAGATGGAGCTGTCCGAGCCGGACGAAAGCGGACGCCGCCGTCCGGTGCCAAAGCCGGGCAGCCGGGTGGAGCTGGAAACCGACTGTGTCATCATGGCCATCGGCTCCTCGCCCAATCCGCTGATTCGCATGACCACGCCCGACCTGCCGACTGATCGCCGGGGCTGTATTATCACGCTGAATGAGGCGGGAGAGACCGCCAAGCCCGGCGTGTTTGCCGGGGGCGACACGGTGACCGGCGCTGCGACGGTGATTTTGGCGATGGGGGCGGGCAAGGCGGCGGCCAAAAGAATAGAGGAGACAATGCGTCAGGTATAAAAAGCGGGGTGTTCCGGTGATCGGAACACCCCGTGCTTGTTTAGTTGGCGGGCGGCGTGCAGGGCGGGCCGGAACAGGCGACAATTGTTTCAAAGGTAGCCTGGCAGACGTCACAGTACCTTGTATAAATATGGTTTTGCTTTTCCGCCTGATGTCCCGCGTCCTCATAGGAGCCGAAATTGTGTTGTTCGGTGGAGGACTGCTCGACTTTTTGGACATTCGCGCCGCAGACGGTGCAGACGTGCTTGTAGCCCACCATCAGCGCGTGGCGCTGGTTGTTAATCGCGGCGTAGTAGTTAAAATCGATAGTTACTTTTTCATGCAGCGACTCGTCGTGTTCACAAATGAAGAGGGGGCAGGGGCGGGCCGCTGTCTGCGCCGCCGGGATATCAAGTGTATCAATATAGACGGTTCTCGTTCCATCCGCGTCAATGAGCCCCAAAAATTTCAAGTTTGGCAAACCTTCCAAAGGACTCAGATCCGTCAAAGGCACTTCTTGCACATAAAACTTTTCCAAGGTTTTCATATTGGCGAAAACATCCAACGTATCAAGATTGGTATCAATGGAAATGAATATTGATAATTTTTTTAACTTGCCCAGTTCGTCAAAGTCGGCGATATCCATGCTGGAGAGCTCTAAATGCTCCAACGCGGACAGCTTGGAAATCCCCTTGATATCATGCAGGTCGGCGTTGGCGCACAGCAAAAGCCGGTTTAGTTTGGAAAGCCCCCCCAGATTTTCAAGCCCCTCCAGTTTGGACAGAGAGGTACAGTACAGCTCCAACCTTTCCAGATTTCTGAAATGCGCGAAATCGGCCAGGGTCTCAAGGGGCGAGGATTTAAATCCTATCTCGGTTCGGCTTCCTCCCCCGGGGTAATACACGCGTTGGCCGGTCTCGGTTCCGATGGAGATTTCCGCCAGTTCGTTTACAATAAAGGAGTTACCGACCACTACGACCGACGTGATGCCGTCCAGATCACCGACGGTGATGTTGCCCTCGGGTTTGCCCAGCTGCGCCCGCACGGATTTTTCCACCCAAGGGTCTTTCCATCGGACTACGGTGTTTGCGTTGGTACAACCGGAAAAAATGGAAAATAGAAAAAGAACGATAAGCGCGAGAACTCCCCCATAAATGCGTTTCATGCTGTTTCCTCCTTTCGTCACAATACAAAGTGTCGGGCTCCAGTGCAATAGTATCACACAACCCGAAAAAAGTCAAATAAAATTCGTCATTATAGACAAAACCCCCTTGACCCAAGCCCCGTATTTCCCGGCAATTTCCCGCATATAGATAGAGGGAAAACGAAGAGGGGGGAAGTCCAATGTCCACAGCGTTTCGTCCGCTGGCGCCCATACCCCGCCGCACCAAACCGGCCGCTCCGCCGTCCGGGGAGCCGCCCGCGCCGTCCCTGTCCCGTCCGGCCGCCGGCAGGGCGGGAAAGCCGTCCGAAAAAAAATCCTCCGGCAAGCCCGACCGCCGGATGGTGCAGCTCGTCATCTGTCTGGTCATTTTCGGGCTGGCGCTGGCGGTCAAAACCTTCTTTCCGGAGCAGGCGCTGGAGGTGCGCGCCGCGCTGTCCCAAAGCATCGGCGGCGGTGTGGATTACAAAGCCGCGCTGGCCTCGATGGGTCGGGCGCTGTCGGGCGAGGGCGAGCTGTCCGAGGTCTGGGAAGCCTTGTCCGGCGCACCCAAGAGCGAGGTGGGCGCGCCGGTGTCGCCCAGTCCCAGCCCGAGCCCGAGCTCCAGTCCCACGCCCAGCCCCAGTCCGACGCCGGAGGGTCAGGCGCGGTTTGTCGCGCCGCCGGAGGAAAGCGAGACAGGCGACCTGCCCGCCGCCTCCGGCGCGGACGCGACGGCACTGTCGTATGACGGCGAGATGGAGGCGTTTATTGCGGCTTGGGCGGC
The DNA here is from genome assembly GCA_031550755.1 of Oscillospiraceae bacterium. GTDB lineage: Bacteria > Bacillota > Clostridia > Oscillospirales > UBA929 > JAVBOJ01. The sequence continues at coordinate 20,049 of JAVBOJ010000155.1, forward strand.
CACGCCGCTCTCCGGCTGGGAATTTTCCCTGTCCGAAGAGGACGCCGAGGACGACACCGCGCCGATTCCGTTCGGGTTTGTACTGCCGCCGACGGTGGATTATGCCCTGTACGACCTGCCGTTTTCCTATGTCGTGCCGGTATCGGGTACGTTTACCTCCGATTTCGGGTACCGTGACCATCCCATTCTGGGCGAGACAAAGTTCCATTACGGTGTGGATATTGCCGCCGCCACCGGCACCGGCATCCGCTGCTTTGCCGACGGAAAGGTGGAAACCGCCGGATTTTCCAATACATACGGCTATTATGTCAAGGTGATGCACAAGGACGGGTTCATCAGCTTTTACGCCCATTGCAGCAAGCTGCTGGTGAAGGCGGGACAGACGGTCAAAAAAGGCGACAGCATCGCCCGCGTGGGCGCCACCGGGTTGGCCACCGGCCCGCATCTGCACTTTGAGGTGCGGCGGGACGACACCATTTTGAATCCCATGCAGTATGTGGGAGCGTCGCTGGCATGACATGGGGACGTTTTACGCTGCACGGCGGATTTTTGATCCTGCTGGCGGTCATGGTCTGGCTGGATACCGGACTGTTTTTGTGGATCGCGGCGGCCTCGGTACTGCACGAGCTGGGACATTTGCTGATGTTGTGGGTGTTCGGCGGCCGGGTGCGCAGACTCGAGCTGGGACTGCTCGGCATCCGCATGGAGGCCGAGGGAAGCCTCAGCTACGGTAAAGAGGTTTTAATTACGCTGGGCGGCCCGGCGGCCAGCCTGCTCGGAGCACTGGTCACCGCCCGGCTGACCTCGTTTCTCTGCTGGCCGGCGGGCTTTATCAGCGCCGGCATCCATTTGACGTTGGGGCTGTTCAATTTGCTGCCGGTGCCGTCGCTAGACGGCGGACGCGCCCTGCGCCTGCTTCTGGAGTGGAAACTCTTGGAGGACAAGGCGCGCGCGGTCTCGCGGACGGTCGGCTGGATCACGGCCGGCGGCGTTGCGGCGGCGGGACTTGTAATTCTTCTCCAAACAGGCTATAATTTTACCTTGTTAGCCTCAGGGGGGTACGCCCTCCTGTTTATGAGCGGAGGAGACCATGGACAAGCGATTGCAAGCCGTTTTGCCCCGCGTGCAAAAGCCCGCCCGCTATGTGGGCGGCGAATACAACGTCGTCATGAAGGACAAACAGGTGGTTGACTTACGGGTCTGCTTTTGTTTTCCCGACACCTACGAGATCGGCATGTCGCATCTGGGACTGCGCATCCTCTACGGCCTGATGAATGAGGTGGACGGGGTGTGGTGCGAGCGCGCCTTCGCGCCCTGGGTCGATATGGAGGAGGAGCTGCGGCAAAACCGCCTGCCGCTGTACGCGCTGGAGAGCGGGGATTCTCTGGCCGCGTTTGATCTGCTGGCCTTTACCCTGCAATACGAGCTGTCGTACACCAATGTGCTGAATATGCTGGATTTGGCGGGCATTCCGCTCCGCGCGGCCGACCGCGCCGAGGCGCATCCCCTCGTCATGGCCGGCGGGCCCTGCTGCGCCAACCCCGAGCCGATGGTGCCCTTTGTCGATCTCTTTGTCATCGGGGAAGGGGAGGAGGTGACCGTCGAGCTGCTGGAACTGTTTAAACAGGCCAAACGCTCCGGCGCGAGCCGGGTGGAAACCCTGCGGCAGGCCGCCGGGATCCCCGGCGTCTATGTCCCGTCGCTGTATACGGTGTCATATCACCCGGACGGGACGGTGGCCGAGATCGCGCCGCTGCCCGGTTCGCCCGAGACGGTGACAAAACGGATCGTGCGCGACCTCGACCGCGCCTATTTTCCGACCAAGCCCTTGGTGCCCAACACCGAGGTGGTGCACGACCGGGTCATGCTGGAGCTGTTTCGCGGGTGCATCCGGGGCTGCCGGTTCTGTCAGGCGGGGCACGCCACCCGCCCCGTGCGTGCCAAGAGTGTGGACACGCTGGTGTCTCAGGGCATCGCCTCCTGCGAAAGCACCGGGTATGAGGAAATCGCGCTGACCAGCCTGTCCACCAGTGATTACAAGCCCTTGCAGGAGCTGTGCGACCGGCTGCTCACGTATACAAACCCCCGCCGGATCGGGCTGAGTCTGCCGTCGCTGCGGGCCGACTCGTTTTCGCGCGAGCTGATGGAAAAGGTCCAGTCGGTGCGCAAAAGCGGGCTGACTTTCGCGCCGGAGGCCGGTTCGGCTCGGCTGCGCGACGTCATCAACAAAAATTTAACCGAGGACGACCTGCTTTCGGCCTGTGCGCTGGCCTTTGAGGGCGGCTGGAACAACATCAAGCTCTATTTTATGCTGGGACTGCCCACCGAGACCGACGAGGACATCGAGGGCATCGCCCACTTGGCGCAGAAGGTGTTTTACACCTGGCGGCAGCACACGAAAACAAAAGACCGCGCCGCGCGGGTGGCGGTCAGCGCCGCCTGCTTTGTGCCCAAGCCGCACACGCCCTTCCAGTGGGAGGGGCAGGTGGGGATGGACGAGCTCGACCGGCGGCAGAAGGTGCTGCGTGCCGCCATGAAAAAACAGATCACCTTTTCATGGCACGCGCCGGACACCAGCTTTTTGGAGGCGGCGTTGGCGCGGGGCGACCGCCGCGTGGCCGATGTGATTGAAACGGCCTATCGATCCGGCTGCCGGCTGGACGGCTGGGGGGAGTTTTTTTCCTTGACCAAATGGCGGGAAGCCTTTGCCGCGCAGAAGCTTTCCATGTCCTTTTACGCCAACCGCACCCGCCGGAGAGACGAGGTGTTCCCGTGGGAGCGCATCGACCTCGGCGTGTCCAGGGCGCACCTCTGGCGCGAATGCGAGCGCGCCTATCTCGGCGAGGCCTCATCCGACTGCCGGGCGGCCTGTTCCGGCTGCGGAGCCGACAGTCTGATCGCGGGAGGTGTCTGCGATGCGTAAAATGCGGCTGGTGTTCGCCAAAACGGCGGTGCACATCTCCCATCTCGATTTGATGCACATCTTCCAGCGGGCGTTCGCCCGCGCCAAGCTGCCGCTGCACTACACCGAGGGCTTCAACCCGCACCCGTACCTCTCCATCGCGCTGCCGCTGCCGGTGGGGGTGGAGAGCGTCTGCGAGGTGCTGGATTTCGGTCTGGCCGAGGAGATCGACGAGGCCGGCGTGCCGGCGCTGGTCAATGCCGTTCTGCCCGAAGGATTGCGGGTTTTACGGGCGATGTATGCGCTCCGCCCGGTGACCGAGATCGCCTTCGCGCGGTATACGGCACGGGTGGACTGGGAGGACACGCGCCCGGACGGGACGCCGGCGTCAATACGCGCGCTGTTTGACGGGCGGCCCATCCTGCTGGAGAAAAAAACCAAACAGGGGATGCAAAACACCGACATCGTCCCGATGATTCGGTCGATCACATGGAACGAGGACGGACAGACCGCCCTCAAGGCCGAGGCGGTGCTGGCCGCCGGCAGTCCGACGCTGAGCCCGCTGTTTCTGGAAAAGGCTGTGGCGCAATATTTGCCGGATGTAAATTACAAATACTTTACAGCCGTTCGACAGGAGCTGCTGGACGGACAGGGCGGCCGCTTTATATGAACATCATTGATTTTCACACCCACTGCTTCCCGGACGCCGTCGCCGCCCGCGCGCTGGAAACCCTTTCGGCGAAAGCGACGCTGCCCTATCTGCACGACGGCACCGCCGCCGGGTTGGATGCCTACGAGCGTGCCGAGGGCTGTCAGAGCTATCTCGTGCTGCCGATTGCCACGAGCCCCCGGCAGGTGGACTCGATTTTGCGATTTGCCGCCGGGCTGCGGGATGAGCGCCGGGGCGTGTACGCCTTCGGCAGTGTGCATCCCGAGACCGCGGACTATGTCGGAGCGGTCGCTCGGATGGTCGATTGGGGGTTGAAGGGGGTCAAGTTTCACCCGGAATATCAGGAATTCTACCCGGACGCCCCCAAAATGTTTCCCATCTACGAAGAAATCTTCCGCCAGGGATTGCCGGTGTTGTTTCACGCCGGCGAGGACGAGGGCTACCGCCCGCCGTGGCATTCCGAGCCGCGCAGAATTGCCGCCGTGGCGCGCCGGTATCCGGAGGGTGTCGTCATCGCGGCGCACATGGGCGGGCACAAGATGCGGGACGAGGCGGCGGAGTGTCTGGCCTGTCTGCCCAATGTCTACGCCGACGTGTCCTTTGACGCAGGACGCCTGCCGCAGAGCGAGTTTGAGGAGAGTTGCCGCCGCTGGCGGCCCGACCGGCTGCTGTTCGGGTCGGACAGCCCGTGGCAGTCGCCAGGGGAGAGCATCGCGGCGGTGAAGCTGTTGCCCTTTACAGAGGAAGAAAAGGCGCTCGTTTTTGCCGGCAATGCGGAGAGAATATTGAGGCTATAAAAACGCCGCCCGATTGGGGCGGCGTCAGCTTTTATAAGGTGTGTAAAATCTCCCTCAAAATTTCCACTGTTTCGGCCAGCCAAGTCGCCCCGGCGGCTTCCAGCTCCGCGCGTCCGCCGTAGCCGTAGAGCACGCCGACGCTGTCCAGCCCGTTTTCCCGCGCGCCCAGCACATCATGCTTCCGGTCGCCGATCATCAGCGCCTTATCCGCCTGTATCCCCTGTGACTCCAGCGCGTAGCGGACGACCTCGCCCTTTTGGGAGCGGGTACCGTCCCACTCGCTGCCGGCTGTGAAGGAAAAGTAACGGTCAAGTTTCCAGTGCCGCAGAATTTCCTCCGCGTAGACCGTCGCCTTGGAGGTCGCCAGCACCAGTGTCCGGCCGCGCGCGTGTTCCTCGCGCAGCAGCGCCTCCATGCCGGGATACATCGTGTTTTCCCGGATGCCCTGCCGGGAGAAATATTCCCGGTAGAACACCACCGCCTGTTCGGCCTCCTCGGCGCTCATGCCGTAATAGTGGCGGAACGACTCCCGCAGCGGCGGACCGATAAACGGGGTGAGCGCGTCGGCGTCCGGCACGTCGATGTCGAAGCGCGTCAGCGCGTACCGCACCGAAGAGGTGATGCCGATTTTGGGGTCGATGATGGTGCCGTCGAGGTCAAAGAGGAGGTGGGTTTTGGTCATTTCGCCGCGTCTCCCTGCCGGATCTGCGCACGTTTGATCTTCCCACTGACCGTCTTGGGCAGCTCGTCCACAAACTCCACAATGCGGGGGTATTTATACGGCGCGGTCACCTTTTTGACATGCGCCTGCAATTCCTTGACCAGCTCGTCGGAAGGGGAGAAGCCCCGCGCCAGCACCACGGTGGCCTTGACCACCTGC
>JAVBOJ010000114.1:0-6687 GCA_031550755.1 Oscillospiraceae bacterium
AAGTCGGTGCTGGCCACGCTGGCGCTGTTTTATGCCGTGGGTCGATGGAACGGATTTTCCGACGCACTGATGTATATGACGATTCCCAAATTCCAGCCTATCCAGCTCAAGCTCTGGCAGATCATCAACAACCTTTCGGCCATCGACGTGGCCAATCAGGAGGGCTTTTCCGCCCCAACCGTCAGCGAAGGGCTAAAGGCCGCCTCGGTCATGTTTGCCACCATTCCGATCCTGCTGGTTTATCCGTGGCTCCAGCGGTATTTCATCACCGGCGTCACCGTCGGAGCCGTCAAGGGCTAAAACCTGTTGCCCCTGCACAGGAATGTGCGTACATATAGCCGACCACAAATAAATAGGAGGATGTGTATGAAAAAGCTGCTTTCTCTCGCGCTGGTCTGCCTGATGCTGCTCACGCTGTTCGCCGCCTGTACGCCCACCACCTCGCCGACCCCGTCCGTCAGCGCCCCGGCGACGCCCACCTCGAGCAAACCCGCCGACACCACCACGCCGCCCCCCCCGACCAACCAAAAGCCCGAAAAGGCTGAAATCGTCGTCGAAATCTTCGACCGCGGCACCGACGGCGGCAAAACCGACTGCACCAACAACGTCTATACCGATTGGATCAAAGCCAAAATTCTGGAAGACGAAAATATCGTCGTCACCTTTAAGGCCGTTTCCCGCTGGGAAGAGGTCGAGCAGCTCAACAACCTGATGGCGGCCGGCTCGGCCCCCGACATCTGCGTCACCTATGACGCCGGCCTCGTGGCCAACTACCGCGATCTGGGCGGTCTGACCGATCTCGCTCCGTACATCGACACCACCCTGGCCGATTTCAAGGCCTTCCTCGGCGCCGACCCGTCCATCGCCGGACGTGATCTTATCCAGCGCAACATGAACACCGACACCGGAGAGATCTTCTCGGTGCCCGCCAAGCGCATGAACTCGGCCGGCGTCAACACCTTTATCCGCAAGGACTGGCTGGACAAACTCGGTCTGCCCCTGCCCACCACCACCGAGGAGTTCTACAACGCGCTCGTCGCGTTTAAGGAGCAGGATCCCGGCGGCGTTGGCAAGGACAAGGTCATCCCCTTTACCATGACCACCGACGTCCGCTGGAGAGCCGATACCATTCTGGAATCCTTCATCGATCCCAACCTGACCGACAAGGACCGCTGGATCAATACGGTTGTTGACCGTTACTTCCTGCTGCCCGGCTACAAAGAGGGCTTCCGCTATCTGAACAAAATGTACAACGACGGCCTGATCGACCCCGAATTCCCCCTGTACAAAGACGATACGGCTTCCGACAACCTCATCAAGCAGGGCGTCGTGGGCGCGTTTGTCCACAACTGGGATCAGGCCTACCGCGACACCCCGGGCCTGTTGCGTGACCTCAAGGTCAATGTGCCCGACGCGGAAATCGTCACCATCGACCCGTTCAAAAACGCCGCCGGCAAGACCATGAAAAACAAGTATGACGTCGCCGGCCTCAACATCTTCATCCCCACCACCTGCAAAAACGTCGACGCCGCCCTGCGTTACATCAACTGGATGTCCAAAACCGAAAATTATAACTACCTGCAGACCGGCGAGCTGGGCATCACCCACAATCTGGTGGACGGCCTGCCCAAAATCATCCCGGCCTCCGACCCCCGCTATATCATGAACTCCAACCAGAACATCGACTATACCATCATCATGAACGGCCTGTTCCTCGGCGACGAAGCCACCACCATCAAGGCGCTGGCCAACGGCTATACCGTCGCGCCGTCGCTTATCACCGCCGCCTATGAAAACGCCATGCGCGACGCCAAGAGCAACCCGGTCGTCCCGGCGACCCTTTCGGCCGCCGGCCCCTACAGCCAGACCCTGATCGACAAGGGCCTTGTCCTGATGGCCGAATCGGTAACTGCGAAGCCCGCCGACTTTGACAAGGTGTGGGACGCTGCCATTGCCGACTGGCTGGCCTCCGGCGCGCAGGAAATCATTGACGAACGCGCCGCCAAATACATTGCGCCGTAACCCTTTGTCCAAATAATAAAATGGGGCTTTCGTGGATACTATCCGCGAAAGCCCCGCCCTATGAGGAGGACTATCCCTATGCTTCACATCGCCATTGTCGGAGTCGGCAACATCTCCCGTCTGCACTTGGAGGGGTATCGTGCCTTTCCCGACCGCTGCCGGATCGTCGCGCTGTGCGACACCGTTCCGGAACGGGCGCAGGACGCCGCCCGGCGGCTGTCTCTGGACGCCGAAATTTTCTCTTCCCATGCCGACATGCTGTCGGCCATGGCGGGGAAAATCGATCTGGTCAGCATCTGCACCCCGCCCCATTGCCACGCCTCCATCGCCATCGACAGCCTGAACGCCGGATGCCACGTGTTGGTGGAAAAACCCATGGCCGCCAGTCTGGAGGAGGGCGACGCCATGCTGAAGGCGCAGAAGCAAAGCGGCAAATTTTTGTCGGTGGTGGCGCAAAACCGCTTCCGCGATCCCATTCAGGCGCTCAAAAAGACCCTGGACACAGGCCTCATCGGTCGGGTGCTGCACGCTCAAGTGGATTCTTACTGGTGGCGCGGCCACAGCTATTATGACCTGTGGTGGCGCGGCTGCTGGGAAAAAGAGGGCGGCGGCTGTACGCTCAACCACGCCGTGCATCATATCGACATGCTGCTCTGGATGATGGGGCGGCCGGAGTCGGTGACCGCCGTACTGTCCAACGCCAACCATGACAACGCCGAGGTAGAGGACGTCTCCATCGCGGTGCTGCGCTATCCGCGCGGCGCGCTGGCGCAGATCACCAGCTCGGTGATCCACCACGGCGAGGAACAGCAGCTTGTGTTTCAGGGCGAGCACGCGCGGGTCTCCGCGCCGTGGAAGGTCTGCGCCTCGCTGTCTCAGCCCAATGGCTTCCCTGTGAAAAACGAAGAGCTGGAGCAACAGATCCACGCCTTTTCGGCGGGTTTGCCGGCGCTTTCATATACCGGTCACACCGGACAGATCGACAATCTGCTCACGGCGATCGAAACCGGCCGGCCCCCCGCCGTCACCGGCGCGGACGGCCGCGCGTCGGTCGAGCTGATCACCGCCATTTACAAGGCCGGTAGCACCGGCCAGACCGTCACCCTGCCGCTGACGCCGGACGACCCGTTTTACACCGTGGCGGGCATCATGGCCGGGACACCGCGCTTTTTTGAGAAATCCGCGTCGCTGGACAGTCTGGGCGGCGACATCACGGTGGGCAGCGACTACAAAATGAAGCTTTGAGAAGGTGTGCGCCATGAATGTTTCTGACGGAATGCGCTACGCGCCGCAGGGAAAACCCAATCCGGTGGTAGGCCCCGGCGAATTTATTTTCGCGGCGGTGGGGCTGGATCACGGGCATATTTACGGCATGTGCAACGGCCTGACCGAGGCCGGGGCGACACTGAAATGGGTCTATGACCCCGACGAAACCAAGATGGACAACTTTTGCAAGGCGTTTCCCGCGGTGCGGCGCGCCCGCTCGGAGGAGGAGGTTCTCTCCGACCCGGCGGTACGGCTGGTGGCGGGTGCCTGCGTGACCGGACAGCGCTGTGCGCTGGGTCTGCGGGTGATGAACGCCGGCAAGGATTATTTTACCGACAAGGCGCCCCTGACCACGCTGGAGCAGCTGGAGGCCGCCCGCGCGGCGGTGGCGCGCACCGGGCAAAAATACGCCGTGTATTATTCCGAGCGCATCCATGTCGAGACCGCCGTGTTCGCCGGCCAGCTCATCGAGCAGGGCGCTATCGGGCGGGTGCTGCAGGTGCTGTGCCTCGGGCCGCACAGGCTGGGCGCGGCGGGCCGCCCCGACTGGTTTTTCCAAAAGAAACACTACGGCGGCATTTTGTGCGACATCGGCAGCCACAACGTCGAGCAGATCCTCTACTATACCGGCGCGCGGGACGGGCAGGTCGTCCGCAGTCAAATCGCCAACTATCATCACCCGCAGTATCCCGAGTTGGACGACTTCGGCGACGCGTCGCTCGTCCTCGACAACGGCGCGACGGGCTATTTCCGGGTGGACTGGTTCACGCCCGACGGGTTGCAGGGCTGGGGCGACGGGCGCTGCTTCATCTTGGGCACCGAAGGGTTTATCGAACAGCGCAAATACATGAACCTCGGGACAAAGGACGGCCCGGCGCATCTGTTTTTGGCCAACGGCCGGGAGGAAACCCATTTCGAGCTGCATGGCAAGGTGGGGTATCCCTTCTTCGGGCAGCTCATTCTGGACTGTCTGCACCGCACCGAGCACGCCATGACGCAGGCGCACGCCTTCAAGGCCGCCGAGCTGTCCGTGCGCGCGCAGGTGGAGGCCGCCGAGCTGACGCCGGAGGTGCCGGGACGGCGGTAGCCGCGCCGAAAAACGCGAAATTATATAACCACACCAGCCGGAAATTTGACTTTTCGGCTGGTGTATTTTATGGGGATATGATATGATGGCAGAGGAACGAAGGGGACGCGCGACGCGCAGCTCTGCGTGGGGAGTGTATAGTAGGCAGAGGTGGGAGTTGATTATTTTGATACAGCATACGCGTGTATGTTGTGAAACACTTCGTTGATGGATGGAATAGCAATGCAAAAAAGAGAGTGGGGTTGAACATGGGAAAGACAACGAAAGCTATGATGATTACGTTAGCGATTCTCTTGATGTTTGGTTTTGGAAACATTGTAAACGCCAAGGCTTCCGGCGCGGTAACGATAATTGTAAACGGACAAATAATAAATTTTCCTGATGCGCCTGCCTATGTTGACACAAATGGCAGAACGCAAGTTCCTTCCCGTTTTATTGGTGAAGCGTTGGGACTCGAGGTAATCTGGCATCATGAAACAAAAAGTGTTTCCTTCTTGTTGGAAAATGACATGGGGCCGATATCTGTTGTCTTTCATGTTGGCAGCGCAGAGTATACAGTGTACGCAAGTGATGGCACGCCTCAAAGTCGCACAATGGACACCAAGGCAAAGCTTGAGCGTGATCGGGTGTATATCCCGGTTCGTTATCTTGCCGAGGCTTTTGGTGCTTTGGTTGAGTGGGATAATGTTACGCAGACAGCGACAATTACGTTAATGAAGGTTGACTTGCGTGGCAAGGATTTAACATCTGAGCAGCTTGCAAAAATGGTGGCGTCTGGTGAAATTCCCGCTAATGTTACGCATCTGGATTTAGCGCTTAACTCAATAAGCGATATCTCGCCCCTTAGTAGTCTTGCAAAGTTGACTGAGCTTAACTTGTTTGGCAATAAAGTAGACAATGTTTCACCACTCAGCAATCTTACGAATTTGAGGGTACTGAATCTATGGGGCAACCAAATCAGCGAGGTTTCTCCCCTTGGTAAGCTTACCAATTTAACGGTTTTTAGCCTAGGTGACGCCCCTCAATTCAGCGGCGATATTTCAACTCTGAACCAATTTTCAAATCTCACAAGTCTCAGCTTGGGCGGCGGTCGAATAAGCGATTTTACGCCTCTTGGAAACCTTGTGAAATTAGAACACCTCCAGTTGTGGGGCGTTGCTCAACTAAAAGATCTTTCGCTCATTGGCCGCCTTACAAATTTGACGAGCCTTACCATTCATGATGCTGGAATCAGAGATTTTACGACCCTTAGCAACCTTACAAAGCTATCGGAACTTGATTTGCAGTCTATGCCAATTAGAGATGTTTCATCCCTTCCGCTGAATAGTCTCACGAATTTGAAATGTCTTCGATTGCGGAATTGCCAACTTAGCGACATCAAAGCGTTGGTAGGGCTGACGAAATTGACTGAGCTGGCCTTAGGCAACAACAAAATCAGCGACATCAGTACGTTAAGCGGGTTGAAGCGTTTGGAGACATTGCTTCTGGAAAACAATCAGATCAAAGACATCAGCGCGTTAAACGGGTTGGATAAGTTAACATCTCTTTTCTTAAACGATAATCAGATCCGCGACATCCGCGCGTTAAGCGGGTTAGCGAGTCATGCGCAGTTAGTCTTGGATAACAATGAGATCAGCGACTGGTCGCCTGTGGCGCATATTACATATGTTTCGGGCAGACCGTAATATGAAACAAGAATCTTAGGAACTGAACCGAATACCCATTCCCTGTATACCAAAAGGGTTGAGAACCATTCTCAACCCTTTTGTGTTCTATACCCCTCTTTTCGCGGACGCACCAGCCGCATCACGCCCCACGTCAGCGCCCCGGCCAGCAAAATCACCAGCAGATCGACCGGCGCGACGACAATCCCGGGCAGTCCGCTGAAAAACCAGCCCGTACCGAAGCGGTAGAGCGTCCCGTTGAGCAGAAAGCTCTCCCCTATGTACATCGCGACAGTGATGCATACCGCCGCCGCCACCGGCAGCCACCGGGCGGCCAATGAAAAGTTTTTCAGCAAAAAACTGCCGATATACACCCCAAATGTGACGCCCAGCATGACAAAAAACAGGCTTGTCAGCACCGACGCGGCGGTGTTTTGAACCGGCGCGGTGTCGCGGAAAAAACCGGTGGTATTGGCAAAGATACACAACCCCAACAGCACGACCGCCGACACGGTGCGCAGCACGGCGGGCTTTTTGCCGGTGCCCTCGCGAAATAGCCTGCCGAGGGCGTACAACGCGCCGCAAAACAGCGCGATCAGCGCGAAGGAGACGATAAAATAATGTATTTTGTACGCCGCGACGCCGCCG
>JAVBOJ010000082.1:0-11476 GCA_031550755.1 Oscillospiraceae bacterium
GTATCCGTCAGGGCGATGCCGGCCTTGGCTTCCAAAATGGCGGTCCGCGCGCAACCGATCAAATCGGAGGAGACGACGTCCTAGTCTCTGTAGCCCATGATGCCCTTGAGGGGGCCGTCGGCGGCCTTTTTGATGACGGCGCAGATCTCTTCGTACTTGGCGGGCTTTTTGAGGGTGACGGTCAGGTCAACCACCGAAACGTCCAGCGTGGGCACGCGGAACGCCATGCCGGTCAGCTTGCCGTTGAGCTCGGGGATGACCTTGCCGACGGCCTTGGCGGCGCCGGTGGACGACGGGATGATGTTGCCGGCGGCGGCGCGGCCGCCGCGCCAGTCTTTTTTGGACGCGCCGTCCACGGTCAGCTGGGTGGCGGTGGTAGCGTGCACGGTGGTCATGAGACCCTCGCTGATGCCGAAATTGTCGTTGATGATTTTGGCGAGGGGCGCCAGGCAGTTGGTGGTGCAGGAGGCGTTGGAGACAAAGGTCATGTCGGGCGTGTATTTATCGAGGTTGACGCCGCAGACGAACATGGGGGTGTCATCCTTGGACGGGCCGGTGTAGACTACTTTTTTCGCGCCGGCGTCGATATGCGCCTGGGCTTTGTCTTTTGAGTGGAAGATGCCGGTGGCGTCCACGACGTACTCGACGCCGACCTTGCCCCACGGAATGTTGGCGGGATCCTTTTCGGCGTAGAAGAGGATCTTCTTGCCGTCAACGGTGATCGAGTTTTCGTCATAGGAAATCTCGCCGTCAAAGCGGCCGTGCACCGTGTCATACCGGAGCATATAGGCCATATAATCGGGGGACATGAAGGGGTCGTTGATGGCGACGAACTCATACTTGGGGTTTTTGACGCCGGCGCGGAAAACCAGACGGCCGATGCGGCCGAAACCGTTGATACCGATTTTGATGCTCATGTGAATCGTTCCTCCTTAACATAATCTGCTGGATATTATACCTCATTCCCCCCCTTGTTACAAGGGTTTTTCCGAAGAGATTGAGAATATTTTGTCACAGGACAACCAACTCGGGCGAACGGCCATTCGTAATTTTTTGAAGATTTGGATATTTTTGTTTATTATGTTGCAAAAAGCAGAGGTTTTACCTTAATAAAGCAATAAAATCGCAAAAAAATCTTGAAAAAATCCATCTTTCGGGATATAATAAGCGCCGATACCATAAATTGTGGAGGGCGCGGATGGAACAGATCCAATTTGACCCCGCCGTGATGGAACAGATGCCCATACCCCTGCTGCTTGCCTCGGGAGACATCGTCTCCGCTTCCAACACGGCCGCCGCGCGGATGTTCGGATCCTTTCCGGACGGACGTTCGCTGCGCTCTCTTTTCCCGCCGCGGCAGGCTTCGGCGCTGCTGGTGGCGGCTCAGTCGGGGCTTCCGTCGGCCATTCGCGGCTGGGAAATCGCCGGCAGACCGTACACCGTACAGGTCATCCTGATGGAACGGGACGCCCGGTTTATGCTGGCGTTTTATCCCGAGCCGGAGGAGGACAACCTCTTCTCCACCCGCATGATGGGCGCGTTGGGCCGCGAGCTGCGGCCGCCGCTGACCCTCATGATGGCCACGCTGGGGCTGTTGTCGGCGCGTCTGCCGGAGGAAGACCCCAAGGCCGCCCATTATATGACGTCGCTGCTGCAAAGCTCCTTCCGGCTGCTGCGCCGGGCCGGCAATTTTACCGACCTGTCGCTGTATTTGCAGGGGGAAATCGTGCTGTCCCTTCAGGAGGCCGACTTTACCGAGTTTGTCTGCACCCATCTGGGCGCGGCGCGGGATTATATCGAGGCCAAGGGCGTCTCGCTGGCGTTTGAAACCACCGAGCCCTCCCTGCGCTTTGCCTTCGATGCCGATAAAATTGAGCGGATGCTCTTGAATCTGTTGGCTTTCGCCCTTTCCCGCGCCGGGGACGGTGATAAAATCACCGTGTCGGTCTCGGCGGCCGAGGACGCGGCGTTTTTAAAGGTGCGTTTTTCCGGCGGGGAGATCCCGCCCGAGCAGCTCCGTTCGCTGTTTGACGCCTACGGCGAGCTCCGCCCCGGCGACGGGCAGGGCCTGGAGCTTGAGCTGCCGCTGGCCCGCGCCATTGCGACGCTGCACGGCGGCTCGATTATCCTCTCCTCCGGCGAGGGGCAGGGCGCGTCGGTCACCGTCTCGCTGCCGCGCGCCAAGCCGGACGCCAACCTGCTTCGTGACAAGGGAATCGCCTATGACTACGCCGGGCATTTTTCCCATGTCATGCTGGAATTTTCCGACGCGCTGCCGGCCGGCTGCCCTCTCTATCAGTCCCGCAAAAACGCCGCCCAGCCCTCCGGAGGTTGATCGTCATGTTTCTGGCCGATTATCACACCCATTCGAATTTTTCCTTCGACGGCAAGGACGACCTCGCCGCGCTGTGTCAGGCGGCGCTGTCGCGCGGGCTTCTTGAGCTGTGCGTCACCGACCATTTCGACAGCGTCAGCGGCTTTGACCCCGCGCCGCGTCAGGCGGCGCTTTGCGAGGCGCGCGAGCGCTTTGCCGGGCGGCTGCGGCTGCTTTTCGGCGTGGAGTTGGGCGAATACACCCAGATTCCGGATAGGGCCGACGCGCTGCTGGCGTCGTCCGCCTTCGACTTTGTGCTGGGCTCCTATCACAATCTGGCCGGCGAAGAGGATTTTTACTGTCTCGACTACCCCGATATCCAGACCTGCCGGGGCTATCTTGACCGGTATTTTGACGAGGTGCGCGTTCTTTGTGAACGCGCGCCTTTTCACGCGCTGGGGCACCTGACCTATCCCCTGCGGTACATGACCGGGAGGGGCGGACACGCCATCGACCCGATGGACTGGGAGGGCCCCGTCCGGGCCATTTTCCGGCGGTTGGTCGAGGCGGGGCGGGGGCTTGAGCTCAACGTCTCCGGCCTGCGCACCGGCGGCATCCTCATGCCCGACGCGCCGCTGCTGCGGTTCTACCGCGCCTGCGGCGGGGAGCTCGTCACCGTCGGCTCCGACGCCCACAGGGCCGCCGACATCGGCGCCGGCATCGCGGAGGGATATGCCGTCCTGCGCGACTGCGGGTTTGCGTATGTCACGACGTTTTGCGAGGGAGAGCCGTCGTTTGTGAGGCTGTAAACGTTTCGGCTTTCAACACATAAGTAAGATGGGGAAAGAGCCACCGGAAGATGGATGAACAGTAAATAGTGAACGGAGGGATCCCATGTTCCAAATCATGTCCGCGCGCGAGGCGGTGGCGCGCATCCCGGACGGGGCGTGCGTCGCCATCAATTCATTTTTGACGCTGGCCAATCCCGACGCGCTGCACGCGGCGCTGGCCGAGCGGTACGCCGAGACCGGCCATCCGGGCCAGTTGGAGATTTTCTGCGCGGCGGGCTTCGGCGGCTGGCGGGACGATCTGTTCGCCGACCGGTATATCAAGCTGGGCGCGGCGCGCAAGGTGGTGGCCAGCCATTTCACCAGTATGCCGGCCACGTTGCAAAAAATCAAGGAAGACGCCATCGAGGGCTATTGTCTGCCGCTGGGGGTGCTGTCCCACGCCATCCGGGCGGCGGCCGCCGGGCGCCGCACCTATCTCTCGACCATCGGGCTCAATATTTTCGTCGATCCACGGCTGGACGGGCCGGCGCTCAACGCCATTTCCCGGGAAGAGATGGTGCGCCGCATCACGGTGGACGGCGAGGAAATGCTGCAATACAAGACTCCGCGGGTGGACGTGGCCTTTATCAAGGGCACGACGGTCGATCCCGCCGGTAATATTTCGTTTGAAAACGAAAACGTCACGGTGGACGCGCTGGCGCTGTGTCAGGCCGCCAAAAACAACGGGGGGCAAGTCCTCGTGCAGGTTGAGCGGGTCAGCCATGTCTTCGCCCGCCCGCGCAGCGTCATCGTGCCGGGCTGCCTGGTGGACGCCGTGGTGGTCTGCGAGGAGCTGCCCGACGTGCAAAAAGCCAATCCCGTGCTGTCGGGCGATATCCATGTGCCGCCGACCCAGATGGACTACTGGATGGGCAAGCTGTCCCCCTCCGGCAAGCGGGGCGAAGCCAGTCCCGACCGCACCGCCGATATTATCGGGCGGCGCGCGGCGCGCGAGCTGTCTCCCGGCGACGTGGTCAACATCGGCATTGGGATGCCCGAAACGGTGGGCAAATATGCCTCCCGGCTGGGCATTTTAAAGGATATCACCCTGACGGTGGAGGCCGGCGGCGTGGGCGGGCTGCCGGCGCCCGGCGTCTCCTTCGGCGCGACCATCGGCTCGGATATGATCTGCGACATGGCGTCCCAGTTCGACTTGTACGACGGCGGCGGGCTGCATATCTGCTTTATGGGCGGGCTGGAGGCCGACCGCCACGGCAACGTCAACTCCCACCGGCTGGCCGATACCTTCACCGGCATCGGCGGCTTTGCCAACATCACCGCCGCCACCAAAACCGTGGTGTTTTGTATGAGCTTCACCACCCGGGGTCTGCTGACCGGGCAGGAGGGCGACCGGGTGAACATCGTGCGGGAGGGCTCGGTGAAAAAATTCAAAAACGAGATCACCGCCGTCAGCTTCTCGGCGCAAAACGCCCTCAAAAACGGCCAGCGGGTGCTGTATGTCACCGAGCGCTGCGTCTTTGTCCTGACGCCGCAAGGGCTTACGCTGCTGGAGGTCTATCCCGGCATCGACCGGAAAACCCAGATTGAGGAGCTGCTCGACTTCGAGCTTGTATGAGAGCCCCGCCGCGGCGACGTCAACTTGCCATAAAAAAGACCCCCGGAGTCGGTTTTCACCGGCCCCGGGGGTCTTGTGGAGGAAATCTTACTTTTTGATCAGGGTCTGCACGAGGTCAAACAGCTTCTGGCCGCCCTGCGCGGGGGTGGTCTGGCCGAAGGAGACTTCCTGGCAGATGGTCTTCAGGGTGTTGTTGAACTCCTGATCGTTGGGCAGGTTGGGATCCATGGGCAGGGTGACCTTGGTGACGCGGGCGTAGAAGTCATAGATCTGTTGGTCGGTGGCGTTGGCGGTTGCCTTGATGGCCTCGCGAACCTTGGAGTTGCTGGAGATGCCGCGGTCGTTGCCGAGAATCTTGCCGACCTCGGGATCATTGACGAAGAAGTTGATGAAGGTCACGGCGGCGTCAATGTTTTTGGACTTGGAGTTGACGCACATGTACTGGCTGGGCTGAATCCACGCGCCGTTGCCCGCGCCGGACGGCAGCATCATGACGCCGATTTCATCGGTCATCGCGCCCTGATAGGTGCCGACCTGGTTGGACCAAATGAGGGTGATGCAGGTTTTGCCGGCCACGAAGATGGAGCTGTCGGCCGCGGTTTCGGCATAGGAGGCCGAGAGCTCGGCGCCGGGGATGTAACCATTGGCGCGGTAGCCTTCCCACAGGTCAATCCACTTGGTGGCGGCTTCGGCGGTCATCTGGGAAGCGCCGTCGCGATAAATGGGGGTGCCGTTCTGGCGCATGAAATAACCGAGATAGTTGCTCTGGTTGCAGCTGTTGTCGGTCATGGGGAACACGCCCTCGGGCAGTTTGTCCTTGATGGAGGCGAGATAGGCGTCCAGCTCATCCCAGCTCATATCGGTGGGCAGGGGGGCGCCGGCGGCCTCAAGGATGGTTTTGTTGTAGACGAGGCAGAGGGCGTTGGTGCCGAGGCAGACGCCGTAAAGGTTGCCGTTCTGCGAACCGATTTCCAGCACGTCTTTGTCAAAATCGTTGAGGTTGAGCAGGCCGCCCTTGTAGGAGTTGAGGTTGAGCAGGGCATCCTTGGCGACATAGTCGGGATAGTTGCCGCCGAACTGGATGACGTCGGGCGCGGTGCCGCCGGCCACCTGGGTGGCGAGCTTATCCCAGTAGGTATCGGAGCCCATGTACTCGGGGTTGACCTTGATGTCCGGATAGGCTTTTTCAAACAGATCGATGGCGGCGAGGGTTTTCTCGTGGCGGGCGTCTCCGCCCCACCAGACGATGCGGATTTCTCCGGACGGGCCCTTGGGTTTGGCGTTGCAAGCGGTGAAGAGAGCCAGCAGCATCAGCACGGACAGCGCGAGACATACGAACCTTTTCATGCCTTTTCCTCCTGAATATTTGTTTATTACAAAGGGGTTTTTACCCCTTCATACCGGTGGTGGAAATGCCCTGTACAAAGTATTTTTGCAGGGAGAAAAACAAAATAAAGCAGGGGATGAGGGAGACGACCGACATGGCGAACATCGGCCCCCACGACGATTCGCCGGTGGAGTCCATGAACATGCGCAGCCCCAGCGGGACGGTGTAGGCCTTGGGCGTGTTGATATAGAGGAGCTGCTTGAAGAAATCGTCCCATGTCCAGAGGAAGGAGAACAGCGCAGTGGTGACCATGGCGGGCACCGACAGCGGCATGATGATGTGGAAAAATACCCGCACCTGACCGCAGCCCTCGATGGTGGCGGCCTCGTCGAGATCCTTGGGCAGTCCCCGGATGAACTGCACCAGCAAGAAGACGAAAAACGCCTCGGTGGCGAACAGCTTGGGAATGACCAGCGGCAGGTAGGTGTTGACCCAGTCGAAGGTGTTGAACATAACGTATTGCGGGACGGTGGTGACATGGGTGGGCAGCATGATGGAGAGCATCATAATGCCGAACCACAGCCCCTTGAGGGCGAACTTGAGCCGGCCGAACGCGTAGGCGGCCATGGTGCAGGAGGCGACGTTAAACACGACGCACAGCCCGCAGACGGTCAGCGAGTTTAGGATAAACGTGCTGAAGTGGATCCGCCCGACGCCGGCCCAGCCCTTGATATAATGCTCAAAGGTGACTGCCTTGGGGATGAGGCTGGTGTCGGAAAAGATCATGTTGCCGGCCTTGAGCGAGCTCATGACGAGCCACGCCACCGGATAGAGCATCAGCAGTCCGACGGCGATAATAATCAGGTGAGAGACTGTGCGGCCCAGAAATTTTCTTTTCACCATCGCCTTAATCCCCGCTTCCGTAGGTCACCCACTTGTTCGAGGTGCCAAAAATAAAGGCGGTGAGCGCGCCGATAATCAGCAGCAGCACCCAGGCCATGGCCGAGGCGTAGCCCATCTCAAAGTAAAAGAAGCCCTTGATATAGAGATACAGCGTGTAAAACATGGTGGAGTTGATGGGGCCGCCCTGCCCGTTGGAGACGATATACGCCTGCGTGAACGACTGGAACGCGCCGATCATCTGCATGACCAGATTGAACAGGATGACCGGGGTCAGCGACGGCAGGGTGATGCGGAAAAACTTCTGGAATTTCCCCGCACCGTCCACGCTGGCCGCCTCATAATATTCGCCGGGGATCTGCTTGAGACCGGCCAGAAAGATAATCATGGACGAGCCGAACTGCCAGACCGAGAGCAGCACCAGCGTATACAGGGCGTAGCTGGGGTTGGAGATCCACGCCGGCGGGTCCTTGAACCCAAAGACGCCGGTCAAAATGGCGTTGATAACGCCGTCGCCGCCGAACAGCTTGCGCCACAGCATGGCGATGGCCACCGAGCCGCCGAGCAGTGTCGGAATATAATACACCGCGCGGTACAGGCCGATCATTTTGAGCCCCTGATTCATCATCATGGCCACCAGCAGGGCGAACGCCAGCTTCAGCGGCACCGAGAGGAACACATAGGTAAAGGTGACGCCAAGGGACTTGAGGTAGACGTCGTCTGTGGTGAACATTTTGACATAGTTGTCAAAGCCAATCCATTCGGCGGGCTTGAGCAGGGTGAACTGGGTAAACGAAAGAAACAGCGAGCTGAACATGGGGTATACCGTCAGCACAAAAAATCCGATCAGCCAAGGCGCGAGGAATCCGTAGGCCACCCCGTTTTTACGCAACGTCCTGCCCATAGGCACCTCCAAAACAATTAAGAATTGAGAATTAAGAAGTAAGAATTGATAATTGTCCGTCGGTTTCGTCCACCGGCAAAAACACGGCGCGCTCGTTCGGGGTTTTGTTGGGGCGGTGAATGGCCAGCCGCAGGATGCCGTCGCGGTCGGTGAAAAGCATGCCGTGACCGCCGTCTTGGTCAAACAGCGGGGTGTCCGACTGCGTCCACGGGCCCTGCACCCGGCCGCTTGACGAGGTCGCCACGCCGATGCAGTATCCGTGTTGCCCCATGGCAGACCAAAGCATCAGCAGCGCGCCGTTTTTGGCTCTGTAAAAATTCGGCCCGTCGGTGACATAACTGCCCGGCGCGCGCGGCGGAGACGGCAGCGCCACGCTCCACGGCGCGTCATGCGACCGGAAGAGCAGCGCCGGCTCCCCGGCGGGAGCCTTGAGGTCGGGCGTCAGCGGCATGAGGCAAATCTGCCCGTCGCCGACCTGCGTCCACTCGTGACAAAACGCCATAAAGGGCTGTCCCGCTTCGTCTACATACAGCGTACCGTCCAGACATTCCCAGTCGGGCGGGGTGAGCGGGCCGTCGCTCCACGGCGCGTACGGGCCCATGACGCTGTCGGCTCTCAGCACCGCCGTGCCGCGGCAGAGGCCGTCTTTTTTAAAGGTGGCGAAGAGATAATACGCGCCGTTGTAGGCGTAGACCTCGGGCGCCCAGAAATTTCGGTCGGCCCAGAAGTCCGCCCCGGGGCGGAATGCCTCAAACGGCCCCTCCCAATTGTCCAAATCCCCGGCGCTGCGGTAGACGTCAAACCCGACGCCGTCGGCCTTCCAGATATCGCGGTCGGTGGAGCCGAACAGGTAATAGACGCCGTTTTCCATGAACACAAAGGGGTCGCGGATCTGGATGTCGCTCACATGCGGCATGGGATAAGCCCCCCTTATTCTTGCGGCTGCGTGGCGGCCGCGCTTTTGAGAATGCTCTCGCAGGACCGGCGGAACTGCACGGCGGCCTCCTGCGGCGTAATCTGCCCGAACACGACCTCCTCGGAGAGCTTGGTATACGCCTCCTTGAGCTGGTTGGACAGCGGCGAGTCCAGCTCGATTTCGGTGGCGGCCTCGCGGGCGGCGGCCTCCAAATAGGCGTAGACCTCCTTTTGGGCGTCGGTCAGGCCGGGAGCCAGCGCGTCGCGCACGGCGGCGGAAATGGGGACGCCGCGCTCGCCGTTTAGGATTTTGTTGGCTTCGATGTCGTTGACAAAAAAGCTGATAAACTTGGCGGCCTCGTCCTTTTGCGTTCCCTCGTTGTACAGGGAAAACATCTGGCTGGAGACAATGGTCAGCCCCAGCGGGCCGTCCTTATAGCGCCGGGGCGGACAGACCAGCCGCAGCGGGCGTCCGGCGGCGGCGGAGAGGGCGATAAACTGGTTGGACGCCACCCAGGTCATGGCGGCCTGGCCGCGCACGAGCGGGTCGCGCTCGATGTCGCCGCGGATCTCGGCGATTTCGGCGGGGGTGGGATAGGCACCGGCGTCGGTCAGGGTTTTCTTCATCTCGAAAAAGGCGGCGACCATGCTGTCGTCGGAATAATCCAGCGAGAGCTTGAAGGGGTTTTTGAGCACATTTTCGCCGGTACCGTACTGCTTGACCCACCAGTGCGCCAGCAGGATAAACTCCTCCAGCTGGCTGGAGCCCAAAATGCCCAGCTCGTCATGGATGCGCAGCGCGGCCTTTTCGTATTCGTCCCACGTCCAGTCAAAGGTAGGCGTCTTGGCGCCGGCGGCGTGGAACAGGGCGGGATCGTAGGCGATGGCGCGTCCGTTGACGCCGAGGGACAGGCCGACAACGTCGCCCTCAAAGGTGGTGAGGTTGATGTATTCCTGCGGGATCTGGGAGACGTCGATGAGCCCGCGGTCGATGTAATTGTTGAGCGATTCGATCTGGGCGGTGTAGGTGGGGAAATTGCCGCCCATCTGCATGATATCGTAGGCGTCGTGGGAGGCAATCAGGGTGGACAGCTTGGCGACATAATTGTCCAGATTGAAAAACTCGGCGGAAATGGGAACGCCGGTTTTTTGGGTATACAGGTCGATGACGGCCAGGGTGGCGTCATGGCGGATCTGGGAGCCCCACCAGCCGATGCGCAGCGGCGCGGGCGGCGCGGTGTCCGCCACGGACGGGACGGAGGTCTCGGGCGCGCAGGCACCGAGAAAGCACAAGAGTAAGCAAAGTGCAACCAGCTTGCGTTTCATATCGCGGCTCCTCCCCCATGCTTATCTTACGGGATACGCCAAAGCCTTTCAACTCACAAAACAGAGTTGACATTTGAAAAAACAGACAAGATGCAGCAAAATCATTGTAAGCGGCGGCATGTGCATGTATGATAAAGGAAAACGGAACTTATTGCAAGTATTTTGTGCAAAAAAGGACGGGGTTGCATGAGGCGGATACGCATGAGGATCGGGCAGGGCATCTCCCTGCTGCTGATCGTGCAGACCGTCGTCTTTGCGCTGGTCTCGATTATTTTCATCAACAGCATCTACAATGTCTACCTGGGCCTGGTCTATGACAAATCGGAGGAGCTTGTGCGGCAATATGCCCGCAGCTTCGAGGACCGGCTGGGCGACATCCGGGAGCTGTCGGTGGAGTTTTTGTCCAACGCCGATATCCAGCGCAATCTCACGGCTTACGCGCAGGATCCCCGCGCCCTGTCGGCCACGGTGGCGCTGGGCGAGCTGTACACCCAGATGTTCACCCGGGCGTTCCGCAACGAGAACATCGGGTTTATTTCGTTTGAATTTTTGGACGGCAAACGGGTGGAGGTGGCCGGCTCCGGCCGGATCCCGCCCGACGAGGAGAGCTACGCGCGGGTGCTGGAGCAGGCCAAGACCTCCGACGGGCGGCACGGCTGGGCGGTGGAGGAGACGTATGAGGACACCCTGATCCTCTACCGGCTCATCAAAAACACGTCGGCCTACGGCTTTCCCGACATCGGCGTGCTGATGGTCGGGGTGGACATCAGCCGGCTGCTGCGCGGTGCGCTGGAAACCCGGGAGGAATTTACCCCGGAGCTTTTCTGCGTGGCGGGCGGGCATTTGTTTTCCAGCGACGGGCTGGAGGTGCCGCTGGCCGATATCAAGGATTTTTTAAGCCAAAACCGCGCGTACGGCTCGCTGACCGTCGCCGGGCAGCGGTATTTCGCCTCTGCCAGCCGCACACGCGAGGAGCGGTGGGAGCTGGTCTATGTCCAGTCCCGGTCGCAGGTGCTGTCCGGTCTGGTGGACATGAACCTCACCTATGTACTGAGTCTGGTGCTGTTCGGCGCGGTCATGCTGCTCGGCGGCATGACGCTGGCCTCCTCCATCACCCGGCCGCTTTCGCGCCTGTCGGGCAAGATGAAGGAGGTGGAGCAGGGCAATTACAAGGTGCCGCCCGGCGGCTTTTTGCCGAAGAAAAGCCCGGCGGCCTCCGAGGTGCGCGAGCTGGCCGACAGCTACGAGGCCATGCTGAAAAAAATCGACAACCTCATCAACGAGGTCTATTACGAAAAGCTCTCCCACATGGAGATCAAATACAAAATGCTCCAGCAGCACATCAATCCGCATTTTCTCTACAACACGCTGGACACTATTAACT
>JAVBOJ010000060.1:0-6262 GCA_031550755.1 Oscillospiraceae bacterium
CTGACCCGGATCATCGACTTTTTCGAAAACCACCCGAGCTTACGCCTGCAAGCCATGGACGCCGCCGTGGGCGTGCTGCACATGGCCATTTCGCTGCTGCCCGACGGGGAAAACACCGTGGCGCAGATCTTTGCCGACGACCCGGAGGGCTACCGCGGCATCTACGGCATGGTGTCCACCGACGCCGTGGTGCGGTGGCTGTCCCGCCTGCGGGACGGCTGCTGCGAGTTGCTGTCCGCGCGGCGGCAGAGCTACAAGCAGCAGGTGGTGGGCAACGTGCAGGAATACATCCGCGTCAATCTCAGCAAACGCCTCTCGCTCAACGAGGTGGCGGCGGTGTTCAATTTCAGCCCCAACTATCTGAGCCAGCTGTTCGCCAAGTACGCCGGCGAAGGATTCGTGGAATATATTACCAGTGCTCGCATCGACGCGGCCAAGGATATGCTCTCGCGCGGCGAGGGCAAGGTGTATGAAATCGCCGAGCGTCTGGGGTTTGAAAGCGCGTTTTACTTCAGCCGGGTCTTCAAAAAAGTGGAAGGGATTTCCCCGCGGGAATTTATCCGCCGCCAACGGGGAGAATCGTTTGCCGAATCGGAAAGGGAAAGGGACAGTGACGATGATGCTTGAACACATTCTCCTGCCGGAAACCCTGCTGCCCTACCGGCCTTATCCGCCGGCCGCCGACCGGGCGGCGTGGGAGACTCTGCCCGCGCGCGCCAAGCTCATCGCCCGGGGCGAGGAATATCTGGGCTTTTCCTATCCCGCCCTCACGGCGACCGACTGGCTGGCGTTTTCGCGCGTCGGTGACCGTGCGCTGTTTCAGGAAAAATATTTCAGCCGGCGCTATGCGCTCTGCGCGTTGGTTTTGGCCGAATGCGCCGAGGGGCGGAACCGGTTTTGGGACGACATCGCCAACGGGCTTTTTGCCCTCTGCGAGGAGAGCGGCTGGCAGCTGCCTGCCCACAACAACTACGTGCGCGACGCGACCCCCCTGCCGCTGCCCGACACGGCGCGGCCGGTGCTCGACCTGTTCGCCTGCGACACGGGCGCACTGCTGGCCATGGCGCTGTACCTCTTGGGAGACAAGCTGGAGGAGCGTTACCCCTCCCTGCCCGAGCGCATCCGGCGGGAGCTGGATACGCGGATTCTGCAGCCATATTTGCACTGTCATTTTTGGTGGATGGGGCTTCCCAAAACGCTCAACTGGACGGTGTGGTGTACACAAAACGTGTTGCTGACCGCCTTTTTGGCCCCCTTCCGGAAGGAGGATCGTCTGGCCGCCGCGCACAAGGCCATGGGCAGCATCGACGCCTTCCTCTCCGAATACGGCGAGGACGGCTGCTGCGACGAGGGTGCGCAGTATTTTCGCCACGCGGGGCTGTGTCTGTTCGGCGGATTGTCGCTGCTCGACGCGGTGTCCGGCGGCGCGTTTGAGCCGGTGTTTCGTCAACCGAAAATCCGCAACATCGCCCGGTATATTCTCAATGTCCATGTGGCCGAAAAATATTATGTCAACTTTGCCGACTGCTCCCCGGCGGCCGGAAATCCCGGTGCGCGGGAGTACCTGTTCGGCAAGCGCCTCGGCGACGACGCGCTGTGCGACTTCGCCGCCGCCCTGCACGACCCGGACGACGATTTCCCTAGTGAATCCAACCTGTTTTACCGCACGCAGGCGGCCTTCACCGCCGCCGCGTTGGCAGCGCATATGCCTCCGGCGCAGCTCCCCCACCCCGAGATTTTTTACGAGAGCGCCGGGCTGTTTATCGCCCGGGACGAGACCTACTGTCTGGCCGTCAAGGCCGGCGACAACGACGACAGCCACAACCACAACGACACCGGCAGCGTCACGCTGTACAAGCGCGGCCGCCCGTTTTTGATCGACGTGGGGGTCGAGACTTACACCGCCAAGACCTTTTCGGCTCGGCGGTACGAAATTTGGACGATGCAGTCCTCGTTTCACAACCTGCCGGAATTTGACGGCGTCGCCCAGCAAAACGGGCCGGAATTCTGCGCGAGCGATGTAAAAACCGCTTTTTCGTCCGAAAAAAGTGAGATTTCCATGCGGTTGGAAAACGCGTGGCCGGCAAACGCCGGGCTGAGCTCCTGCCGCCGCCGGGTGACGCTGGAAAAGGGCCGCCGGGTAGTTCTCGAGGACAGCTGCGAGGGCTCCTTCCGGCAGGCCGTCCTGCATTTGATGCTGTGCGAAAAGCCGGACATCAGCGGCAGCACCGTTACGCTGCCGGGGCTGGGAACCCTTGCCGCCGAGGGCGCGTCGGACATCACCTGCGAAGAAATTCGCGTGGAGGACCCGCGTCTGCGCACAGCTTGGCCGGAGACGCTCTACCGCCTCACGCTCCGCTTCGACCGGCGGATCACCGTTACAATTGTGTAGGAGGAAAAACCATGCCTGAACTCAAAGTCAAGGTTCTCAACCGCGACGGTCACACCCTGCTGACCTCCGACGCGGGGCGTTTTGTCTGCTTAACCTACGCCGCCGCCTATGAGGAGGGCGACCGCATTTGCCTTGAGGCCGACCGGCCCGGGCTGTTTTGCGAAATTCGGCTGGACGATACCATGCTGCCCGCCCTCGTCTATCTGGCGGGCAAAACGGCGGATTTTTTCATCCCCTTCGCGGAGAAAAAGCTGGCCTATTCGCCCAAATCCTTCGCTGGCAACCGGCACTTGATATTCGTCCGCATCGCCGACCCGGCGGAGGTCTC
Organism: Oscillospiraceae bacterium; assembly: GCA_031550755.1. Lineage (GTDB taxonomy): Bacteria > Bacillota > Clostridia > Oscillospirales > UBA929 > JAVBOJ01. Next base: position 2,721 of record JAVBOJ010000060.1, read on the forward strand.
CGCCCGGCGCAATCTGGCGCTCAATCCCTACGACCAGCACGGCGACCCCGGATTTTTTCCGCACGCGAGCGCCAACATTGAGACGCGCGGCGAGTCGGTTTTTGCCGCCCGCAACGTCATCGACGGCATTTTCGCCGGCGCTTCCCACGGGGAATATCCCTACCAGAGCTGGGGCATCAACCGCCGCCCCGACGCCGCCCTGACGCTGTCCTTCGGCGTCCCCGCCGAGGTGGACGAGGCGCGGCTGACCCTGCGCACCGATTTTCCGCATGACAATTATTGGACAAAAGCCACCCTCTCCTTCTCCGACGGCAGCCGGGAGACGCTGTCGCTCGTCAAAACCCATGAGCCGCAGGTCTTTCGCTTCGCGCCGAGGGTCGTCGAATGGGTCACGCTGTCCGAGCTCATCCAATCGGACGAGGACTCCCCGTTCCCCGCGCTGACGCAGCTTGAGCTGTGGGGCAGCCTCCATGTCTGAGGAATACTTCAGCCGCCGCAACGATTACATGCCCTGGTATGAGTTCACGCCGGCGCAAAAAGAGGAGCAGCTTGTCTGGCAAAAGACGCTGGCCGCGCGGTTTGACGCCGCCTTCGGGGAGGACTCCTTTGTCTCGCCGCTGGCCAGACTTTACGGCATCAGCCGTTTGCGGGTCGGGCAGGGCAGCTTTATCGCCGCCGGGGCGCTGGTGCGCGAGGCGTCGCTCACGATGGGCGACTTTTCTTCGGTCAACTCCGAATGTTATTTGCAGGGGCCGATTTCCATCGGAAACTATGTGCGCATCGCGCCGCATGTCAACATCATCGCCATGAACCATTCCTTTGCGGACACCTCCCTGCCCATCTGCCGCCAACCCTTGAGCCACAAGGGAATCACGATTGAAGACGATGTGTGGCTGGGCGCGGGTGTCAGCGTGCTGGACGGGGTGCGCGTCGGTGCGCATTCCATCGTCGGCGCGGGCGCGGTCGTCACGAAGGACATCCCGCCGTGGTCGATCGCCGTGGGCAACCCCGCCCGGGCGGTCAGGTCGCGGCTGGGCGAAACCCGAGCGCCCGAGGCGCTTGCCGTCTTTGCGGCGCAGGTGAGGGAGCAACTCCCCGCCGTACTTGCTTACTACACCGACAAACAAGGCGAGCTGCGCAACACGCCGGACAGCGAACCGACCATCCGCGCGTGGTGCGACGCCGCCGAGCTGCTGGCCATGTTCGGGCTGGCGGATTCCTTTCCTGACCGCGACCGGCTGGTCGCGCGCATCCGTTCGCTGCAAAAGCCCGATGTGGACTACGATGTGCTGACGGTCGGCTATGCGCTGGAGGTGCTGGGCGAGAAGCCATCCGCGCCGTTTTCGCAGGCCGATGAGATCGGCGCGGCGCTGGAGGACTGGCTGTCCTCCCTGCCGTGGGACGAGAACGCGTGGGGCGCGGGCGCGGCGGTCGATCACTTCGCGACGGCGCTGTATTTTAATCAGAAATACTTCGGAACGTCATACTATGACGCGCCGCTGTTCGGCCACCTACTGACGCGGCAAAACCCCGTCACCGGCCTGTGGGGCACGGGCGCGGGCGACGACCAGCACCTGCCGGTCAACGGCTATTACCGCCTGACGCGCGGCAGCTTTGCCCAGTTTGGGCTGCCGGTGCCGCGGCCCGAGGCCGCCGTCGACGCCGTCCTGCGGCAGTCGCGCCGGGTCGAATATTTCGGCCCCGACCGCGGCAACGCCTGCGACGTGCTGGATATCATCCACCCGCTGTGGCTGTGCGCCCGGCAGACCGACTACCGCCGCGAGGAGGGCCGGCTCTGGGCGCGCGCGCAGATCGGGCGGATTCTCGGCCGCTGGCAAACGGGGCGCGGGTTTTCGTTTGAGCTGGAGACGGCCTATCCGGCCACCCTGCAGGGCACGGAAATGTGGCTGTCGGTGCTGTATCTGCTGTGTGACTACTGCGGGCAGGCGGAGCTTTTATGCTATGCGCCGCAGGGCGTTCACCGCACCAAGGCCGTCTGGGCACCCGAGCTGAGGAAATAAATTACGGCCTCCGGGGAAGCCCCGGAGGCCGTTTTGATTACCGCATATTTTCGTACATTTCCCCGCGAATATTGGCGCAATTGTAAACAATCACAACAATATCTGGATTTTCCTCCTGGATGATCTGCTCCGCCGTGGTATCCCCCCGGTAGCGCAGATCAACGAACATCGTCTCGCAGAAATAGACCGGGAACAGGTTTGTGGTGGGATTTTGCATGGAATCCTTCAGCACCAATATTTTTTGGTCGGTCAGCGCGTGGGGGCTTTCGATCCGGAAGCCTCCGTAGTTGGCGGTGTAAATGTCGTTGTATGACACCTCGCGGTCGTCCAGCCCCGGCGCGAAAATCCGCTTTTCCGGCACCGACGTCCACACGCCGCCCTCCAGCAGCTCGTACGACACCGGCAGCTGCTCCTTGTACCGCATCAGCATGACCGGCTCATTGCGGTCCATTTTGTAGCCCAAGCGGCGGTTGAGGTCGCCCGCCAGCAGCTTGTCGGGGTAGATTTCCTCGTGAAAATCCGCCGGAGCAAAGGCCGGCGTCAGCCCGTCGGCGGAAAGCCGCTCCATCAGCAGGGAAAACGCCGTAAAGGCTCCGCGCGCGTTCCAGTGATAGTCACTTTTGAAAAACCGCGCCTCTTTTTCCGCCGGCGGCATCTCCTCAAACACTTGCGCCGCATTGACTACCGGCACCTCCACGTTTTGCAGGAAAAGTTCCAGATATTCATGGTGGGTCAGCTCGCCATAGGGCAGCATATAGCCGAAGGTGTAGGTTTTCTGCGGCGTGCAGAGGAAATAGACCGGCGTGTCCGGGAATGCGTCGGCCAGCGCGTTGAGCTCGCCCGCCGCCCAGAGGATGTCGTTTGTATCCAGACTGTAATCGCGCGGGATGAGCCAGCCGCTGTCGCTGATGAAAAGGTTGCGGCCGTAAAATTTGTTTTGCAGCATCAGCAGCTCGGTATAGGTGCGCACCATGGTGCGCCGGAAGGGGAACTGATCGGTCAAGTAGGTCTCGAATTTGGACGGGAAGCTGCCGTCTTTCAGCGTGTCGGCCTTGGGAAACGCCGCCAGCGACCGGCCCTCAATGTCGTCAAACCCGCTTTTGGGCGTGAAAAAATACGCCGTCAGAAAAAACAGGGTAATGAGGCAAAACGGAACGGCGAGAAACAACGCGCCTTTCTTGGTCACCGAATGGCACCTCCTTTAAAATCGAAAATAAATAAACGGATTGTATGTCGAGTTGACCAGCATGACCAGCACGAGCAGATACGCCCCGGCATACACGACGCCGCGCACAAGCTCAAAGGTGCCTGCAAAGCGCCGCATCGCCCAGTCGGCCATGAGTTTGAATAGCTTTGTGGAGGCCAGCACGCCAAACAGCAGCAAAAACCAGTAATCCTGCAAATAGACCAGCGTAAAGCCGTTGGCCAGCCCCGGCCCGTCCAGCAGCAGCATTCGTTTGACATACTGTCCGGCGTAGGCCAGCGTTTCGGAGCGGAACAGCACCCAGCCGAACAGCGCCA
>JAVBOJ010000037.1:0-7327 GCA_031550755.1 Oscillospiraceae bacterium
GAGCTGGACATGAGCTATATGGGGCTGAACAGTCTGCCAGACAGCATTGGGGAACTTTTCAGTCTGGAAAAACTCAATTTGTTTGAAAATGATCTCAAAACTCTGCCGCGCAGCATGCAAAATCTAAAAAATCTCACTTCCCTGGACATTTACAATAACTTCCTGCTGGACGAGGACTATAAAACCTTTCTGCCACAGCGCCTGTGGCCGGAATTTGACTAAGTGGGAGGCCTCCTATGATCGCCGAATTGATCGCCGTGGGCACCGAGCTGCTGCTCGGCAACATCGCCAATACCGACGCGCAGGTCATCTCGCAGGGGCTGTCGGAGCTGGGCATCTCGGTCTATTTTCACACCGTGGTGGGCGACAATCCCGCGCGCCTGCGCCAAGCCGTCGAGATCGCCCGAAACCGTTCCGACATCCTTATCACCACCGGCGGGCTGGGCCCGACCTATGACGATTTGACCAAGGAGACGGTGGCCGCCTGTTTCGGCAAGACGCTGACGCGCCACGAGCCGACCTGGCGGCGCATTCAGGAGTATTTTCAAAAAATCGACCGCCCGCTGACGCCCAACAACGAGCGGCAAGCCTTTCTGCCGGAGGGCTGTGCGCTGTTCGAAAACGATTGGGGCACCGCCCCGGGCTGCGCGTTTGAATCCGGCGGAAAACATGTGCTGATGCTGCCCGGGCCGCCGCGCGAATGCGTGGCGATGTTCCGCGCCTGCGCCATGCCCTATCTCCGGGCGCTCAGCGGGGCGGGGTGCCTCGTGTCGCGCAACGTGCGTATTTTCGGCATGGGCGAGTCGGCGGTGGAGGATCGTCTGCGCGATTTCATGGAGACGGCGCAAAATCCCACCGTCGCGCCGTATGCCAAGGAGGGAGAGGTGCTTCTGCGCGTGACGGCAAGGGCCGACACCGAGGAGGAGGCCGCCGCTCTGACCGAGCCGGCGGTAGCGCATATTTTGGAGACGCTGCCCGGCGTGGTCTACGGCGTGGATGTGGACTCTCTGGAGCAGCGCGTCGTGCATCTGCTGCGCGACAAGGGCTTGACGCTGGCGCTGGCCGAATCCTGCACCGGCGGGCTGGTTTCCGGACGCATCACCGACATCCCCGGCGCGTCGAAGGTCTATCGCGGCGGCGTCTGCGCCTACGCAAACGAAGCCAAAACGGCGCTGCTCGGCGTGCCGGCTGCCATGATCGAGGAGCATTCCGCCGTCAGCGAGCCGGTGGCGCGCGCCATGGCCGAGGCGGTGCGGGAAAAGCTGAACGCCGATATCGGCGTCGGCGTCACCGGCTATGCCGGGCCGGACGGAGATCCGCCCGGGCATGTGTTTATGGCGCTCTCCTCCAAGGACGGCACGGTGTGCCGCGAACTAAAACTGGGCGCCGACCGGTGCCGTGTCCGCGCGTCCGCCTCGGGATGGGCGCTGGATATGGTGCGGCGCGCCGTATTGGGGATTGCGGATTGATGGAAAAACAAATCTTGACCGCCCGCGAGGCGGTTTCCTGCGTGAAGGACGGCGACACCCTGCTGGTCGGCGGGTTTCTCATGGGCGGCTGCCCCAACGGGCTTCTGGAGGCGCTTTTCGCCCACAGCGACGCCCGGGCGCTGACCATCGTCTCCAACGACACCGGCACCGAAGAACAGGCGATGATCCGCCTGATGCGGGCCGGCCGGGTGGCGGCCGCCAAGGCCAGTTATATCGGCTTCAATGTGGAAACCGGGCGGATGCTGATGGAAGAACCGCACCGCGTGGAGCTTGTCCCGCAGGGGACGCTGGTCGAGCGTATCCGCGCCGGCGGCGCGGGGCTGGGCGGCGTCCTGACGCCGGTGGGCATCGGCACGGCGGTGGCCGAGGGCAAAACCGTCCTGACCCTGCGCGGCAAGCAGTATCTGGTAGAGGAGCCCATCCGCGGGCAGGTGGCCTTTGTCAAGGCCACCCGGGCCGACCGCTTCGGCAATCTTTTTATGCGCGGCTCGACCAAGAATTTCAACCCTGTCATGGCGACCGCCGCCGACCGGGTGATCGCCGAGGTCGAGGACATCGTGGATGCATTGGATCCCGAGCTGGTCACGGTGCCGGGAATTTTGGTGGATGTGCTGGTGAAAAGCCATGGATAAACGTGAAAAAATCGCCCGGCGGATCGCGCGGGAAATCACGCCCGGCATGGTGGTCAATTTGGGCATCGGCCTGCCGACCTTGGTGGCCGATTATATACCGCGGGACGTCGAATGCATCCTGCAAACCGAAAACGGCATTTTGGGCGTGGGGCCGTCGCCCGCCCCGGAACAGGCGGACAAGGATTATTTCAACGCCGGCGGCGCTTTGGTGACCCTCCGTCCGGGCGCGTGTTTTCTGGAGAGCGCCGCCTGCTTCGGCCTGATGCGCGGCGGTCATCTGGATTTGACCGTGCTGGGCGCACTGGAGGTGGACGAGCAGGGGTCTCTGGCCAACTGGCTGATTCCGGGCAAATGGGTGCCCGGCATGGGCGGCGCGATGGATCTGGTCTACGGCTCGCGGCGGGTCATCTTGGCGATGGAGCATGTGGGCCGGCAGGGGCAGCTCAAGCTGCGCCGGCGCTGCACCCTGCCGCTGACCGCCGTCGGCGCGGTTCATCGGATTGTCACCGATTTGGCGGTCATCGACGTGACGCCGGACGGCTTTCTGCTGCACGAGGTTGCCGACGGCGTGACGCCGGACGACGTCCAGCGGGTCACCGAGGCCGAGCTGCGGGTGGCCGGCGATTTGGGTGTGTTCTGATCACCAGAACCGTTTTTTGTCCTTGGGCGGCTTGGGTCCCGGAATGGCGTGCTCGACCAGAATGATATCCGCGCCGATGCGCTTGATGCAGTCCCATGGGATGATGTATTCGATCCCCTTGCCAAACAGACCCCAAAACCGGCAGGGCCCCTGTACAATGATCGCCAAAATCTGCCCGCAGGGCATTTCCACCTCCACGTCGCAGGGAAAGCCCAGCCGGCAGCCGTCATGGATATTGATGACCTCTTTGCAACGCAGATCGACCACACGGCATTGCATCGTACATCCCTCCCCTTCCCTTTATTCTATGAGGGAAGGGCGTTTTTTTATGACTTGTGACAAAACGCGGGGGCTGTCTTTCGACAGCCCCCGCGTTTTCGGTTTTCGATCAATTGGTGACCGAGATTGTCACCGTCGTCGTGATGTTGCTGCCGTCGGTGGTCTTGACGGCCAGCATGGCGGTGCCGGATTTCAGCCCGGTGACCGTAACGCTGAAGTCGCTGTTGACCTTGATGGAAATGTTGGCCGGCGTCAGGTTCACCCAGGAGAGCGGCAGCTCGCCGTCGTAGAGGGCGGTCAGCGTCAGGGTTTTGCCTCTTTTGACGCTGCGCAGTCCGCCACCCTCCACCTTCATCACGCTTGCTTTTTTGACGAGGCCGTTGATGGCGGCTTCCAGCCGGGCGGCGGCTTCGTTCACGGCCTGCTGGCTCGCGGTCGGGTCGGCGAGTACCGCCAGCGCCTGCGCGTGGGCCGCTTCGAGCTCTGCGTAGGTATCGTCGGTGAACCGGCCCCCGAGTTTTTCCTCGGCGGTTTTGATAAGGGCTTCCAGCCGGACGGTGTCGCGGTAGAGATTGCTCTCGGCCGACGGCTCGCTGTCCACCAGCAGACTTAGCGCAGGCGCTTTGGCGGTCACCGTGTAGGTGAACACGGCGCTGACCGACACATAGGCCGACAGGTCGAGCTGACTTTCCGTGGCCGTCAGGGGCGCGCCATAGGCGCGGCCGTTTTTGTAGAGCTGGACGCTGTAGGCGCCGGCGTCGGGCACGGCATCCCACAGGGCGGTTTTAAGGTTCCAGGTGAGCCCCGTCGGTGTGGCGAGCTGGGCAAGCGCCAGCGCCCCGGTGGGCTCGGATTCCGCGCTGTTGAGGTGGGTCAATCCGTCGCCGACGGCTTTGACGCGCACCGTGTAGCTGCCCGCGCCGCAACCGCGCAGGATGTCCAGCAGGTTGACGCCCGACATGGTGAGGCGGTTTACCTGCCCGGCGACAGGCGCACCGTTTTTGTAGATGGTGTAGGTGTAGCCGACAGCCTCGGGCACGCTGGCAAAGGTCAGTACGCCGGTCTGGCTGAGGGCGATGCCGGTGGGCGCGGGAAGGGCGGCGATGGTCACGGTCAGCTTCACCGAAGCCGACTTGACGCTGACGGCACCGTAGGGAGCGCTCACCACGCAGAAGTAATAGCTGCCGTTGTCGGCATAGGGGATATTGGTCAGCGTCAGGGTCGCGCCGGTGCCGACCTCGGTGCCGGTCTGGGCGCTCTGGGAGGTGGCGCGGTACCATGTGTAGCTGACCGGCGCGTTATGGGTGGCCGAGGCGGACACGGTGAAGGTCGCCGTACCGCCGGCCGCCACGGTAACGGCTACGGGCTGAGGATTGATTGTGATCACCGGGAGGACGCCGTTTTCCGCGCTGCGGGACGACACGGCGGAATCCAGATACAGGCTCTGCGGGTTGGCAATGGCGGTCACCGTGAAGGTATACGCGCCGGGGTCGTCCATCGCCGAGGAGAAGTCATGGGTCAAACCGGTCACGCTGACCGGGGCTCCGAGCGCATTGCCTTCCCGGTAAAGCTGTACGCTGTACGAGGCGGCGTTGTCCACGACCGTCCAGGTGGCGGTCTGACCGCTCCAGCCCAGCCCCGCGGGCGTGGCAAGGATGCTGACCGCGACGGCGTTGGATGGCTCGGACGGAGAGCTCGCGCCGCTCGTCCGGGTGCTGTCGTAGGCTCTCACCGTGACGGTGTAGCTGCCCGCGCCTTGGGTGCGCAGGACGGTCAGCAGGTCGGTCGCGCCGGAGACGGCGGCGACGTCGGTCTGTCCGGCCACGGCCGCGCCGTCTTTGTAGAGGGTCAGCTTGTAGCCGTCCGCGCCGGCCACGGCGTCAAAGCTGACGATGCCGAGGCCGGACAGGGTTACATTGGCCGGCTTGGCCAGCTGGTTGGCCAGCGTGGTCACGGTGACGGTACGAGTCATGGTCGTGCCGGGGATATACTTGCCCACGAGATTCGCGCCGATGTGCAGCGTAACCGAGTAGGTCCGGATGCCCGCCGTGTCGGTCGGGAAGGTCACGGTGTAGACACCGTCGGCAAGCGCCACGGTCGCGCCGCCGTCCACCGAGATATAGATCTTGTCGTCGGACGCGGCGTCGGCCAGATCGGACGCGGTCACGCCCAGCACCGACACGGTCGCCGTGTTGTCAATCGCGGCGTTTAGCGATACTGTCAGAACAGCCGGGGTCACGTCGCCGAGGCTCAGCGGCACGTTGCTGCTGCTGATCTCCAGTGTCTGCGGCGCGCCGCGGTCAAACAGGACGGTGAAGGTCGGGGTGGAAACCAGCGTGGACATATACTCTTTTTTGATGACCAGACTGCTGCCCGATGCGTCGTACGCGTCGTCGGGGAGCATCTGATTGCCGTTTTTGACGCCGACGATGGTGTTGCCGTTTGCCACCACCGAGGTGGTCACATTGGCGCTGCCGTCAAAACTGTAGGTGGCCGGCGAGGCAACCGAGGAATTTTGGCATCCGAACACCGCCAGCTCGGCGATGGCCAGATTGGTCGAGTTGGCGCGCAGGATCTCCAGTTTGACATGGGTGGCCAGCGCGGGCGCAAAGTTGGCTTCCTTCTTGCGCGCATCCAAACCCCAGCCGCCGATGGAGCTCACCGTATTGCCCGGAATGTCGGCCACCGGCGTGAAGTTTGTGCCGTCGGTGCTGACCGAGATGCGGTAGTCCTTGACGCCGTAAGAGGTGGTGGAAATCGGAGTGTAGACCAACCTGCTGATCTCATAGAGACCGTTCAGGTTCAGGGTGACTGCCTGCCCGGTGGCGCTCGTGGCTCTCCAGTAAGTGGAGACGCTGCCGTCGGTCAGGTTGGCCGCCGGGGTTCCCGCGCTGTACGTCGAGGTGGCCGTGGCGGTTACGCCGGTGACCTGCGTCGGGGTCCTGATCTCGTCAAAGCTCAGCGGCGCAATGAGCGCGCCCAGCGTCGGCGTTGTGCCGTCCGCCGCAAAGATCGGGCTCCAGCCGCAGTTGGAGATATACCACTGATTGTTCTGCTCGTCGTAGATATATTCCGGGGCGTGGACGGGCAGCTCGGCCACCAGATCGGCGCCCGGAGCCAGCACATCGCCCGAGAAGGTGCCGAAATTGGTGGGATCCTTGGAGGCGAAAATCAGGGTGCGGTTGTAGGTCGCGTCGGAGCTGTTTGTGAGGGTCAGTGAGAGGTAGAAGTAGTCGCCGTACCGGAACACGAAGGGAGATTCGGCCTCGCTCCAGGAGGTGGTAGCCTGCGTCGGCGGGGTGATCAGCGCCACGCTCTTGTACGTCCAGTTGATGAGATCCTTGGACTCAAAGCAGGTGATGGAGGACTTGGAGGTGGAGGTCTCATCCGGCCAAATGGCGGTGGAATACAGATAATAGGTGTCGCCCACCTGCGTCACGGCGTAATCGCGACGCAGATAACCGCTGGTGGTAAAGGGCTCGGCGTCGTCAGACAGGCGCTTGGTCACGTCGAAGCGCTGGCTCCAGTTGTAGCCGTCCAGCGAGGTATCCACCGCAAAGGTGTTGGTGTTGTTGTAATAGTTCGTGCGGTAGATCAGGTAGTTGACGCCGTCCCTGATGAGGGCGAAGGGAGCGTGGGTGGCCAGCGCGTGAATGCCGTCGGGATGCCTGTAATCCGCGCCGAAGGGCGCGATTTCGGTATACGCGCCGTCCACCGTGTCGGACACGCCGTGCGCCATGGCGTTTTCATAGCCCCAGCCGCCGGTGTTGCCCGAGCCGCCGCCCGAGATGCCGATCAGGTGCCATTTGCCGTCGGTAGCTCTGTAGAAGGCGTGGTCGTTCATGTACTTGCCCTTCATGCTGCCGCCGTACGTGCTGAAAATGGGGTCGGTCGGGCTCATGGCCAGACTCCAGTCCAGCGTGCCGTCGGCCTTGGTGCCGATGGTCGGGCGGTACTTGGTGTCGGGTCTGGTGTTTATCGCGCCGACGCCGTTTTCGCCGACGCCGACCTTGATGGTGCTGCCGAGCAGCGTGCTGTCGCCGACGGCGACAATGCGGATATAGGCGGCCTGCGTGCTGCGGATGGCGGTGTACTGGGTGCCTTGCTTGCCCCAGCGGCCTTCGGCGGCCTTGGTATAGTTCACGCCGTCAACGCTGGTGTAGAGGATGTAATCGGTTTCCATCGTGGATCCCGGCTCAAAGGCAATGAGATCCACCGTCTTGACCGCGCCGAGGCTTACATCCCACGTCTTGGCGAACTGAGCGATGCTGCCGGACGCAAGGGAG
>JAVBOJ010000066.1:0-7505 GCA_031550755.1 Oscillospiraceae bacterium
CGGCGCGAGCTGGTGCCGGCGCTGTCCGATTCGATTCCGGCGCTGTTCCCGATGGATCTGTTTGTGTCCGCCGCCGTCAAGTATGGTATAAAATAGGAGGGTTTTCCATGGCCAAGGTCACCTTCGACGCCGACCGCTGCAAGGGCTGCTCACTCTGCGTGTCGGTCTGTCCCAAAAAGATTATTCTGCTGTCCAGGGAGCGCATCAACGCCCGGGGCTTCCACCCGGCCGAGATCGCCGACGAGGACGCCTGTATCGCCTGCGCGTTTTGCGCGACGATGTGCCCGGATTGCGTCAGAAAGGTAGAGAAATAATCGCAAAGGAACGGTGGTATTCATGTCTGAAAAAGTACTTATGAAGGGGAACGAAGCCATTGCCGAGGCCGCTATCATGGCCGGCTGCCGGTATTTCTTCGGGTATCCCATCACGCCGCAGACCGAGGTGGCGGCCTATATGGCCCGCCGGATGCCCAAACTCGGCGGCACCTATTTGCAGGCCGAGAGCGAAATCGCGGCCATCAATATGGTCATCGGCGCGTCCAGCGCCGGCGCGCGCGCCATGACCTCCAGCTCCAGCCCCGGCATCGCCCTGAAAAGCGAGGGGCTGTCCTATCTCGCCGGGTGCGATTTGCCGGCGGTGCTGCTCAATATTCAGCGCGGCGGGCCGGGTTTGGGCGGCATCCAGCCGTCGCAGGCCGACTATTTTCAAGCCACGCGCGGCGCGGGTCACGGCGATTTCCACATGCTCGTGCTGGCGCCCAACTCGGTGCAGGAGATGGTCGATCACGCCTTTTTGGCCTTCGATCTGGCCGATGTCTACCGCATGACCGTCATGGTGCTGTCCGCCGGTATTTTGGGGCAGATGATGGAGCCGGTGCTGCTGGAGCGGCGCGAAGCGCGTCCCTTGCCGCCCAAGGACTGGGCGACCACCGGACACGGCGGGGCGAGAAAGGCCAATGTGGTCAACTCCCTGTTTTTGGAGCCCGAGGAGCTTGAAAAGCTGAACTTCGCGCGCTATGAGCGCTACGCCGTAATCGAGGACCGTGAGGCGCGCTGTGAGGAATACCTCACCGACGACGCCGACGTGGTCGTGGCGGCTTACGGCGCCACCGCCCGCATCGCCAAAAACGCCATTTTGCAGGCGAGGGAGCAGGGCGTCCGCGCCGGGCTGCTGCGCCCGATTACCCTGTGGCCGTTCCCCAAGGCGGTCTTTGCCCGTGTGGCCGAGGGCGCCAAGGCGTTCGTCGCGGCGGAAATGAGCATGGGACAAATGGCCGAGGACGTGGAGCTGGCCATCCGCTGCACCAAGCCGGTGCTGCGCTGCAACCGGGTGGGCGGGATGGTGCCCACGCCGGAGCATATTCTTGCGACGATTTTGGACGCGGCGGGAGGTGCGAAATAATGGTCGTATTTGAAAAAACATCCATGCTGTCCGACGCCACGATGCACTACTGCCCGGGCTGCACCCACGGCATCATCCACCGGCTGGTGGGCGAGACCATTGAGGAGATCGGGATGGCCGGTCAAACGGTCGGCATTGCGCCGGTAGGCTGTTCGGTGCTGGCGTACAATTATTTCACCTGCGATATGATTCAGGCCGCCCACGGGCGCGCCCCGGCGGTGGCGACCGGCGTCAAGCGGGTGCTGCCGGACAACGTCGTCTTTACCTATCAGGGCGACGGCGATTTGGCCGCCATCGGCACCGCCGAGACGGTACACGCCGCCGCGCGCGGGGAAAACATCACGGTGATTTTCGTCAACAACGCCATTTACGGCATGACCGGCGGCCAAATGGCCCCGACCACCATGCCGGGGCAGATCACCCAGACCTCGCCCTATGGCCGCGACGTCAAAACCGCCGGTTTCCCGCTGCGCATCTGCGAGCTGCTGTCCACACTGGACGGCGTGGCGTACGCCGAGCGCGTCGCGGTGGATAGCGTCAAAAATGTCCGCGCCGCCAAAAAGGCCATTCGCCGGGCGTTTGAATGTCAGATCGAAAAACGCGGATTTTCCATCGTAGAGGTGCTGTCCACCTGTCCCACAAACTGGGGACTGGATCCGGTGGAAGCGCTCGACTGGCTGCGCGGCAACATGATCCCCTATTATCCGCTGGGCGTTTTCAAGGGAGGGGAGTAGGATGGAACAGAAAATATTGATTGCCGGCTTCGGCGGGCAGGGCATTTTGTTTTCCGGCAAGTTTTTGGTCTACGCCGGGATGCTGGAGGGCCGCGAGGTGACCTGGCTGCCGTCCTACGGGCCGGAAATGCGCGGCGGCACCGCCAATTGCAGCGTCATTTTCAGCGAAAGCCCGGTGGGCTCGCCGATTGTCGCCACGCCCGACCTGCTCGTGGCCATGAACCTGCCGTCGTATGACAAGTTTGAGCACGCGGTCGTGCCCGACGGGCGGGTGTTTGTGGACAGCTCGCTGATTGCCCGCGCGCCGGGCCGCGTCGACGTTGCCACCTTCCATCTCCCGGCGACCACGCTGGCCGAGGAAAACGGCCTGATCGGGCTGGCAAACATGGTGATGCTGGGCAAGCTCATCCGGGAGACCGGGCTGTGCGACCGCGAGACCATTTCGGCCGCGATGGGCAAGGTCGTCCCCGAGCGCAAGCGCGATTTGTTTGACAAAAACCTGATGGCCATTCAGATCGGTCTGGAGTATCAGGAATAGGGAACGGCCGCCCCTGACAGGGGCGGCCGTTCTTTACTGCGTCACCGACGGCAAATTCCCTAAATTATTGCCCTCCTCTTGATCGGGCAGGCTTTTGAGATATTCGTTTCCGTTGCGGCTGGAGATCCCGACGCCCAAAATGCCGCCCTGCCGCGCCAGCGCGACGGCGTCCGGCTTCGGGAGCGTCTGTCCGTCGGAGAGTTGATAACCGGTGATGCGGCCGCCCTCCTTGACCAGCGCCGTAATCTGCTTGGCGTCGGATGCCGGTTCGGGGATTTCCTTCATCGCGTTCAGGGGTAGTTTGGATAGATCGTTTTGTTCCATAATCAAAGATTCCTCCCGGGTTTGATACCATTTTAGTGTGCCGGTGGGAGGATGAAAATATTCTTTACAGTTTCTGCTAGCTTTTTTCTTCGGCTCAGGGTATAGTATAGGCACTGGAGGTGAAAGCCAATGAATGTCGTAAGAAAAATAGAGGTTTTCGGGGATTCTATCCTCAAGGGAATTCAACTCAACCCGTTCAGTAAGAAATATCAGGTGGACAATCACATCGGCATTGATGCGCTGAGCAGCCGGTTTTCGCTGCAAATTGAGAACCGTTCCAAATTCGGCTGTACACTCGGCAAGGGGTATGAGCTGCTGCGCAAGTTTTTGGACAGCGGATTCCGCTGTGACGCGGTGGTGATGGACTTCGGCGGCAACGACTGCGATTTTGACTGGAAGGCCGTGTCGGAGGATCCGACAGCCGAACACAGTCCCCACACGCCGCTGGCGCTGTTTGTCGAGCTGTATCAAAAGGCCATCGAGCTTGTGCGACGGCACGGCATCGTGCCGATTTTGACGACCCTGCCACCCCTTGTGCCGCAACGTTTTTTTGACTGGTTCTGCGGCAAGTACAACCGGGAGAACATCCTGTCCTGGTTGGGCGACATCAATGCCATCTACCGATATCAGGAAAACTATTCCCGCACAGTGGGAAAAATCGCCCAGGCGGCGGCGGTGCCGCTGGTGGATTTGCGCGGTGTCTTTTTGCGGCACCGGCGGATCGAGGGCTTTTTTTGCGAGGACGGCACCCATCCTAATACCGAAGGGCAAAAGCTGATTACCGGCGCGTTTTTGGAGTTTGCCGAAACCATGCTGGTGTAAGGGAGGGCGGTTTTCTTTGGAACAGATGCATCCCACACAGAAGCGGATTTTTATGACCGCCCTTGATCTGTTCGCTTCCGTCGGATACCGCAACAGCTCCATGAGAGCCATCGCCGATACCGTGGGTATCAAATCGTCCAGTATCTACAATTATTACGGCAGCAAGGAAGAAATACTGCATGAAGTGCTTGCGGTGGCGCAACGGAGCATCATGCAAACGCAGACGCCGATTGAGGAGATTTTGGAGCTGGCCAGGATAAAATCCATCGGACAGCTGCTTTTCAGCATGTGGCAAATCATCCAAGACGAAACTGAGTGCAAAATTTTACGGGTGCTGCAAATGTTATACTATGAGCGGATGGATCTGGTCTCGAGACGAACGTATCTGGACGAACCCATGCGGTACTTTCAATTGGTCTTTTCCGCGCTGATTGAAGCCGGACGACTGCCGCCGTTTGATTATAACCCCGTCTGCTTTATGATGCTGTCGTACATGTACACCA
This sequence comes from Oscillospiraceae bacterium, assembly GCA_031550755.1. Taxonomy (GTDB): domain Bacteria; phylum Bacillota; class Clostridia; order Oscillospirales; family UBA929; genus JAVBOJ01. The sequence continues at coordinate 4,323 of JAVBOJ010000066.1, forward strand.
CGTTCTCTTCCTGTGTGATTTCAGGTCTTAGCTATGAGGAATGCGTTGCGCGGCATGAAAAGGCGCGCCAAGAGCTGGCCGAGATTCTGGACAACGACCAGCGACTCGTCATCCGCAACGATTAAAAAAGCCTCCGGAGTTTTCTCCGGAGGCGTGAGGCTGTCAAAAAACAAAAAATTTTGACAGCCTGACGTCGCTGCGGCGGGACTCCGTGCAGCGAAAAGCTGCACTCAACGCGAAAAGGAGGGGGAAACCCCCTCCTTTTCACACTGTTCCTCCCCCCTTAGCTCATATGCCAAGGCCGGAGGAAACCTTTTCGACAGGCTGACGCCTCCGGAGTTTTCTCCGGAGGCGTCTCTCTTATTCAAACGAAAAACGGTACTGCGAAAGCCCCAGTTCGTCGCGCACAGCCAAGAGCTCCTTCTGCACCGACTCGCCGACCGGCACGCCGCTGTCCTTGCGGGCCATCCAGGTATCGTACTCCTTTTCGCCGGCGGTGAAAATGCGGTCATGCCCGGGCGCTTTTTTGGAGGCGCGCAGCGCACGCAGGATATCTCCGGTGGTTTTTTTGAAGGCGTCCAGTCCCATGAACGCCTCGCAGTCAATGGCAATGAAAAAATGCCCCAGCCCGTAGGGGATCCGGTTACCGGCCTCGTCAAAGCCGGACAGCATTTTCAGGTAATTGCCGCTCTGAAGCGCCGACGAGAGAATTTCCACCACGACGGCATAGCCGTAGCCCTTGTAGCTGGCAGTCTCTTCGCCGAGGCCGCCCAGCGGCGCCAGCGCGGCTCTTTCATCGACGAGCGCCTTGAGAATTTCCTCCGAATTGGTCATGGTGCCGCCGTCACGGGTGACGACCATCCCGGCCGGCGTCGCTTCCCCCTCACGAGCCCACTGCTCAATTTTGCCTCGCTGGGTAATAGAGGTGGCGCAGTCTAGGACAAACGGGAAGTCCTCATCGGTGGGGAAACCGAAGGTCAGCGGATTGGTGCCCAGCATGTTTTCCACGCCGAAGGTCGGTGCGATGGACGGTCGGGCGTTGGTGCCGGACAGCCCCAAACAGCCGGCCTTGGTGGCCATGGTGACGTAATAGCCGGCGATGCCGAAATGGGTGGAGTGGCGAGCCGTCACCATGCCCATGCCGTATTTTTTTGCTTTTTCAATGGCCATGGACATGCATCGGTGTCCGACGACCTGCCCCATGCCGTTGTGGCCGTCCACCACGGCGGTGGTGGGTGTCTCGCGGACGATCTCCACCTCGGTCACGGGCTTTTGGATGCCCGCCTTGAGACGGTCGAGATAAATGGGCTTAAACCGGTTGACACCGTGGGACTCAATGCCCCGGCGGTCGGCCTCCAGCAGAAGATCGGTGCAGACGCGGGCGTCGTCCGGCGGGACGCCATAGGCACAATAGACGTCAAATACAAAGCGTTCGATGGTTTTCCAATCAACAATGGCAGTCGGCATGATGGCCTCCTTGGTTTGGATATTTATTTAAAATCTATGTTGTTTTTCTCCAGATATTTTTGCCACAGATCGGGTCGCCGGATTTTGGTGCGCTCCAGCGACTGCTCCCGCCGCCACGCCTCGATGTTTTTATGGTGGCCGGACAGCAGCACCGGTGGTACGGGGCGGTCGCGCCAGATTTCGGGGCGGGAATAATGCGGATGCTCCAGCAGACCGTCCCAATGACTTTCGTTCTCAAAGGCGCTCTCGTCGGCCAGCACGCCCGGCACCAGCCGGCAGACCGCGTCGCAAAGCGCCATGGCGGGGATCTCCCCGCCGGTCAGCACATAGTCGCCCATGGAGATCTCCTCGTCCACGCATTCCTCCACAAACCGCTCGTCCACGCCCTCGTAGTGACCGCAGACCAAAATCAAATGGTCGTAGGAGCGCTGGAGCTCGCGGGCGATGTCCTGACAAAACACCCGGCCCTGCGGAGAGAGCAGGATGGTGCGACCTGGGCCGAAGCTGTCGTTGATGTGCCGCCAGCAGCGGTACAACGGATCGGCCTGCATGACCATGCCCAGCCCGCCGCCGTAGGGGTAGTCGTCCACCTGCTTTTGGCGCTGGGTGGTGAAGTCGCGCAGCTGATGCGCACACATGACGAGGTGCCCGCGCGCTTGCGCCCGGCCCAAAATGCTGACATGCAGCATTCCCTCGACCGCCTCGGGAAACAATGTGATGATGTCCACCCGCATGGTAAAAGTCCTTTCTTGGGGCACACCCTGCTTTCGGGACGTTCTTACATCCCGTCGATCAGCCTCACCCGCACAAAACCGCCTGTAAGATCAATTTCCTTGACAAACTCATCCACATGCGGCACAAGGATCTCCCGTTCTCCCTCAATCACCAGCACATTTTGCGCCGGCTGACACCAGACGTCTTTTACCGTTCCGAGGGACACGCCGGTGTCGGCGTCCAGCACCGACAGGCCGATGAGATCCCGGATATAAAACCGGCCGGGCGGCAGGGGAGGAGGGTCAATCCACAGGGTTTTCCCCTTCAGGCGCTGAGCCGCGCCAATGTCCGCGATGCCCTCCAGCTGTAGCAGCAGCATCTGTTTGTGCGCACGCGCCGAGAGGACTTTGACAGGATTTCCGTCCAGAAACATCGTATCCATGCCCAGCAAAAATTCCGGGCTGTCGGCCATGGGCTGCACCCGCAGCTCGCCGCGCACCCCGTGGGTACTTACGATTTTTCCGGCCTCCAATAATTTCATGATCTTCTCCTTGTATTGCGGTAAGCACTCCGCTTATTGAAAAACTTCGTTTTTCAATAAGCGGAGACGCCCAATAGCCTATTGGGCGTCCACAATCTCCACCATGACTTTTTGATTGTCGCGCGCGCCGATGGCGCGAATCAGGGAGCGGATCTCCTTGGCAACCCGGCCCTGGCGTCCGATGACCTTGCCCATGTCCTCCGGCGCGACGCGCAGCTCCAGCAGGAGCGCGTCCTCACGGGTGACCTCGGTGACGGTCACGGCGTCAGGATTGTCCACCAAATAGCGGGCAATGTATAGCAGCAGTTCTTTCATAGCTTCCGCCCCCAATCAAAGGACGCCGGCTTTTTTCAGCAGCGCCTTGACGGTATCGGTGGGTTGTGCGCCGGTTCTGATCCATTCGCGGGCGCGGTCGGCGTCCACCTGGATGGCGCTGGGGGTTTTCAGGGGATCGTAGGTTC
>JAVBOJ010000080.1:0-8630 GCA_031550755.1 Oscillospiraceae bacterium
GGTCGAAACGGTGCTGGCCGAATCGGCGGAGAGCGAGGAAAACGACGATATTTTTATCGTCTCGGGCGAATCCGTGGAGACAGACGAGATCCTGATCCCCGCCCTGATTTTGGCCGTCGATCAGAAAAACCTCTGCCGTGACGACTGCCGGGGGCTCTGCCCGTTCTGCGGGCAAAATCTCAACAGAGCCGAATGCCAATGTTCCCATAAAACAGCAGACCCGCGCTTGGAAGCCCTGAAACATTGGGGCCAATAGGTGGCATCTGCGTATATTCTGAAAAGGTGGTGTCACCCTTATGGCCGTTCCCAAGAGAAAAACGTCAAAACAGCGCAAACACTTGCGCCGCAGCGCCCACTGGAAACTGGACGCTCCCATGCTCACAGCCTGCCCCAAATGCGGCGAGCTCAAACGCCCCCATCGGGTCTGTCTTGCCTGCGGTACCTACAATGGGCAGGAAGTTATCAAAATGAACGACGAGAAAAAGAAATAGCGCACAATCGGGGCGGATTTGTACAGATCCGCCCCCATCTGTATTTTTAGGTTGATTGCTATGAGCGCCCTCATTACCGCCGTCGCGCCAAATTCTCCCGCCGCCCGCGCCGGACTGCTGGCCGGGGAAACCCTGCTGTCCGCCGGCGGGCAGCCCATCCGCGACGTGCTGGACTATAAATTTTACACCTACGAGCCCCGCCTGACTCTGACGGTGCGCGGTGCCGACGGGGCCGAGCGCGCCGTCACGGCGCGCAAAGCCGAGGGCGAGGACCTGGGGCTGTCGTTTGAGACTTATCTCATGGACCGCCAGCGACCCTGCGCCAACAAATGCGTCTTTTGCTTTGTCGATCAGCTCCCGCGCGGGCTGCGCCAAAGCCTGTATTTCAAGGATGACGACGCCCGGCTGTCCTTTTTGCTGGGCAATTACATCACGCTGACAAACCTGTCGGACGCCGAGTTTGCGCGTGTCCTGCGCTTCCGGCTCAGCCCGCTGCACATCTCGGTGCACGCCACCGACCCGGCGCTGCGGGTCGAAATGCTGGGCGTGCCGCGCGCCGGAAACTGTCTGGAACGCTTGCGGCAGTTGGCCGACGCCGGCATTTCGATGCATTTGCAGATTGTGGTCTGTCCCGGCCTCAACGACGGGGCGGCGCTGGCGCAAACCCTGTCCGACCTCACGGCGCTGCACCCGGCTGCCGAGAGCATCGCCGTCGTGCCGGTGGGGCTGACCCGTCACCGCGAGGGGCTGTACCCCCTCTCCCCCATGGACGCCCACTGCGCCCGAGCAGTGCTGCGCCTGACCGATTCCTTCGCCGCCCACTGCCGGGAAACCCACGGCACAGGGCTGGTCTACGCCGCCGACGAGGTGTATCTCAAGGCGGGCGTGCCCGTCCCCCCGGCGGAAGCCTACGACGACTTTTTGCAGCTGGAAAACGGCGTGGGCATGATGGCGCAGTTTGAAGCCGCGTTTTCCAAGGCGCTGTCCGCTCTGCCCGAGACCGCTCCCCCGCCCTTCGTCATCGCCACCGGACTGGCCGCCGCGCCGTTTCTGTCCGGACTGCTCGACCGGCTGAAAGCCTTGCGGCCGGAGCTTTCCGGATCGGTCATCGCGGCAGAGAACCGGCTGTTCGGCTCTCAGGTGGACGTGGCGGGGCTTGTCTGCGGGCGCGATCTGATCGAGGCCCTGCGCGGCCAAACAAACGGCGCGCGGGTGCTGTTTCCCGAAACCATGCTGCGGCGCGAGGGCGACCTGTTTTTGGATGACCTCACGCCAACCGATGTGGCGCAGGCGCTGGGTGTTCCGGTGACGCCCGTCCCGGCGGACGGCGCGGCGCTGCTGGACGCGATTTTCCAAAAAATATAAATTTATTTACAATTTTGTCATTTTATTTTTGTGTTTGGTGATATAATAATGCCGAAACCGATTGTTGCCCTCGTAGGCCGCCCCAATGTGGGCAAATCCCTGCTGTTTAACAAGCTGGCCGGACGCCGCCTGTCGATTGTCGAGGACACGCCGGGCGTTACCCGTGACCGGCTGTATGCCGACTGCGAATGGCGCGGGCGGGCGTTCACGCTGGTGGACACCGGCGGCATTGAGCCGCGCGCGGGCGAGCCCATGCTGCGGTTCATGCGCGAACAGGCCAACATCGCCATCGCGAGCGCCGATGTGGTGGTGCTGGTCGCCGACATGAAAACCGGCATGACGGCGGCCGATCAGGACGTGGCCTCCCTGCTGCTCAAATCCGGACGGCCGGTCATTTTGGCGGTCAACAAATCCGACCGCGTCGGCTCCAATGACCCCGGGCTGTACGAGTTTTACAATCTGGGGCTGGGCGATCCCCTGCCGGTATCTGCGCTGCACGGACACGGCACCGGCGACCTGCTGGACGCCTGTCTCGCGTATTTCCCCGAGGATGACGGCCAAGAGGAGCCCGACGACGTGGTGCGGGTGGCCATCATCGGGCGGCCCAATGTGGGCAAATCCTCGCTGTTCAACCGCGTGCTGGGTCAGCAGCGGGTCATTGTCAGCGATGTGCCCGGCACCACGCGGGACGCGGTGGATTCACAGTTTGAAAACGAGCACGGTAAGTTTTTGTTTATCGATACCGCCGGGATGCGCAAAAAAGCCCGGGTGCACGACGCCATCGAGCATTACAGCGTGCTGCGTGCCCAAATGGCCATCGAGCGCGCGCAGGTCTGCTTGATTATGATCGACGCCCAGGAGGGCGTCACCGAGCAGGATACCAAGGTGGCCGGCCTGGCGCACGACTCCGGCAAGGCGTCGGTCATTGTGGTCAACAAATGGGACGTCGTCGAAAAAGACGACAAAACCATGGATCTCAAGCGCGAGGAAGTCCGGCAGGCGCTGGCCTTTATGCCGTATGCCCCGATTTTGTTCATCTCGGCGCTGACCGGCCAGCGCATCGACCGGCTGTTTCCGCTCATCAAGTACGTCCACGAGCAGAGCCTCATGCGCATCACCACCGGGATGCTCAACAACCTGTTGGCCGACGCGCAGGCGCGGGTGCAGCCGCCGTCTGACAGGGGCCGCCGGCTCAAGGTGTTTTATATGACCCAGGCGGGCGTCGCGCCACCCAATTTTGTGGTGTTTGTCAATGAGTCCGAGCTGTTCCATTTTTCCTATCAGAGGTATATCGAAAACCAGATCCGGGCAACCTTCGGTCTGGAGGGCACCCCAATCAAAATGACGGTCAGGCAAAGAGGCGAGGAAGCGTAAACCCCCGTCCCCTATCTGTTATCTATTATCTATTATCTATGATCCGTTATCTATCAGGAGGGCTCCTATGGAGTGGTGGAGAATCGCACTGATCGTTGTGATTTCCTATTTGCTGGGCAGTATCAATTCTTCCATTTTGGTGTCGCGCACCTTTCACAAGGTGGACATCCGCCAGTACGGCAGCGGCAACGCCGGCAGTACCAATGCGTTCCGAGTCATGGGCAAGAAATGGGCCATTCCGGTCGTGCTGTTTGACCTGCTCAAGGGCGCACTGGCCGTCTGGTTCGGCTATCTGATGCTGTCGGGCGCCGGAGAGGGAAACCTCGGCAAGCTGATTGCCGGCGTGGCGGCCATTGTGGGGCATATCTTCCCGGTATTTTTCGAATTCCGGGGCGGCAAAGGCGTCATGACCACCGCCGCGATTGTCGCGCTGGTGGACTGGCGGGCGTTTCTCATCGTCATGGGCGTCTTTTTGATTGCCACCCTGCTGACCCGCTGGGTGTCGCTGGGCTCGATTCTGGCGGCGGCCGGCATCCCGGTGGCCATGTATGTGTTCCATGCCGGGGGCGGACGCGAAACCGCCATTTTCGTGGCCGTTTCGGCGGTCATTTCGCTGATCGTCATCATCATGCACCGGGAAAACATCAAGCGCATTCTGGCCGGGACCGAGCGCCGCTTTTCCTTTAAGGGCCGCGCCCTTTTGGATACCATCAAGACAAAGGGCGAGACCGTCAAAACCAGAACGGTCAGCATCAAAAACAAAACCGCCAGCGGCATCAAAAAAACGACGGCCCGGCTCAATCCGCGCCGCCGCAAAAAAAAGAACCGCCGCCGCAGCAAGACCCGCCGCCCCATCAAAACATGACAAAAATACCCGGGCGCTTACCAGGAGCGACCGGGTATTTTTATGAGCAAAAGAATTATACGGCGCGGGTGACCTTGCCGGAACGCAGGCAGCGGGTGCATACGTACACATGGCAGGGCGAGCCTTCCACCAGCGCTTTGACGCGCTTGACGTTGGGCTTCCAGGGACGGTTGGAGCGCCGATGGGAGTGGGAAATCGCGTTGCCGAAAACGACGCCCTTGTCGCAGATGCTGCATTTGGCCATACTTTGCACCTCCTTGCCATAAAAACAATGCAACGCAGATTATTGTAGCAGACCCCGGCGCGGAATGCAAGGGTTTTTTTGAAAGTTCTCCCGTTTGACGGACAGACATCCATGTGGTAGAATGGGAAAAATCAAACTTTTTCGACAAGGGAGTTGCATTTTTTGAATCACACCATCCCGACCGAGCAGGAAAAACAGTGGACAGCCTTGCGCCGCGAGGCAAAAACACATGCCGAGAACTGCCGGAAGACGGTGGAGGATTTCGCGGCGAACTCCTCGGCGCGGGCGGCGGTGGGACGCCATATGGAGGAGCTGGCGCAAAAAACCGCCCTGATCGGGCAGTCGCTACGCGCCATTTCGGATATTTCCACCCAAAACCGCCTGCTGGCGCTCAACGCCTCGGTGGAGGCCGCCCGCGCCGGCGCACACGGAAAGGGCTTTGCCATTGTGGCCGGCGAGGTACGCGCGCTGTCGGCCAAAACCGACAAGGCGGTGGCCGACATCAGCGAGACCGTACGGCAGATCAGTGCCACGCTGGAGGCGGCCCGGGCCGACATGGGGCGGGCGAAGGAGATCGGCAGCGCCTTTGAGGCGCAGCTGAGCACCCTTCTGAAAGACGCCGAGGCACTGAAAAGTCTGTAATTACTGCAATACCTCCGGCGGGATTTCCTGAGCCTCGCCCTTGGCCTTCCGGTTTTCATCGATCATCTCGTGCAGGGAACTCAGCGCGTCGGACAGACCGCCCAGGCAGTCAATCAGCCCTTCGTTGACCGCGTCAGGCCCATAAATGACGCTGCCGACGTCGGCGGCCAGCTCGCCGGTGCGCAGCATGAGCTCCTTGAGGCGCTCCTCCGGCATATGGGAGTTTTCGGTAACAAACCGGACGATGCGCTCCTGTATTTTCTCGAAATACGTAAAGGTCTGCGGCACGCCGATGACCAACCCGTTGAGCCGCACCGGATGGATGGTCATGGCGGCCGACGGGGCGATAAACGACTTTTTCGCGGCCACGGCCAGCGGCACCCCGATGGAATGCCCGCCGCCCAACACGAGGGACACGGTGGGTTTTTTCATGCCCCGGATGAGCTCGGCGATGGCCAGCCCCGCCTCAATATCTCCGCCGACCGTGTTGAGCAGGATGAGCAGCCCGTCGATCTCCTCGCTCTCCTCAATGGCGGCCAGCTGCGGCATGACATGCTCGTACTTGGTGGTTTTGTTGTGCTGTGGCAGGATCTGGTGGCCCTCTACCTGTCCTACGATGGTCAAGCAATGGATGACGCCGCGCGACGACCGCGCCGTCACCGACCCCATCTGGATAATATCCTCGCGCTGGGTGTCCTTCTGTTGGGCTTCGGCCTCGACGGCCTCGGGGTTTTTCGGGTTGTCGTTCATGCAGCAGATCCTCCGGTCAGGTTTTTCTTTTATCTTTCCAAATTCGGTGTATAATATGAGTCATACCTTTGCGGGAGGTCGCGTTATGAAAAAATTCCCCTACGGCAGGACGGCGCTGATTACCGGCGGCAGCTCGGGCATCGGGCTGGCCACCGCCCGTCTGATGGCGCAAAACGGCTATCGGGTCTGGGCGCTTTCCCGCCATGCCGACGGCGCTCCGGAACAACTGGGCGACGGGGCGCTCATCCCACTGCGCGGCGATGTGCGCGATGAGGAGACGCTCCGGCGGGCGGTGGACTCCGTTTTACAAACCGACGGCGAGCTTGGCACGGTGGTGCTGTGCGCCGGGTTCGGCATCTCGGGCGCGGTGGAGGACACGCCGCTGCACGCCGTGCGGGAGCAGTTCGACACCAACTATTTCGGCGTGCTGCGCACACTGTCGCTCACGCTTCCCGCTTTGCGCGCCCGGGGCGGCGGCATGGTCGCGGTGGTCGGCTCGGTGGCCGGACGCATCGGCATCCCCTTCCAGTCGCAATACTCGGCCAGCAAGTTCGCGCTGGAGGCCGTGGTGGAGACGCTGCGCGTCGAGAGCCGAAAATTCGGCATCCGCGCCTGTATTGTCGAGCCGGGCGACACCAAAACCGGCTTTACCTCGGCGCGTGACTGGACGCTGCCGGAGGGCTCCCCGTACGAGAAGGCCTGTATGCAGGCCATCAAACGGATGGAGTATGACGAGCGCCACGGCGACAGCCCGGATAAATCCGCCCGGGCGATTGTGCGGCTGATCAAACGAAAACGCCCGCCTGTCCGGCGGACGGTGGGCTGGTCTTATAAGCTCATCCTCTGTCTGCGGCGGCTGCTGCCCGATTGGGCCATTGAGTTTGTCATCGCGCGGCTGTATTGAAGAATTATTCTTCCTGCTGATGCGGATATTTCCCTTGACATTTGCGCCGGAACGAGTATAATGAAAAAGGTGCATTTTGCGGGATTGTGTAATGGTAGCACGGCAGACTCTGACTCTGTTTGTGAGGGTTCGAATCCTTCTCCCGCAACCAAGCCGAAGGCTCCGTTCTTCCGGAGCCTTTTATATAGGGGTATAGCTCAGTTGGTAGAGCGGCGGTCTCCAAAACCGCATGCCGAGGGTTCAAGTCCTTCTGCCCCTGCCAAAAAAGCCGTCCTTCGGGGCGGTTTTGTTGTTGAACTCCCTATTTCCCGACAAAATGAAAAAATAATATTGCAAAGACAGCCCCAATATACTATACTGGACACGGTCTCAACCAAAATAGAAGGAGAGAGTGAATTTGGGAAACATCAAAAAGTATGTCTCTGAATGCATCGGAACCTTCGTCCTCGTCCTCATGGGCTGCGGCAGCGCCGTGCTGCTGGGCTGCGCCCCGGACGGCGGCCATCTGGCCGTCGCGCTGGCCTTCGGCCTTTCCATCGTGGCCATGGCCTATGTCATCGGCAACATCTCCGGCTGCCACATCAACCCCGCCGTTTCCTTCGCCATGCTGCTGAGCAAAAAAATGAGCGTCTCCGATTTCATCGCCTATGTCATTTCCCAGGTTATCGGTGCCATCGCCGGCGCCGCCGTTCTCAAGTACATCTCCGGCAACATCGGCTTTGACGCCACGGGCGGTCTTGGCTCCAACGGTCTCGGCAATCTGGACGTTATGGGCGCGCTGATCGTCGAGGTCATCCTGACCTTCATCTTCATCTTTACCATTCTGGGCGTTACCTCCGACGAGGGCAAGGGCGGCGTGGCCGGCATCGTCATCGGCCTGACGCTGGCGTTCGTTCATATCGTGGGCATTCCGCTGACCGGCACCTCGGTCAACCCGGCCCGTTCGATCGGCCCGGCGCTATTTGCCGGCGGCGACGCGCTGAGCAACCTGTGGATCTTCATTGTCGCTCCGCTGGTCGGCGCGGCGCTCGCGGCCTTTGTGTTCAAAGCCGTGAAAGCCAAAAAAGCATAAAACGCATATTGCTAGAGTATTAAAACACAAGGCTCCGCGGGATTCATTCCTGCGGAGCCTTTCTTTGCATGCCGCCTCAGCGGCCTGATCCAAGCTCCCGCTTTCGTTGACAAACCTGTTTGTCAACGGTTACAAACGGGCTTTCCTCACGGGAAGCCCGTTTTTTTATATTTCCGGGAATGAAACTCTTGCAATTCTGGGCAGAATATACTATACTACCATAGTGACCAAAATACACACATCCGGCGGTCGGGCGCGCTGTGCCTCATTTTTGAGGTGGTTCCCGGCAAAACGCGGGATGGAGGGCACAACAAAAGGAGGAAAAGTCAATGCCAGTCGTATCCATGAAGCAACTTCTCGAGGCGGGCGTCCACTTCGGCCATCAGACCCGCCGCTGGAACCCCAAAATGGCGCAGTTTATTTTCACCGAGCGCAACGGCATCTATATCATCGACCTGCAAAAGACCGTCAAAAAGCTGGAAGAAGCCTATATGTTCGTGCGCAATCTGTCGGTTGACGGCGGCACCCTGCTCTTTGTCGGCACCAAAAAACAGGCGCAGGACGCCATCCGCGAGGAAGCTGAACGGGTCGGCATGTATTATGTCAACGCCCGCTGGCTGGGCGGAATGCTCACCAACTTCAAAACCATGCGCCGCAGGATCGATCGTCTCGCCCAGATCAAAAAGATGCAGGAAGACGGCACCTTTGATATGCTGCCCAAAAAGGAAGTTATCAAGCTGCGCGGCGAGATCGAAAAGCTGGAAAAATATCTCGGCGGCGTCAAGGAAATGCGCCGTCTGCCCGGTGCGCTGTTTATCATCGACCCGCGCAAGGAGCGCAACGCCATCGCCGAGGCGCACAAGCTGGGCATTCCCATTGTCGCCATTGTCGATACCAACTGCGATCCCGAAGAGATCGACTAC
>JAVBOJ010000005.1:0-4782 GCA_031550755.1 Oscillospiraceae bacterium
GAAGTGTAAGCATGGCAACATGTTCAGCTGACCGGTACTAATAGGCCGAGGACTTGACCAGCACCACAAACTATGTGGGCAAACAGCACGTTCCGCCTCAATGTTCACCCCTGCCTTCGCTATTCGGTTTTCAGGGCGCGAAAACGTTACGCGTCTCGCTGAAAAAGGAAGATTTGCGCCTTTAGCTCAGTTGGTAGAGCAGCTGACTCTTAATCAGCGGGTCTTGGGTTCGAGTCCCTGAAGGCGCACCAAATGGCCCGTTGGTCAAGCGGTCAAGACGGCGGCCTCTCACGCCGCAAACAGGAGTTCGATTCTCCTACGGGTCACCATTCCTTTTTGAGCAACAAACCGCTGAAAAGAGAACGGTAAAGAAAAGAAAAATGGATCTGGAAGGTTTCGTTTTTCTTTTGCTTACTTTTCTTTTTTAATAAAAAGAAGAGTTAGTCGGTGCCGATAGCGATGAGGGTCCACCCGTTCCCATTCCGAACACGGCAGTTAAGCTCATCTACGCCGAAAATACTTGGCTGGCAACGGCCCGGGAAAATAGGTAGACGCCGACACCATATTCCTCAATAGCTCAGTCGGTAGAGCATGCGGCTGTTAACCGCAGGGTCGTTGGTTCGAGTCCAACTTGAGGAGCCAAAACTACCGCCACACTTCGGGTGGCGGTAGTTTTATACGGGCCTTTAGCTCAGCTGGTTAGAGCGGTCGGCTCATAACCGATTGGTCCCGGGTTCAAGTCCCTGAAGGCCCACCACACAAAACGCTGCAACCGAACGGTTTGCAGCGTTTTTTTGCCTTGAAAACCGATTTCGGCGGTGGCGAACGCATGAGGCAGACTTATGGAGGGTCAAGTATGTTGTTTGAAATCGAAGGCGTCCCCCGCCGTGAAAAGCTTTTCAAAAAGAACCGCAGCTACATAGCGGTTTATGAAGATCGCCTGCACATTGAGCTTGACGGAGAACATGATGATATAGACATCAACGACGTTTTTGATGTCTATATCAAGGAGCCGATTGTCGAGGATGTGACCAGCCGCACCACCATGGTCTAATTTTATGAGGAAGGCGAGCTGAATTATTACGAGCTGGAGGATGAAACATTTCCGGGGCTGTCCGATAAAGTGGAGTGGCTTCTGGCGACAGGTGGAGCGCCGGCAATTGGTCGCGCTTTCTTGAAAAAGAAATTATCCCGATACCGTGAAATGGTTTATCGCCTGTTGCGCGCCTGTCTATATCTCCTCCGGCCAAAATCCGGAAATTTACGGAAGTGCGTATATGGAGTCGGAAACTGCGGTCGAGCAGCGAAAGGAACTCTATGAGAGCTGGGGGTTCAACCAAAAATCCGACCTCCTTGACATGCTCCCGAAGCTCTATGAGGGCAGGGCGATGAATGCTTATCTCAAAAAGCTGGAAAGCGGAAAGCCCTCTCCGATGGCCGGAAAGATTAACGCCGCCTGCGGCGATAAAGGGTAAAAAAGGGTCAAGCAGGTGAATACCTGCTTGACCCTTTCTGATGCCGGCAATTGGGCAACATCTAGGGATCACTCCCAGACAAGCTGCCACGTCACGCCGAATTTGTCGGTTACCCACGCGCATTTTCGCATGTGCATGACCGGCTCCGGCCCCATCATGACCGTTCCGCCCTCGGACAGGGCGGCAAAACAGGCGTCAAACTCGGCTTCGTCCGTGTTGTTTATCAACAGCGAGCTCGACCAGTTAAACGGCGGCGCGGGATAGCCCGCCCCCATGTCCATGAACATGATTTTCTGCCCCAACAGCGACAGTACGCCGTTTAAGACCTTCCCCTCGTCGCCCATTTCCGCGCTTTTTTCGTACAACGTGAGCGACTCCACTTGTGCGCCGGGCAGCTTGTCGGCATAAAAACGCATGGCTTGCTCGGCGTTGCCCGTGAAGGATAAAAAGATGCAAAGTCTCTGATCCGGTAGTTTCATGGTGATGCGCCTCCCTGATTTTTGTTCATTGCTGAAATTATATCAAGGAAACGGTATAAAGTATAGTCACAATCCCTCTCTGGCTGGTATTTTTTGTGCGTTTGTGATAAGATGGCTCCATCTCTATTACAAGCAGGGAGGCATGGACAATGCGCGAAAAAATATCCATGGACGCGGGGTGGAAATTCCATCTCGGAGACATCGTATCCATACGAAACCGATGGGCGTGGGGCAAGTCCGGCTCCTGGAACCAGGGCCCGGAAAGCAGAAGCTTTGACGACGCCGCGTGGCGCGAGGTCGATCTGCCGCACGATTTTCTCATCGAAACCATCCCCGTGCCCTACCATGAAAAGGAATTTGACGGCGACAACGTCATCCCCGCCATGGAGGACGTGAACAACATCCACACGACCGCCGGGTCGTTTCAAAAAGAGGTCGGCTGGTATCGGAAGCATTTTTTTGTCCCCGCGTCGGACAAGGGTCGGAAAATATACTTCGTGTTTGACGGCATTTACCGGGACAGCGCGGCGTATCTGAACGAGTTTTTTATCGGCAGCGAGCGCAGCGGGTATAAAAAGATCGTCTATGACATCACCGATTTTATCAACTACGGCGGGGACAACCTCATTTCGGTCAAGGCCGACGCCCGGCAGGCCGAGGGCTGGTTTTACGAGGGCGGCGGCATATACCGGCACGCCTATCTGCTAAAGGTCGCGCCGGCGCACATAGCCGACACCTTTGTCTGGTGCGAGGTGGATCTGGCAAAAAAAAGCGCCGTTGTCAACGTGCGCCCCGAGCTGGAAAACTGCGACGCCGCGACGCTGGTGACGACCGTTTTCTCGCCGGACGGCGCGGTTGTGGGAGAAGCGGAGCAGCGCAGTGTTGACGGCACGGCGCTTTTCCGGTTCGCGATGGACAACGTAAAGCTGTGGGACACCGCGCATCCGCATCTGTACCGGGCGGCCACGACGCTGTATGTGGGTGGGGAGGCGGTGGACGAGCTGTCCACCCGCTTCGGCATACGGGACATCCGATTTGACGCCGATAGGGGCTTTTTGTTAAACGGCATACAAACAAAGCTCAAGGGCGTGTGCTGCCACCAAAACCACGGCGGTCTGGGCACGGCCCTGCCCGACGAGGTGTACAGATTCCGGATCAAACGCCTGCAAGATATGGGCTGCAACGCTTACAGAACCTCCCATTACCCGCCGACGCCCGAGCTGCTCGACGCGTGCGACGAAATGGGGATGCTCGTCATGGACGAAACCCGGCTCCTGTCCAGCGCGCGCGAGGATCTGGAGCAGCTCGAATGCCTTGTCAAGCGCGACAGAAACCACCCCTGCGTCATCCTCTATTCCATCGGCAACGAGGAGGCGCAGTCCCAGACGACGCCGCAGGGCACCCTGATTGCTGGGACGATGATCCGGCACATCAAGCGGCTTGACCCGCACACGCCGGTCACCATGGCGCTGTTGATGTGGGATCTGAAAAACAGGCTGCCCATCCGGGATGTACACGCGGTGTCGGGCATCTCCACACAGCTCGACGTCGCCGGGTTCAATTATCAGCACGTCATGTGGGGTCCGCATCACGAGGAATTCCCCCATCAGCCGATGGTATGCACCGAACAGGGCACCTTTAAGTCCACCCGGGGCTGCTACCGGACCGACGCGGCCAACTGTCATCTGTCCATTCTGGACAAAACAGTCGATTCGTATATGAAGGGGGCGGAGCAGTGGCAGGTCTGCCGTCCCGACTGGATGAGCGGCCTGTTTCTTTGGACGGGCTTCGACTATTACGGCGAGCCCACCCCGTACGCCTGGCCGGCCATCAGCTCACAGTTCGGCACCATGGATCTCTGCGGCTATCCGAAGGATTTTTACTACTACTACAAGGCATGGTGGTCGGACGAGGACGTGCTGCACATCTTTCCGCACTGGAACTGGAACGCGGGCGACGTCAAGGACATTTACGTATTCTCCAACTGCGACGAGGTCGAGCTCTATGTGGGCGGCCGTTCTCTCGGCAAAAAGGCCATGGAGCGGGACAGCTACCTCATCTGGGAGCAGGTGGCCTACGAGCCGGGGATCTTGTCCGGCGTCGGCTATAAAAACGGCGTCCAGGTTGCGGAAGAGTGCATCCGGACGACGGGCGCACCCGCCGCCGTGCGGCTGTCGGTCGATTACAGGGAGCATGACATCGCCATGCTCCGGGCGGAGATTGTGGACGAAAACGGGCTGGTCGTGCCGGACGGCGGCCAACCGCTCACCTTTGAAACCGACAGCGGAAAAATCCTCGGCACCGCCAACGGAGACCCGTCGGATCACATGCCGCCGAACGGCCCGGTTCGCAGAGCCTTTCACGGGCTGGCGCAGGCGGTGGTAAAGGCCGGAAACGGTGCGCGGGTCACGGTCGCCGCCGAGGGGCTCGCAGGGAGCTCGGTGCTGCTGTAAGAGAATACAAAAAGGAGGTCTGGATATCCCAGACCTCCTTTGCTTATTTCACTCGGTGGCCGACGGGAGCGGGTCGATGGGCGGGACGATCTCGCCCGGCGGCGTCTGGCTCGGAATCTCCGGCGACGGATCGACCGTCGGCGTCGGCGCGACGACCGGCGTGGTCGGCTCGACGTTGGGCGGCGGCGTCACCGGCGGTGTCGGCGTGACGGGCGGCACGGTGCTTTCCGCGCCGATCTCAATAATCTGATCCGTTTTGTTATACCTGCTCTTGGCCTCCAGTGTGCGGGAGAGCTGCTGGCCGCTTCCGTCCTTGATGATGCGGTAGGTCTCTACCGAATAGCCGCTGTGGCCGTCCTGCGTGACCTGACGATA
>JAVBOJ010000131.1:0-33367 GCA_031550755.1 Oscillospiraceae bacterium
ACACCGCCTCGAGCCAGCAACTCGCAGCCAACCGGAAAACATAAAGCCATGAAGAAGCGAGAAAGATGCTTCAAAAACATGACGTTCTCCCGAATCTTATTCTCCCGCGCGTCCTTTGCGGGCCGCCCAGACGCCAAACAGCAGCCCGGCCGAGCTGTACGGCGAGCTGTATGTCAGGGCGGGAGGAAACACGTTCATGCTAAAAAACGTCGTCCTGTCGCGGGAAACGCCCGGCAGTGACGCCCTGTACGGCACGGCCACGCTGGATATCGGACCAAGCGGAATACCGGTGGACATCGCCCGGGCGACCATAAAGAGCGGAATTGACGGATATACCATTACCGAAGGCGCCCTCTATATCACCAAAGCCTTTGAGATTCCGGAGCTCGGTATCACAATCGCCAGTATGAATATCACGCCGCAAGCAAACCGGGCTGTTGTCAGCGGTTATGTCAAAAGTACAACCGGCGGCCAAAATATAGTCGGCAGCCTGCACGCGATTGAGTTTATGGACGCGGAGCTGCATCCGGGCTATATCGGGATTTCCGGCATATCGGATTTCCGCTACGAGCAATTCACGTTCAAGGGCGTGAACACCTGCCACATCGCGCTGGGCGCCGGCGGGACGGACAGTGAGTATTTTATCCAGATGGACGCCGAAGAAATTTATATGAAATCGCATCTCGAGACGCTGAACAATGAGTCTTTTCAATTGGAGCGCAGCTATTTGGCGTTTGACAGGCAGGGCAAAATGACCGCGGAATTTTTTACAAAGCCGGGTACGGAGCAGTTTCTCCAGCTGCTCGTGCCGGGCGGCGCCGGGCTGAGGGTCGGCAAGGCCACGGTCAGGTACGACAGGGGGATCGCCCTTGCGTCAGGCACGCTGCAGGGCAGGCTCATTCTCCCGTTTGAGAACGCGGCCCTGAGCGCCGCCGACCCGGACTTCGGCGCGGCGGGCGTATACACCGGGCATCCCGACTCAAACGAGATGGATGAGCTGGCCGCCGCCTCCGGGGTGTCGGGAGGGGACTACGCGCTCAACGACTGCCTCAACAAATTCGGGCAGAAGGTGCAGCAGAACGCACTGCTCATTGTGCCGCAAGACCACGCGTTGCAGGAGCTGTGCTCCTATGCGGACGTTCATGTCGAGAACTGGAGCGGCAAGGGCTTCACGATGGCGGAGGCCACGCTGACGCCGACCAGCGTGACCAACCGCAATTTGGACCTTGCGACACAGCGCGAGCAGGCCACCGTCGTCGCCCCGACAAGGGTGAGCGTGGACCTCGACCGGGACGCGTATATCCCGCCGGAAAGCGTGTGGGGCGAACGCGCACCGAATGAATACATGAACAAGGAAACCATGCTGCCGATGGAAACCCAGAAAAGTTTCTGGGTGGGGCTCGTGGTGCACGGCGGAACGGTGGGCTTGCCGCCGGCGTTTATTCAGGGAAACAACAATGAAACCATCACGTTTGACCTCGCGCCCGGCGAGATGATTTACGACCTCAACGGGTTCAGCTACCAGACATATCTGTACAACAACGAGGGCGTCGCGGCCAATTTCGGCAGCGCGCTCGGCGGCTTTGAGGACGTCATGGTATACAACTGCCTGCTGGATATGTACGCCAATCGGGTCAGCCTCGAAATCAACGCGAAGGTTAGGCTCGAGCTGTTCAACAACGAATGGGTCAACGCCAAGCTGTATACCAACGAAACGGACAACGAAAATGGAAGGGCGGGCGAATTTCTCTGCTCGGTCGCGCCGACGCTGATCGAAGCCGCCAGCGGCGCGGGCATCGATATGAGGATAGGCGGCGGTTTCTTCAAGCCCGACGGGATGCACTTCCACGGAGAAATGACGCTCTCCACCGACGAGGTTCGAAGCGCGGAACCGCTTGCGTTTACCGACATGATCGTCCCGCCGAAACGGGAGATGACCAATCGGGAATTTTGGAGCCTTGCCGACAAGGACACAAAAGACAAGTACAACAATCAAAAGGCCCTCGGCCTTGACAGCGACTCGTGGATGAAATACGGCAAGGTCACACTCTCAAAGCCGGCCAACGTCACCTTCCAGGGCTTTACCATGGAGGTGCGGACGCTGCATCTGGAGTACTCTCAAAGCAAAACCCCGGAGCAAATAAAGCGCGGCGGGGGTGTTTTCGCCGTGCCGCTGTCCGGACACGCGACATATCTCACCCTTTCCGGCGCAACTGTGCTGGCGGACAATATTCCGCTGGGGCAAGAGAACACCGACGTCATCAAACTCGACTGCCGCAAAAAAACAATCAACCCCAAGGTGCTGTATGAACAGTGTGTCACGGTGCTGAGCGCCAATTTTGACGACGCCACCGACCTCAAGGGCGCGCTGAGACCAAATCTCACGCCGGCGGGGGAATCCGCGCAGCAGGGCGCGTCGGGCGTAAGCGCGCCAAACAGCGGGCAGGGCTTTGAGGTCATGCCGCTGTCAGCGGGCGGGATTCCCACGCTGCCGCCCATGCCCGAGATCCCCGACATAAGCAAGTTCAAAGGCGCGGCGGAGGAGCAGGTCAAGGCATATCAAAAAGCCCTTGAGGAGGAGGTCGCCCAATATAAAAAGCAGGTCGAGGATCAGGTCAAGGGGTTGGCAAAAGAGCAGGCCGAGGCCCTTAAAAAGCAGGCGCAGGAAGCGATGGATCAATATGTCGGCGATGCGGTCAACGAGCTCAAGGGTGAATATGAGAAATACAAGAAGGAGCTTTCCGAGACGCTTGAAAAATACAAAAAGGAGCTCATGAAAGAGCTCGAAAAATATATCGACGTCGGGATGCTCGGCCAGGGCTTGATCGAGTTCAACGCGGATACGCTCAGCTTCGGATTGCTGGATTCCCTGAAAAACGCCGGGGTAGACATGACCGTACGTTTCGGGTATGACATCGCAAACAGCCGCTGTTATTATGTCGTGGGCGCGAATTCCGTCAAGGAAGATCTCGATCTCGGCGTCATGAAGGTATCGCAGTTCGCCGCGCTGTTTCACCGCAATGTGGAGCTCCCGACGGATATTACGAAGGTTGAGAATCTGAATAAAATCCGCACGTCGGAGGAAATGAAAAAATATGTGGAGGATATCAAGGTGCACAGGGAGGCAGACTCGACGTTCGGCATCGCCGTCATCGGCACGATCAAAATGGGCGATACGGTGATGCTCAAGGACGCCTGCCTGTACATCGCCTCCGGGCCTATCATATCGGCCGGCGGCGAGCTCTGGGCCAAAACGACGTTTGACGAATACAATCTGATCGCCGCGGCGTCGCTCTGCTACGACCATCCCAGACGGTATTTGTCCGTTTCGGTGACACTCAAGGACATTCCCTGCGGCATATTCACCGTGAGCGGAAGCATTGGGCTTGAGGTTGGCACAAGACCGGCGCTGTTTGGCCTGTACCTTGGCTATCCGGAAACGCTGAAGGCCGGAAAAGTATTGGGTATCTTTGAGGTCGGGGCGGGTCTGGGCTTCAAGATTTCCGAATCCGAAATGTGCGCCATGTGGAAGATGGAAGCGGGTGCCGGGCTGAGCCTTGACTTCGGCATCGTGTACGCGAGCGGATATCTGCGCTATGGAACATACGGGGAAATCAAATGGGTTTCGGACGGGCCGAATTACTTTGAGTACACGCTCTGGGCCGAGGGCCAGATCAAGGGCGGCATCTGGTTTTTCGGAAAGCGCGATATCATCAATATCTACGGACGCGCACAGGGCTCGTTTATCTATGACGGCAACTACAGAATGGACGCCGAGCTTACGCTCCGGTACAAGGTCAGTCTCTTTGTCGCGTCGATATCCGGATCGCACAACTGGCATATAGGCACAAAGTTTTAAGCAGCAGGGCCGGCGGCGACGGACGCGAATGAGCGCTGCGCGATGTATGCGGAGCGGTTGCATGGAAGCGCAGGCGTTTGAAACGGGCGCCCGTTTTAGAGCGGAAAATGATACAAGCGACTCCCGCCGTTAAGGCGGAGAGTCGCTTGTATCAAGGCGTACAGCCATATTCTCTGGAGCTCTCAACCAGATTCGAACTGGTGACCTCGTCCTTACCAAGGACGCGCTCTGCCGCCTGAGCTATGAGAGCAGCTACCGCGCCGGCCGCCCGCGGTGGGCGGCGGAAAAATGGCGACCCCGAACGGGCTCGAACCGTCGACCTCTAGCGTGACAGGCTAGCGTTCTAACCAACTGAACTACGGGGCCACAAATACGCGGCCTGTTTATTATAATACAGGTCAAAATTGTTTGTCAAGCTGTTTTTCTTGGGAGACACGGATAAATAGACCTGTGAGGATTTGATGCGCGAAGGGGGGCTCGAACCGTCGAGCCCCCCTTTTATGTATTGTTATTTTGTCCCCTTGTAAAAAGGCTTTGGATTGGGGAAAATATTTTTTTCAAAGGTGGTGTTTACAATGATGGCGGCCGAGAGATAAATCCCCAGGATGCCGCAAACCAGGAGCGCACACCCGGCGACGGCGGACAGAGCCTGGTTGACCTCCGGGGCGAAAAGCTTCAAATCAGAAAAGGCGATGCAGGGGACGGCGACATTGAGGACGGCCACAATGAGGAATAAAATGGCGGGGGATTTGAAAAACGCCGGGGTCCACAGGGCGACGACCAACATCAGGCAGAGCCAGGCCCAGCCGTCAATACGGGTATCGAGGCCGCCGCAAAAATACTTCAGAAACATTTCCGCGCCGGACACGAGCATAAAATAGGCGCTGAAGTATAAAAACGTATTCCCGCCGGCGGTATTCTGGGCCTTTAAATCCAGCAGGGCCACCACGAGCTGAATAAAAAACCCGCCGATTAAAAAGCAGCCGAGAAGCGGCAGCGCACCCTTGGTCACCTGCCCGGTTAACAGCGCGAAGAACCCGAAGCATGCCACCGCGAGCGCGACCAGTCCGGCCGGGGTTGGATTTGCCCATTGTTTGTTTTCCATGTAAACCATCCTCACAAAATTTTAAGATATTTAAGTGCAAAAAATAAACCCCCGCAGCCGCTGCTGCGAGGGTGTAAGATGTTGATTTATGGAATCAAAATCTCACTCCTTGCGGCGCAGCATGATAAGCCTTGTTCAGAATAATAACAAGACTAAACATAATAACAGCCGCTGTAAGCATGAGATTCATAGGGCAGCCTGTCCTTTCCAACGTTTTGCACAAAAATATCTTTCAAAGATTCTAGCATAGAGAACGCAAGCTGTCAACCCCCGTCGGCCATCCGATATCCCACGCCGACCTCGGTCTGGATATATTGCGGGTCGGCCGGGTCTGGCTCCAGCTTGCGCCGGATGTTGGCCATGTTGACCCGCAGGATCTGGCTGTCGCCGCCGTACGGCCCCCAGACCTCCCGGATGATATGGTCGTGGGTCAGCACCTTGCCGGCGTGCCGCGCCAGCAGGGTGACGATTTTGTATTCGATCGGGGTCAGATGCACCGGCTGCTCGCCCATGCGCACCAGCCGCTTGGCGTAATCCACCGACAGCGCCCCGGTGACAAACACGCCGTCGCCGGGCTCAAGCCGGCTCCCCATCTGCTCCCGCAGCCGCAGCGCCGTGCGGATGCGCGCCAGCAGCTCGGCGTTGCCGAACGGCTTGGTGATATAGTCGTTGGCGCCGGCGTCCAGCGCCGCCACCTTGTCCTCCTCGCGCTGACGCGCCGAGACGACGATCACCGGAATGTCCGACCACTGCCGCAGCTGCCGCAGCACCTCCATGCCGTCCGCCTCGGGCAGGCCCAGATCGAGCAGCAGCAGCGCGGGATTGTGCGACATCAGCATGGGCAGGACATCCTTGCCGCTCGACGCGATGAGCGGACGGTAGCCGCTGGACTCCAAAATGGCCGACAAAAAATTTTTGATGATCCGCTCGTCCTCGGCGATCAAAATTTGGATGTTATTTTCCATGGTCGTTTCCCAGCGGCAACACAAAGGTGAACACGGCGCCGCCCTCCTCCCGGTTTTGTCCCCTGATTTCGCCCCCGTGGGCCGTGACGATGGTCTTGCAGATGGACAGGCCGATGCCCACGCCGCGGCTGGCGTCCATGATGAGCGCCTCCTCGGCGCTGTCGGGGGAAAACAGCGTCTCCAAAAACCGCGCGGACAGCCCCCGGCCGTTGTCGGCCACGTCAAACCGCGCCCCGTCGCCCTGTTTTTTCAGCCGCACCTCGATAAGCCGCCCCTCCTCGGAGTTTTTGACGGCGTTTTCCAGCAAATTGATGAGCACCTGACAGATCAGCGTCCCGTCCATCGGCACAATGAGCAGCTCGTGGGGAATATGCGCCTGAATATTGGCCGTCAGATACCGCCGGCGGACAATCGCAATCGCTTGCGAGACAACCTCCTCCGCCGCCTCGGGGGCTTTGGCCACCTTCATGTCCTCCCGCGAAATGCGGGTGACGGTCAAGATGTTCTCCACCAGGCGGATCAGCCATTGCGCATTGTCCCGAATATCGGCCGACAGCTCCCGAACCGTTTGGATCGGGAGCTCTTTTTGGTCCAAAATGGCCGTGCTGGCCCCCAAAATCCCGGTCAGCGGCGTGCGTAGATCGTGCGAAATGGCGTGGAGCAGCGTGCCGCGCATTTTTTCACGCGCCGACTCCACCATCGTGCGACGCTGCATTTCGGCGATGTGCTGCACCTCGAGCGCCAGCGCCACCTGACCGAACAAAAAATCCACAAAACTCAGTTCCTCGTCGGTCATCGGCGCGTCGGCGCACAGCACGCCCGCCACCGCCATAATGCTGCGTTTTGAATGGATTCGGCGATAAAATACCCCGTTTTCCGACATGTCTGAAAAAAATTTATCCTCTTTTTCCTCAAAAAGGCTCAACACCAGCGCCTTTTCTTCCGATAGATCAAATAGTCCGGCATAGCCCTCCCCGTCCGGGGAGACAATCACTGCCGCCGCCGCGCCGGGCGGCGCGGAATACACCGCCGCCGGACGGTGCAGCTGCTCGACCAGATAGGCGCAGGTCAGACGCAGGATGGCGTCCCGGTCGCCGGAGGCCAGCAGCTTTTGATTGATTTCAAACAGAAGATTCGCCCGGTGCTCCCGCTCGGCCGAGAGCCGCGCCTGTGTCCGCAGACGGCCGGTCAGCGCGCCGGTGATCCCGGCGGCCAGCAGCAAAGCCGCCAGCACGATGAAAAATTCCGCCGTAAAGCCGAAACCCATGCGCGGCTCGCACACCAGAAAATCATACCCCAGCGCACAAAAACCCGCCGAGATCGCCCCGTAAACATAGCCGGCGGTAATTCGGGAAACAATAATCACCGCGAGCATGTACAGGACGGCCGCGCTCTCGGCCGCCGCCCCCCAAAACGCCAGCAGCTCGGCGAGCAGCATCGCCGCCGCGAGGACGGCGACTGTGTACAAACTATCCAAAAAGGCGGACTTTTTCATGGCCGGCTCCTCCCTTTTTGCATTTGCTTTATAGAAAATTTATATCATAGGCCGGTTCTTTACTGTTTCTTTATAGAAAGTCTGCGCATATTTACGTATCATATATACGGACACTCTGTAACCACCCGTGTCCGCGCACCCTTTTCCGTGCTTATTATGCAATAAAGACGGTCACAAGTCAAGACGCGCACCGGGATTGTCCCGTCCGGGACGCCCCGCCCACTATTCGCCGGAGGTGATGGGAACTTGCTGGAGCATGTGTTTGAAAAGCTGGAACGCCTTGTTTTGTTTCGGTTTACCCTGTTCGGCCATGAGATCGAAATCGGCAATACCGTCGTGGTGACCTGGATTGTCATGGGGCTGCTCATCGCCCTTTCTCTTTTCTTTACGCGCAAGCTCAGCGCCGACAAGCCCGGCAAGCGGCAGGTGATCATCGAATGGCTGGTGCAGACGGTCAACAACCTCTGCAAAAACGCCATCGGCCACCACGGACGCGCCTTCGTCCCCTTTGTGGGCACCATGCTGCTCTATCTCGGCCTGTCCAACCTCATCGCGCTGTTCAACTTTATTCCGGGGCTGCATCTCTACCCGCCCACCAAGGACATCAACGTCACCGGCACGCTGGCCGTCATGAGCATCGTCGTGGTCATCTACGCGTCCTTCCGGTACAAGGGCTTCAAGGGCTGGGCCAAGAGCCTCGTCCAGCCGATGCCGGTCATGGCGCCGTTCAAGATCATGGAATACGCCACCAAGCCGCTCTCGCTCTGCCTGCGGCTGTTCGGCAACATCCTCGCGGCGTTTCTCATCATGGAGATTATCCTGGCCTTTCTGCCGCCGGTCGCCGCGCCGTTTTCCGCCTACTTCGACATCTTTGACGGCGTCCTGCAAGCCTTTATTTTTGTGTATCTGACCACCCTCTACATCGGCGAAGCGGTGGAATGATCGTAATATGGATTGAAATTATTGGGAGGTAACAGTTATGTCAATGGCAGCACTTGGAGCGGCAATCGCGGTTCTCACCAGTATAGGAGCCGCCCTCGGCGTCGGCATCTCGGCCGGCAAGGGCGCCGAAGCCATCGCCCGGCAACCCGAAAAAGAAAGCTCGATCCGCAGCCTGTCCTTCCTCGGCATGGTGCTGGCCGAAGCCTGCGCCATTTACGGCCTGCTGGTCGCGCTGATGCTGTTCTCGAAGATATAAGAGGCGGCGTATGAATCTGCTCAACTTTTATATCCCCGAATGGTTCTTCGTCGCCTTCAGCCTTGTTGTGCTGATTCTGGTGCTGCGGAAGATCCTCTGGGGCCGGGTCAACAAAATCCTTGACCAGCGGCAGACAAGGATTGAGACGGCGCTGCGCGACGCCGACGCCATCGAGGCCGAAAAGAAACAGATGGAAGCCCGGCGCACCGAGCTCGACACCGAGCTGGATCGGGTCACCGCCGAGCAGATGAAGGGCGCGCGCGTCCGCGCCGGCAAGGAATACGACCGGATTGTCGCCGAGGCCGAGGAAAAGGCCCGCGCCATCCTGACCACGGCGCGTACCCAGGCCGGGCGCGAACGCGACCGCATCGTGCGCGACGCCCGTGCCGAAATGGTGGCCGCCGCGCTGACCGCCGCCGGCGTTCTCATCGGGGAGCGCATGGACGGCGACGCCAACGAACGCTTTATCGAATCCGTCCTGTTCCGGGAAGGCGGCCGCACATGAGCGCGCCCGAAGCGCGACTGGCGCGCGCCCTGCTCAAAGCCGCCGCGGCGCAGGGACAAATCGAGCGGGTGCTCGAGGAGCTGAAAGCCGTACAGGAGCCGCTGTTGACCCACGGGGCGTTTTTCCGCAATCCCACCGTCCCGTCGGCGCGGCAGGAGCCCATCCTGCGCGATGTGCTGGCCGGACAGGTCTCGGCGCTGACGCTGGAGTTTTTGTGTCTGCTGGTGCGCCGGCGGAAAATGAAGGCGCTGCCGGCCATTGTCCGGCGGTACGCCGACCTCGCCGCCCGCGAAACGGCGGCCATGGAGGTGCTGCTGCGCATTCCGTACGCGCCGCCGCCCGCCATGCTGGACTCGTTGCGGGGCTATTTCGTCCGGCGGGGGCTGGTGCCCGCCGCCCAGCAAGAAAGGATCCCGGTGCGCGTTGTCATTGACAAGCGGCTGATCGCCGGTTTTGTCGCCGAATGCGGCAGTCTGGTTCTGGATCATTCACTTCGGTCACGGATGGACGGGCTTTTGCCCGCCGGCCGGTAAGGAGAATGCATATGTCGATCAATACGGGAGAGCTCAGCAGGCTGCTGCTGGAAAAATTGGAGCAAAGCGACAACACGCGCGATCTGGCCGAGGTCGGCTCGGTCATCCAGATCGGCGACGGCATCGCCCGCGTCTACGGGCTGGACGGCTGCATGAGCGGCGAGCTGCTGGAGTTTGAGGGCGGCGATATGGGCATGGCGCTCAACCTGGAGGAGGACAATGTCGGCTGTGTGCTGTTTTCCTCCGGTGTCAACGTCCGCGAGGGCTCGCAGGTGCGCCGCACCGGCAAAACCACCCAGGTGCCGGTCGGCCGCGCCCTGCTGGGCCGGGTGGTCAATCCGCTGGCGCGTCCGCTGGACGGCGGCCCCGAAATCGTCACCGACAAGACCCGCCCCGTCGAGGCGCTGGCCTCCGGCGTCACCGAGCGCCAGCCGGTCAGCGTGCCGCTGCAAACCGGGCTGGTGTCGCTGGACGCCATGGTGCCCATCGGGCGCGGACAGCGCCAGCTCATCATCGGCGACCGCCAAACCGGCAAGACCGCCGTCGCCGTGGACACCATCATCAACCAGAAGGACAAGGACGTGCTGTGCATCTATGTCGCCATCGGGCAGAAGGCGTCCCTTGTCGCGTCGATTGTCAGCACCCTGAGCCGCCACGGCGCGATGGACAATACCATTGTCGTGGCGTCCACCTCCTCCGATCCCGCGCCGCTCCAGTTCCTCGCGCCATACGCTGCCTGCGCCATGGCCGAGGAGTTTATGTACAACGAGCACAAGGACGTCCTTATCGTCTATGACGATCTGAGCAAGCACGCCGTGGCCTATCGCACCATGTCGCTACTGCTCAAGCGGCCGCCCGGCCGCGAGGCCTATCCCGGCGACGTGTTTTATCTGCATTCCCGGCTGCTCGAGCGCGCCGCGCGCCTGTCGGACAAGCTGGGCGGCGGCTCCATTACCGCCCTGCCCATCATTGAGACGCTGGCCGGCGACATCTCGGCCTATATTCCCACGAACGTCATTTCCATCACCGACGGGCAGATTTTTTTGGAGTCCGAGCTGTTTTTCTCCGGGTTCCGCCCGGCGGTCAACGTGGGGCTTTCGGTGTCGCGCGTCGGCAGCGCCGCCCAGACCAAGGCGATGAAAAAAGTGGCCTCCTCCCTGCGCATCGAGCTGGCGCAGTACCGGGAATTGCAGGTCTTTTCCCAGCTCGGCTCGGATCTTGACGCCGCCACCCAGACACGCCTGAACAAGGGCGCGCGGCTGATGGATTCGCTCAAGCAGCCGCAGTATTCGCCCATGGCGATGGAGGAGCAGGTGGTCATCCTGTTCTGCGCCAAGAACGATTACCTCGACGGCATCGAGTTTTTCGACGTCGCGCGGTTCAACGCCGGTTTGCTGACCCATGTCAGGGAGACCGCGCCGGACATCCTCGCCGCCATTCGCGCGTCGGGGGATTTTACCGCCGAGACCGAGGAGAAGCTCCGCGCCGCCGCCGACGCGTACAAACGGGAGTTTAAGGCGTCCGCGCCGCAGTAAACGTTTTTTCTTTTCTATTAGGACGGGGGCGTCACTTTCTTTGGCCGGGGCAAGGAAAGTGACCAAAGAAACCCCGTCAGGGGGCTCTATCTGCCCCCTGAACCCCCGGTAATTTCTGGGGAATGTATGGCCCCGTTTCGGTCTGCGCCCCTCCGGGTCTCGCCGAAACGGGTGGGGGAATGAGGACAACAACGGTAGGCATACGCCGGGCGAATGCCCCCGCGTTCCTATCTGTTATCTGTTATCCATTCTCTGTTATCTCACCGTCAGGGGGTCTGCCCGATGAACAATACCGCCGCCATTTTGAGCCGGATCAAGAGCATCCGCCAGACCGTGCAGATCTCCAACGCCCAGAAGCTGATTGCCGCCGCCCGCATCGGGCGCGCCAAGCGGATGCTGGCCGACGCCGCGCCCTATCACGAGCGCATCCGCAGCAGCATCGCCGGGGTGCTGACCCTTTGTCCCGAGGCGGCCAGCCGGTATCTGGACAAAACCGGCATGACGCCCAGCCGGCGCGGTCTGCTGGTCATCACCTCGGACAAGGGGCTGGCCGGCGGATACAACAGCAATGTGGTCAAGACGGTCGAGCAGTCGATGAAGGACGCGCCCGCGTCCCGGCTGATCGTGCTGGGCAACGTCGGCCGCAACCATTTTACCCAAAAGGGCTATGACGTGCTCGAGCCGCCGGCGCTGGCCTATGAGCCGCCGACGCTGTTCGCCGCCCGCGAGCTGGCCGAGCAGATTTTCCAGATGTTCGACGAGGGTCAGGTGGACGCCTTCGACATCGCCTACACGCATTTTCGCTCGACTGTGCGCCTCCAGCCCACGGAATCGCGGCTGTTTCCCCTGAAGCCGCAGGTGTTCGGGGATCCGCCCGTCCCGCTGCGGCAGGCCGCGTTTGAGCCCAGCCCGGACGCCGTGCTGGAAACCCTGATTGTCAAGTATCTCAAGGGCTTTATTTACGGCTGCCTGATCCACGCGTGGGCCAGCGAGCTGGCGTCCCGCGTGACGGCCATGGACAACGCCATCCGCAACGGACGGGACATGCTCGACGCGCTGCTGCTGGTGTACAACCATGCCCGTCAGGCCATGATTACCCAGGAAATTACCGAGATCGTGGCCGGCGCGGCCTCGATGAACGAAGAATAAGAAAGGCGGTCGGACGCTTTGGAAGGAAGCCTCGGGCGCGTAACGCAAATTATCGGGCCGGTCATCGACGTGTGCTTTGAAAACGGCCAACTGCCCAGATTGTACAACGCTCTGGTCATCGACACCCCCGGCGGCGCGGTGACCGCCGAAGTCTTGCAGCATCTCGGCAACGAGACGGTGCGCTGCGTCGCGATGAACTCGACCGATTCGCTCTCGCGCGGCGCGGCGGCCCGGGATACCGGCGAGGCCATCCGCGTTCCGGTCGGGGAGGCCGTGCTGGGGCGTGTGTTCAACGTCCTCGGCGACCCCGTGGACGGCAAGGAGCCGCTGGAAAACCCCACCCGCCTGCCCATCCACCGCGAAGCGCCGCCCTTTTCCGAGCAGCGCGGCAGCGCCGAGGTGCTGGAAACCGGCATCAAGGTCATCGACCTCATGGCCCCCTACGCCAAGGGCGGCAAGATCGGCCTGTTCGGCGGCGCGGGGGTCGGCAAAACCGTGCTGATTATGGAGCTTATCCGCAACGTCGCCACCATGCACGGCGGCTATTCGGTCTTTACCGGCGTGGGTGAGCGCACCCGCGAGGGCAACGACCTCTGGCTGGAAATGCAGGAATCGGGGGTCATCTCCAAAACCGCCATGGTGTTCGGCCAGATGAACGAGCCGCCCGGCTCGCGCATGCGGGTCGCCCTGTCGGGGCTGACCATGGCCGAGCATTTCCGCGACGAGCTGGGGCAGGATGTGCTGCTGTTTATCGACAATATTTTCCGGTTTGTGCAGGCCGGCAGCGAGGTCTCCGCCCTGCTGGGACGCATTCCGTCCGCCGTGGGCTATCAGCCCACGCTGGCCAACGAGATGGGCACCCTCCAGGAGCGCATCACCTCCACCCAAAAGGGCTCGATCACCTCGGTGCAGGCTGTCTACGTCCCGGCCGACGACCTGACCGACCCCGCCCCGGCCACGACATTTGCCCATCTGGACGCCACCACCGTGCTGTCCCGCAGCATTGTGGAAATGGGCATTTATCCCGCCGTGGATCCGCTGGAATCCTCCTCGCGCCTGCTGGAGCCCGAGACGGTCAGCGAAACCCATTACCGCACCGCCCGCCGCGTGCAGGTCATGCTCCAGCGGTACAAGGAGCTGCAGGACATCATCGCCATTTTGGGCATGGAAGAGCTGGCCGAGGCCGACAAGATCATCGTCCGCCGCGCGCGCAAGCTCCAGCGCTTTATGTCCCAGCCGTTTTTTGTCGCCGAGACCTACACCTCGTACAAGGGGCGCTATGTCCCGCTCAAGGACACCATCCGCAGCTTCCGCGAGATCCTCGACGGAAAGCTCGACGATGTGCCCGAGGAGTGCTTCTTCATGAAGGGCGCGATCGAGGAGGTCTACGAACACGCCGAACAGCTCAAGGTCAATCGCTGACGGGAGGGAGACGCCGATGCCCGAGACGTTTGAACTCGTGATTTTGACCCCGGACAAGCGCTTTTTGTCCGCCCGCGCACAGGAGGTCACCTTCGGCACCGAGGAGGGACGGCTGGGCGTCATGGCGGGGCATATGCCGGTCGTGGCCGCCGTCACCGAGGGCACGCTGGAAATTCTCGTGGACGGGGTGTGGAAGACCGCCGCCGTGGGGCGCGGCTTTGCCGACATCGGCGGGGAGCTGGCCGAGTTTTTTGTCGATACCGCCGAATGGTCGGAGGATATCGACGTGGCACGCGCCCGCGACGCCCTTCAGCGTGCCGAGCTGCGCATGAAAAGCGAGCTCAGCCGCATCGAATATGTGCGCACCAAGGCGGCCATCGCCCGTGCGCTGGCGCGGCTCAAGGCCGCGCAGGGAGACAAGCCCTGAATTTTTGATTGAAACCTTTGAAAAGGCGGTCGATGTATGGAAACCAGTACCTTAATAGGGATGATCCTTGCGATCGTCGGACTGCTGGGCGGCATGGTCTTCAAAGGCGTGCCCTTCTCCGCCCTCGCCAATCCCGCGGCCATTTTTATCATCCTGATCGGCACCGCCGGCGCCGTCATGAACGCCTTCCCCGGCAAGGACGCCGCCAAGATCGGCAAGCTGTTTAAAAATGTGTTCACCAAAACAAAAACGCCGTATACCAACGAGGAGATCATCAACCTGCTGACCGACTTCGCCCAATTGGCCCGCAAGGAAGGTCTGCTGGCGCTGGAAAAGCAGATCAAGGAGGTCAATGATCCCTTCCTCCAGCGCGGTTTGGCCATGATTACCATGGGGCAAAACAGCGAGGTCATCGAGGATACGCTGGCGGAGGATCTCGAGGCCATGGAGGCGCGGCATCAGGCCAACGCCAGCGTGTTTACCCAGGCCGGCACTTACGCGCCCACGCTGGGCGTGCTGGGCGCGGTCATCGGGCTCATCGCCGCGCTGGCCAACATGGCCGATCAGGAGGCGCTGGGGCACGCCATTTCGGCCGCCTTTATCGCCACGGTGTACGGTATTTTCACCGGCTATGTGCTGTGGCATCCGTTTGCCAACAAGCTCAAGCGCAAATCCAAGGAGGAGGCCCTCAACAAGCGCATCATCATCGAGGGCATCCTGCTCATCAACGAGGGAATGGCCCCCAATATTATCAAAGAAAAAATGCTGTCCTTTATCTCGGTCGGCGAACGCGCCAAGAGCTTCGCGGACTTTGAGACCTGAGTGAAAGCGACCCGGAAGGCAGGTGGTCACCATGGCGAAAAAAAGAGGCCATGCCGCGCATGAAGAACATATGGACGAGAGCTGGCTGATTCCGTACGCCGACCTGCTGACCCTTCTGTTGGCGCTGTTTATTGTCCTGTTCGCCTCGAGCAGTGTGGACAAGGACAAATTCGCCGCCATGGCGCAGGCGTTTTACAGCGAATTCGGCGGCGCGGGGCTTATGCCCGCCCAGACCGGCGTCCTGCCCGATTTCGCCCCGGGCGGCCCGATGGGGCCGCAGGCCAATCCCCCGGACAACGAGGGCGACGAGGAGTACCCCCCCGAGGGCGAGAGCCCGGAGGAAACGGAGTTGCGCAACCTTCGCGGCTTGCAGCAGAGTCTGGAGGAGTACTTCGACCAGGAGGGGCTCAGCCCGAACGTCAGTATGCATATCGACGAGCGGGGGCTGGTCATCAGTCTGCATGACTCGGTTTTGTTCGCCTCCGGCAGCGCGGAGATCCGCCCCGAGCACAAGCCCATGCTCATCAAAACCGGGGAGATTGTCAACAAACTGGAAAATTATATCCGCGTGGAGGGGCATACCGACGATGTGCCCATTCACAGCGCGCGGTATGACACCAACTGGGAGTTGTCCTCGGTGCGGGCCACCACGGTGGTCAAGCTGTTTATCGCCGAGGCGGCCATTCCGCCGCAGAAGCTCGTGGCCGTCGGATACGGCGAGTACAGGCCGGTTGCCGGCAACGATACCGCCGAGGGACGCGCCGAAAACCGCCGCGTGGATATCATCATTTTGAACAGCAAATTTAACAATCTTGAAAGCGGGTATTGACGGGAGGCGCAAAATACAATAAAATAGGACAGGCGACGCCCCTATTCCAGCAAACCGGAGGACGCGATGAGTATTGATTTGCAGGGATTTCTTGCGCAGATGGCCAGCAATCCCATGATTGCCCTGACCGCTGTGCTGACCTTGGGCGTCATTCTTGTCAACGGCTGGACGGACGCGCCCAACGCCATTGCCACCTGCGTTTCGACCCGTTCGATGTCCGCCTCGTCCGCCATTTTGATGGCCGCCGTCTTCAACTTCCTCGGCGTGCTGCTGATGACCCTTGTCAATTCGCAGGTCGCGCTGACCATTTACAACATGGTCGATTTCGGCGCCAAGACAACCGACGCGTCGGTCGCGCTCTGCGCCGCGCTGTTTGCCATTGTCGTCTGGGCCACCGCCGCGTGGAAGTTCGGTATCCCCACCAGCGAAAGCCACGCCCTCATCGCCGGCCTCTCGGGCGCGGCCATCGCGCTCAACGGCGGATTTGAGGGCATCTTCCCCGACGAATGGATCAAGGTCATCTACGGCCTCGTGCTGTCCACCTTCCTCGGGTTTTTTACCGGCTTCGGAGCCACCCGTCTTATTGAATTTTTCTGCCGCCGTACAGACCGCCATAAGTCCGCCGGATTTTTCCGCCGGGCGCAGGTCTTCGGCGGCGCTTCCATGGCCTTTATGCACGGCGCCCAAGACGGTCAGAAGTTTATGGGCGTCTTTTTGCTGGGCATTTTTCTCGCCGGAGGGCAGCAGGGCGTCACCGATTTCCAGATTCCCATCTGGCTGATGGTTCTCTGCTCGGCTGTCATGGCGCTGGGCACCTCCATCGGCGGCTACCGGATTATCAAGGCCGTCGGGATGGATATGGTCAGACTGCGCCCCTACCAG
This sequence comes from Oscillospiraceae bacterium, assembly GCA_031550755.1. GTDB lineage: Bacteria > Bacillota > Clostridia > Oscillospirales > UBA929 > JAVBOJ01. The sequence continues at coordinate 16,727 of JAVBOJ010000131.1, forward strand.
GGCTTTGCCGCCGATCTCGGCGCGGCCGGCTGTCTGATGCTCTCGTCGCTCACCGGCATTCCCGTCAGCACCACCCACACCAAAACCACCGCCATCATGGGGGTCGGCGCGTCCAAACGAATATCCGCCGTCAACTGGGGCGTTGTGCGCGAGATGGGGCTGGCGTGGGTCTTGACCTTCCCCGGCTGCGGGCTGTTGGGCTTTGCCATGGCAAAGCTGTTTATGATGCTGTTCTAAACAGACAAAATATTTGATTGCAGAGAAGAAGAAAGAGGCGGTTCGTCTCCGTCAGGGAGGATTCTATGGCTCGTAAAAAATTCAACTATTTCGCCTACTTCCAAGCCTGTACCGAGCAGGCGTGCAAGGCCGCGCAATATTTGCACGACTGCCTGTCCACATTCGACGCCGGCAAGCTGGCCGACGAGGTGCGGCAGATGCATTCCATCGAAAATGACGCCGACATGCTCAAGCATGAAATGCTGCGGGTGCTGGCGCACGAGTTCCTGCCGCCCATCGAGCTGGAGGATATCGTCGCGCTGTCCCACGCGCTGGACGATGTCGTGGACGCCATTGACGACGTGATGCAGCATGTGTATATTTACAATGTCCGCAGTCTGCGGCCCGAGGCGCTCGCCTTCTCCGAGCTCATCGTCAAGTGCTGCGCGGCGCTGGCAACCGCGGCGCAGGAGTTCCAAAACTTTAAGAAGTCCAAGACCATTCAGGGACGCCTCATCGAAATCAACGCCATCGAGGAGGAGGCCGACCACCTCTTCAACGACAGCATCCGCAAGCTGTATACCGGCGCGGACGCCGAGCGCGATGTGTTTATTTGGACGAGGCTGTTTGATCTGCTGGAAAATTGTCTCGACGCCTGCGAGGATGCCGCCGACATCATCGAAGGGATTATCATGAAGAATACATGATGCGCAGGGAAATAGATACCCGCCGCCGTTTGGTTACGGCGGCGGGTGTTTTTTACTTCGGACTACCCGTTTTGGGACGGGGGAGTGACTTTCTTTGGCCGTGGCATTGGAAACCGCAGATTTTCCAATGCTTACGGAGCCGTAACCTCCACCGTAAACGTGGCCGTTTTGGTGACGCCGCCCTCGGAGTAGCTAAGGGTGATTACCTGCGCCGGATTGACGACGTCCAGCGTGGTTGGGGTGGCGGTGGTGCCGGAGGTCACGTCGGCGGTGGAGCCGCCCTCATACGTGGCGGTGACGACCAAGCCGGTTTTGTCCAGTGTTTCGTCCCGCACATAGGTGAGCTTGGTGGGCGGCGCGGTGATGGCGATGGAGCTCAGCGCCGGCGGAATGGCCTCGAACTCGGCGGTGATGGTGACATCCTCCGCCGGCATGACAAAGGTTGTGCCGGTCACCTTGGTGGTGTTGAATTTGAGGCTGTCGGCCTTCAGACGCTTGCCCGACTCGGGCGCGACCGTCAGGGACACGGTGTCGCCCGGGGCGGCGCGCCTCACATTGGCGGTCACCGCGCCGTCGGTCATGGCGCCGATGGTGATTTTATAGGTGTGCAGCTCGTAAATGACGCGGCAGAGCTCGGCGCGGGTAATGGCCTGCTGGGGCTTGAAATCGGTCGTGGCGAAGGGGAACAAATTGTATCTCAGGCAGGCCGAAACGGAAGCCTGCGCCCAATCGGCAATGTCTGCGTTGTCGCCAAACGCCTTGTACGCATCCTTGTTCGTCGCCGCGAGATCATAACAGCGGGCGACCATGACGGCAACCTGCTCGCGGGTGACGGCCGAGGCGGCGTCAAACCGGGTGGTTGACGCGCCCTTGACAACGCCCAGCGCAAACAGGACGTTGATGACGGCGTCATCCCAATTTTTCAGCTTGGGAACATCGGCAAAGGTGTGCTGGCGCAGCTGCATCACGCGCCCCCATACAATGGCGAACTGGCCGCGAGTGAGGCTTTCGGAGGGGCCGAAGCGGGTGGGGGAAAAGCCCTTGACAAAGCCGTGGTCAAAGCAAAAATGAACGGCTTCGAGCGCGTCGCCGGTCACACCGGTGAGATCCGTAAAGCCGGCGGACAGCGGCTGGTCGATGACCACGGCATCAGCAAAAGCTTGGGGGACAAGGGAAAGAGAGAGAATACAGCAAAGAACAAGCGCGCAGAGTTTTTTCATGTTCCAAAACAGCCTTTCCGGTTTATTTTTGGTTACGTGACAATATGGTATCCGAAAAAACGCATTTCTTACAGGGAATATGAAACAAAACAGACAAAACAAGCGCGTTTTGTCATTTTTTCTATAAAACGGCAAAACTTTGCGGCATGAAAACACGCGGACGGGCGCACACTGAAGGCGAAGAATCATGAAAAGGAGAGGTCATTCATGGACAAGGGAAAAAAACCCGTGCCGCTGTATGAGACACTGCCCACCGCGTCGGACAAAAGGAGCAAACCCTCCGGAGAAACCGTCCCCGCCGAGGACAGCGTCGAGCGCCTGCGGCAATGGGGGAAAAATTCGAAACTATAGGGGGACGCCGCCTCGGCGTCCCCCTACATATATGCGCCCCGATATGCGTCCCGACGGGGACTTCCCAGTATCATCCATCCTATGCAAAGCATACGCTGTATTGGCTCCTTTGCGAATCCTATTAAAAGACAGTAAGTGAGGTTCTCCCATGGAGATGAATGTTTGGAAACACGAGATACAGTGCCCGGTCTGCTTTGAGGAAAAATGCAAAAAAGACGAGTACAAGAAAGACGACTACTGCGACTGCAAAAAAGACGAGTATAAAAAAGACGACTATTGTGATTGCAAAAAAGACGATCGCTGGGACGACAAAAAAGACGATCGCCGGGACGAGAAAAAAGAAACCTACTTCAAATGCGAGTGCGAATGCAAAAAAGAAGACAAGAAAGACGATTGCCGCGACGGCAAGAAGGACGATTTCCGCGACGAGAAGAAAGACGATTTCCGCGACGACAAAAAGGACGACGACAAAAAAGACGACAAGCGCTATTGCGACAACTGCCCGAAAAAACATGTGCACGAATTTCTCGGCAGTGTCAAGCTGGCTGAAAAGGGCTGCGACCGCCACAATCATCGCTTTGCCGGCGTGACCAGTGAAGCTGTCAAGCTGCCCTGCGGCGACCACTTCCATTACATCAAAACCGAGACCGATTATTTTGACGGCCATTTCCACAAAATCTGCGACAGAACGTCCGGCGCGATCGAAGTCGGCTGCGGCAAGCATGTCCACTTTGTCTATGGCGAAACCTCCTGCAACGACGGACACGAGCATTGCTACGTCTTCGCCACCCTCATTGAGGATCCGCTGGAGGTCAAGGTGGAGTACGTCCGCCGCGAAATCCCCTGCTGCGAGAACGGGTATAAAAAAGACTAAAAGCACCTCGCCGGGTGCGCATGAAGCGAACGGGAGGGGCGGCCTATGGCCGCCCCTCCCGTTCGATTTTTTATGGACGGAGGGTTGAGACTTGTAGGCGGCGCCCCCCTACAAGGATTCCGCCTTCAGGCCCTGCCGCACATCCATGGCGCACAGCGCCGCGCCCGCGATGGACGATACCAAATGCGCCCAGCCGAAGCCCGCCAGACGGACGCTCGGCATGGCGGTCAATACCCATGTGAGGCAAAGCTGAATGATGCCGGCGGCAATCAAATTGCCGGCGGCGCGTTTGATTTTGCCCATGCCCGAGAGCAGGTTGGCCAGCATCCCCTCATAACAGCCGAACACCGTGCCGATGCAAAGCAGCAGCATATGCGCGCCGGCCTCCGGCTGGCGGTAGACCGCCACGGCCAGTTTTTCCCCGAACAGCGCCATGAGCGTCATGGTCAGCAGCACGCCGATTGTGGTGACCTTTACGGTCTGCCGCACCCGGCGGCGCATGGAATCCAGATCGCGCCGGGCGGCGTCCTCGGTCAGCCGCGGCACCACCACCAGACCCAATGCCCCCAAAAACACGGTGGGCAGCGCAATGAGCGGCAGCGTCATGCCCATCAGCACGCCGAAGGAGGAAAGCGCCTCGGCCGGCGACAGGCCCGACGCCGTCAGCCGCGCGGGAATCATGACGGCGTTGGCCGAGCCCAACAGGTTTTGGGTCAGGCTGGAGGCCGCCATCGGCAGGGCAAACGCCGCCATTTGGGAGGCCATGACGCGCGGCGGGAGACCGCGTCCGGCTTCGATGGTCGATTGCCGTTCGCGGCGGTAAAAAAAACGCAGCAGGAGACAGCTTGCGACTTCGCAGACAATCATGCCGCAAACCACCAGCCCGACCGACAGCTCCTCGTATTTGGGCCGCAAAAAATACAAAAGCCCCAGCACCGCCACCGTGCGCACGCAGATTTCCACCGTTTCGGACAGCGCCGGGATGCCCACCCGCTTGAGGCCGTAGAAATGGTTTTTGTGAATATTTTCAATACCCGTCAGAAAAATACAGGGCAGCAGGAGCAACAGCCCCATGCGGGTGCGGGCGTCGCCCAGAATATGCACCGAAATGGCGTCGGACAGCGGCACGACCGGAATCGACACAAGGACAAAAACGCCCAGCAGCAGGATACACGCCCGGCGGACAAGCTGGAATACCGAGCGGGTTTCGCCCAGCGCGGCATATTGGGAGGACAGCCGCGACACCGAGACCGAGAGCCCCACCGATACGACCGACATCAACACCGAATAGACCGACATGACCAGCGAAAAAAGACCCATGCCCGCACCGCCCAGGAACCGGCTGAGCCCCACCCGGTATAAAAACCCGATGAGCTGGGAAAACAGGCTGGTCATGGTGAGCAGCGCCGCGCCAAACGCGGCCGATCGGGTATTGAACTTCACGGGACAATCCTCCCCTATTGCTATTTGTACAAGGTATTCCGAAGGGGGGGCTTGTATGCCGTGGGGATGGGAATATGTAGGGGACGCCGCCTTTTCACGTTGCGTGCAGCGTTCACGCCGCGCGGAGTCCCGCCGCGGCGTCGTATCGTTTTTTGACAGACGGACAAAAAGGGGAAGCCCACCGGCTTCCCCTTTTTGTAACACGACGAACACCCCCATGTTCGTCCCGTCGATTGACCGTCACTCCCTGCGGTCAAAATACACGGCGCCAACGTTCTGCGCGTGTCCATCGTAGCCCGCGCCGGCACGCCGGCCCTGGGCGATCTTTTTCATGTTGCCCTGCAAGTCGTCCATCTGGCGGCGCACCAGCCGCTCGTTTTGCAGATCTGCCTCGCGGATTTTGTCGATGAGGTCGTTGATCTCAATGGACAGACGGGGATCGGAGTCCAGCCGGCGAGGATGGTCGCGCAGGCGTTTTTGTACCTCCTCCAGCTCGTCGAGAACCTCCTGCCGATTGTCAATGTTTTCCATCAGGCCGTCCACATCCTCGGACTCAATAAAGGCCTTCTGGGCAATGCTGAGGGACAAAAGCTGCTCCAGCAGGGAGACCTTCTCCGTTTGGAGCGTCCGGAAAAGCGGTACGACCATTGCGTTCATATAACACTCCCCGTTCCCATAACCTGTTGGCGGTTGATGCGAATGGCCTGCTGCCATGTATCGCGCATATCGGTGACCAGCTCGATGAGAATATCGGTGCGGGCGGCGTCCTTTTTGATATTGGCCTCGGCCATTTCGGCCAGCAGATAACGGTAAATTTCAAAGAGCTGGTTTGACACCTCGTACTGCATATCCAGCGTGCGTTGGAGCTCGGCGACAATGGCCTGGGCTTTTTGAAACATCTCATGGGCTTTTTCCATGCTGTGGTCGTTGAGATACATCCGCGCCAGCTTGAGATTTTTCAGGCATCCGTCATAGAGCATCAGGGTCAGCTCGCCGGGACTGGCGGTCATGGCGTTGTTTTGGCGGTAGGCATTGGTTTTGTTTTGCATATTGGCATAAGCAACCATAGTTTATTTCCTCCGAACGTTGGAAAGATTTCAATTTACTCAGGAACCGCTCAACATCCCGGTCAGCGAGCTGCTCTGGCTTTGCATTTTGGCCAGCGCCGTCTCCATGGCGGTAAACTGCTTGTAATACCGCTCCTGCTGGGTGGACAGCCGGTTGAGTTCGGTTTTCATGCTGGATTCATATTTGGAGATGGTTTCGCCGAGCAGCTTGAGGTTGACATCCTTGGTCGTGGACGTAAACGAATCAAAGGCCGAGGTCAGGCGGTACATCAGGCCGGACTTTTGGGTGTCCAGCGTGCCGTCCTCTTTTTCCACCCGGTTGGTGAACAGCTTCATCACCTTGTCAGGATCGGATTCCAGCGCGGCGCGCAGCTTGGCCTCATCGATCTCGATGGTGGAGGCCGACTGGTACTTGTATACCGAGGAGGAAATGCCGATTTTCTCCAGCGTTCCGTAGTCGCCGACGGCGTCGGAAAATGCCCGGCGGGCGGTATTGATGAGACTGTCCAGCGCCGAGTCGCGCCGCAGGAGTCCGCTCTTGGCCTTGGCCTCCCAGAGGGCGATTTCGGTTTCCTTGAGATCTTTTTTCTGGTCGTCGGTGAGCGGCACGTAACTGTAGTTTTTCTTTTCGGTAACCTTCCCATACAGCCCGTCGATCAGGGAATTATAGGCCGTGACGAGATTTTTAACCGCCGCCACCGAGGATTCCACATCGCGCGCCACGGTGTAGTTTACCGGCGCTGTCGTCTCGCGCTGTAGGGCGAAGGTCACGCCGTCCACCTCGAAATTGTTGGTGCTGCGGACAACGTCCTCGCCGTTGATTTTGACATGCGCGTCCCGGCCCTGCTGCACCGTCGCGCCGTTCATGCCGAGCTTTCCGAGCACGCCGGAGGTATCGGTCACGTTGAGCGAACGTTGCGCGTTTGTATCATAGGCGGATTTGTCAATGTTGTATTGCTTTACCAGCTCGCCGTGCGCCTTGTCATAGGCCGTGCGCTCGGCGCTGTGGGCGTCCTGATAGGCCTTGAACTCCTGCTGATACTGGGTGTAGGCGTCCTTTTCGGCCTGTGTGGTGCCCTCGGCGGGCTCCTCCATGGCGTCCGGCAGCGCGACGGCGCCCGAATAGACGAAATCATAGGTCGGCTTTGTCGGCTCGGTCAGGCTAGGGTCGTACGCGCCCATGACCTTGCTCTCGATGGTCAGCTTGTCGCCCAGCTGGGTATATTTCATGGTCACGCCGGCGTCCGAGGCGTTGACCGTATCCATCATTTTACGCAGGGTATCGGTGGATTGGAAGGTAAAGTCTTTTCCGTTGATGGAAAATTTAATCTCACCGGAATCAATTTTTCCGGCGGTCAGCCCCGCGATGCTCTCCAGCGCGGTATTGTTGACCGTGGTGGTGGTCAGTCCCGTCCCCGAGGCGGTGACGCCGGCTCCGGTCATCTTGCTGCCCGTGGCCAGCTGGGAAACCTCCAGCGTATAGCTCCCGGCCTGGGCCGTGGCATTGGCCGTGACATTGGCCACGCCGGCCTCCGACGCCGTCACCGTAAAGTTTTTATAGGTGGCGGACGAGAGCATATTGTTTTTGGTGGACAAAAAACTGGCGTATTCGTCCTTGAACTTGCGCAGGAGGTTGTTGACCTCGGTGTAAGCGTCGCGTTTCCACTCGGCCTTCACCTTGTTTTGATATATTTTGTCATATTTCATCTGCTGAACCTTCATCAGGTTCTGCACGATGGAATCCGTATCCAAGCCGGAGTTGAGACCCGACAAACGGTTGAGATTGACGGCCATGACGATTCCTCCTTTGTGCGGGGTGATTTGCGCTTCATAGATAATATCGTGTCTTTTTCCGTCATCTTTAGTCATCGTCGTCGGATCGGCAAAAAAAACCGGCGGATGAAATGTTTTCATCCGCCGGGGGGTATTTTTATGGACGGTGGCCGGGGGATTGAGCCGACCGGGGATCATCTTTCCGGCACAATTTCCAGCCAATACCCGTCCGGGTCGGCGATGAAATACAGCCCCATGGCTTCGTTTTCGTAGCAGATGCAACCCATTTGCGCGTGCAGGGCGTGGGCGGCGGCGTAGTCGTCCACGGAGAAGCACAGGTGGATTTCGTTGTCGCCCAAATTGTACGGCGTGTCGCGGTCGCGCAGCCAGGTCAGCTCGATTTCGTGCGCACCGGACGGCCCGCGCAGAAAGACCAGCACAAACGAGCCGTCGGCGGCCTGCTTGCGGGCGATTTCCGCAAAGCCTAGGGCCTGCTTGTAAAACGCGACGCTTCTGTCGAGATCGAACACATTGAAATTGTTGTGCCGTGCCGTAAAAATCATAACTTTTCCTCTTTTCTATACGTTTTCCGCCCAGACCATCGGCCGCACGCCGGCCGGCTCGGCCGCGTCCTGAAACAGCACCGACCCGTCGGGCATCAGCACCCGCACCATGGCGGCGTTGGAGCCCATCGGCGTCTCGAGAAAACAGGGCACGGCGCACCGCCACGCGGGATTGTTCGCATATTGCGCCAAAATCTCCAGCCCGGGCAAAAACACCCGGTCGGTTACCGTCTCAAACGGCGCACCGCTGTAGACATAGGCCGGCTCGTCGGCCCGGAAGGAAAACGGCAGATAGCGCGTCCCGCCCTCCGCGTCCTTGCGGTCAACATCGGACAAAAACACCCGGCGGGTCGTCTCACGCGCCACCGGCAGCGGCAGGGCGTTGAGATACGAGCGCAAAAAGCTGTCCCGCCAGCGGTTTCCGCCGAACCGGCCGCGCTGGGCGTTGGGCTCGGCGGCGTCGGGCGGATCAAACGGGAGCAGCCCCAGCGGCTCCTTGCACAGCAGAAGCGCAGCGCCGTCGCGCCGCTCCAGCACGAGCCAGCGCACCGGCTGACCCTGATACCGCCCCCAGACGACCTCCTCGGGGCTCTGTCCGAAGGCGAAGAGGCCCACAATCAGCAATAGGGCGGCGGCTCCGGCGGCGTAAACCGGCCAGCGGCGCGTCCACGCCCGGCGCACAGGTGCCCGCAGGGCGCTCACCAGTCCGCCCAAAAGACTCAACAGCAGCAGGTCAAAGATCTGATTGAAGCCGTACATATGCTTTTGGAGATCGCTTTCGCCGTTGAGGACGACCGGCGCGCCCAGCTGATAGGCCGCGCAGAGGAGAAGGCAGAGCAGCGCCGCCCCGGCGCGGCGGCGGTTTGTTTTCCACAAAAACACGACCACCCCGACCGAGACGGCAAACACGCACAAGACAAACAGCGGGTCGGTCAGACCCAGCCCCACCCGGGTGTCCTCCCACAGCGTAAACCGGTGGGATTGCTCGGCGCGCGGATGGGTTTCCCCAAAATTGCCGAGATAGACCGGGCGCAGATAGGCGCTCTGGCGGCAGGAGACGGCCAGCTTGCGAGCCAGGCGCGACGGATGGGTGAGATAATAGCCCGCGACGGTCAGGCGGGTGGTTTTGTCATAAAAGCCGGCCTCAAACTCCGCCGAGTGCACGTCGAGCGGATAGTCGGACTGATAGCCGTGGGTGCCGGCCAGCGGGGCGTATTCATACGACAGCCCCATCTGGTTGAGCGCCTCGGCGGGATGGGGGTAGTCCTTGAGCACGCCGAAAAACACCGACTGATAGGTCGTCACCCGATCCATCCACGGCGGCACGGCGGTGTACAGCAGAACCCCGCCCAGAAGCGACAACGCGCACGAAGCCCCCGCGACGACCTTGCGGCGGGTCTGCCCCGTCCAGAACAGCAGCGCCGGAACGCTGAGCGGCAGCAGCAGCGGCAGATTGGCGGTCTTGGCGCCGCAGAACAAAAAGACCGCCAGGAAGTACAGGGCGATCCAGCCCGGGCGTTTGCTCCTCAGCGCGCGAAAAAACAGCCCGAAGGCCAAGAGAAAGGTCACAAATTGAAACGGCTCGCCGTAAAACGAGCGGAAATAGAGCAGATTCCCCTCGTCACAGACCACGAGCAGCAGCGCCACCGCCGCCAGAATTTGCATCCACAGCGGCCGCCCGGCCAGCGCCGACAGCACAAGATACACCCCCAGCCCCATCAGCACAAGGTAGATTCCGGCGAGAAAGCCCAGACTGTACCGCGTCGGCGGCTGCCCCGAGACGGCGTTCCACGCGGCGCTCAGCCACTTGGACAGCGCCACGGCGGGCAGATGGGTGGAGACATAGGCCGGCGCGTCGGACGCGGGCGAGGGGGACATCTCATAGAGGTCGTGGAAATTATAGTGCGTCCGAAGCGGGTCGGCGTCGGCGGGATAGGCGATGCCGGCGTTTTTGAGGACGCGGTTGAAGTCGCCGTTGTCGGCCAGCCCGCGCGGCTCCCCGGCAAACAGCACCATCACGCCGAGAAAGACGGCGAAGCACGCCGCCAAAAACGGAATCCCGCGCAATTTGGACATGGGCTCGCCTCCTCACTGGGAAAGTGTAGCGTATTTTGACGGGAGTGTCAAGGATGGCACTGTTTTTCATGGACGAGGGCGTGACTTTCTTTGGTCGTGCGAAAGAAAGTCACCAAAGAAAGCACGCTTGGGGGCTCTATCCGCCCCCAAGTCCCCCCGGTACTTCCTCGAGGATTGCATCCCCCGTCTCGGTCTGCGGCCCTGCGGGCCTCGCCGAGCCGGAAGCGCGTATGCCCCGGGCAGGCAACGTTGCAAACAGGAGCCCTCCTTGACAAGCTCCCCTGTTTCAGCGTATAGTCAACTATTGAAAGGAAGTGTGTCCCATGCGGCTGACCGGCGCACAAATCATCACGGAGGTTCTGGCCGAGCAGGGTGTGTCCACCGTGTTCGGGGTGCCGGGCAACAGCGTGCTGTCGCTGTACGACGCGCTGCATCAAAACCGCCACGGCATCCGGCATATCCTCACCTGCCACGAGCAGGCCGCCGCCCACGCCGCCGACGGATACGCCCGCGTGACCGGACGTCCCGGCGTCGTCATCGCCACCTCCGGCCCCGGCGCGACCAATCTCGTGACCGGGCTGGCCGCCGCGATGATGGATTCCTCGCCGGTTGTGGCCATCACCGGCAATGTGCCGACCACCCTGCTGGGACGCGACAGCTTCCAGGAGGTGGATATTTTCGGCGTCACCCTGCCGATCACCAAACACAACTATATAGTCAAGCGGATCGACGCGCTGGCCGATACCCTGCGGGAGGCGTTTTTCTGGGCGGGCGCGGGTCGTCCCGGCCCGTTGCTGGTCGATGTCCCGCGCGATATTCAGGCGGCGGAGTGCGAGTTTACCCCCCAAACGCCCCGGGTCTATGCTGCGCCGGCGGCGTCGGAGGACACGCTGCGCGCGGCGGCGGCGCTGTTGGCGCAAGCCAAACGCCCGCTGCTGTTTGCCGGCGGCGGTGTGCTGCGCGGAGGCGCCGAGGCGGAATTTCTCGCGCTGGCGCGGGCGCTGGACGCCCCGGCGGCCATGAGCTTTATGGCGCTGTCCGCCCTGCCGCCGGACGAGCCGCTTTCCCTTGGCCTGCTGGGGATGCACGGCACGCCGCAGGCCGTCCGGGCGCTGCGGGAGGCCGACGTGATTTTGGCCGCCGGGACACGGTTCTCCGACCGCGTGGCGGGGGAAGCCTTTGCGCCGCAAGCGAAGCTGATCCATCTGGACATCGACGCGGCCGAGCTGTCCAAAAATGTCCCGGCCGCCCTCTCCCTGCGCGGCGACGCGAAAAAATCGCTGGCGGGGCTGTTGTCTCTCCTGCCGCCGGCCGCCCGGCCGGACTGGCGCGCGCGGGTGGATTCCTTCCGGGAGTCCGCGCCGTCCGCCCCCGGCCTGTCGCCGGAAACCGTTCTGCGGCAGCTGTATCAGGCCATGGGGGACGCCGCCGTGGTGGCCACCGACGTCGGCCAGCACCAGATGTGGACCGGGCAGTATTATCCCCTCGCGCGGCCGCGTGCGCTGGTTTCGTCGGGCGGACTGGGGGCGATGGGCTTCGGCATGGGCGCGGCCATCGGCGCGTGTCTGGCACAAAAAAACGCGCCGACACTGCTCGTGACCGGCGACGGGAGCTTTCATATGAACCTGTCCGAGCTGGCCACGGCGGTGCGCTACCGACTGCCTATAGTCATCGCCGTGATGCACAACGGTGCGCTTGGTATGGTGCGCCAATGGCAAGCCCTGCTGTTTGACGGGCGGTATGCCGAGAGTTCTCCAGAACGAACGACCGATTTTGTAAAGGTGGCCGAGGGATTTGGGGCGCGCGGAGCGCGGGTGACGTCGCCGGAGGAGTTGGCGGCGGCGCTTTCCATTGTGCCGCAGCTGACCGGGCCGTATGTGCTCGAGATCCCAATCGACCCGGACGAGCGCGTTTTACCTGTCAACATATAGAATTGCGGTGAAATTTGTGGAACAAAAATATATTTTGTCGGTTCTTGTTCGCAACCAATACGGCGTCCTGACCAGAGTAGCCGGGCTCTTCGCGCGCAGGGGTTACAACATCGACTCGCTGTCGGTCGGCGAAACGGAGGATCCCGCCGTGTCGCGCATGACCGTTGTGTCCACCTGCGACGCGCCGACCCGCGACCAGATGATGCAGCAGCTCTTAAAGCTGCACGACGTCATCTCGGTGTCGCATCTGCCGCGCGACGCGGCGGTGACCCGCGAGCTGCTGCTGCTCAAACTGCTCGCGCCGGAGGACAGCCGCTCGTCCATCTTGGAGGCGGCGGGGGTGTTCCGCGCCAAGGTTATAGACCTTTCGCCAAGCTCCATCACGCTGGAGCTCACAGGCGACAGCTCCAAAATCGACGCCTTCATCACGTTTATGCGGCAATACAGCGTCGCCGAGCTGTGCCGTACGGGCCTGACGGCGATGAGCAGATAACAATGAACAGATAACAGATAACAGATAAGGACGCGGGGCGCGATGTTGCTGAATTAAAGTATCAATGGTATAATCGACACAAATTATCCAATAGTGAGGTGCAAGGAACATGACAGGGGGAAAAACGGATAAAAAAGGTATGGCGGTTTGGGTACCGATCGGCATTTCTTTTCTGGCGTTGCTGGTAAGCGTTTTCAGCCTTTTCGTGGGCATAGAGCAAAAAAACATAGCTGCCAGAGCGACCGACATAACGGAAGCGCAGAAGGTTTTGGCGGAGCGCCAACTTGATATTGACAAAATGCCCAAACTTGTTCTGTGGACGGACACGGAGGACGTCTATGAAGGAGATACTTATACCAAACAAACCATTGTCATTGAAAATGAGGGAGAATACATCAGCGAGGGCCAATTGAAAATCTATATGTTTTATGATTACCTTGTGACAACGCCCCATACATCCTACAAGTTCGGCATCATTATGCCGAACCAGTTTCTTAAGCAGGAATATACCGGTAATTTTGACAGACTTGCGGCGCGTCCGTACGACACGAAGAACAAATGCTTCACCATACAATACGAAACAAGAAAAAGCTATGAGCTGAATCAATTTGAGGGGCTGGACAAAACGGGGCACAATATACGAGAGTATCTCAAAGGGGTTAAAAATCAAGGGTCTCCCCTACATTGCGTACAGAACCAGTCCATATACTTTTCCATCAGCTATCTGGATATTGAGCGGCAGGCGCACCAATATTGGTACAGATACGATCCGGAAGAATGCACTTGGTTAGCCGCAAAAACTTACGAGCCAAACATGAGGGAGCCGCGCATCACAGAATACGCGGATTTTTTGGAATATCTCAACGTGCATGATATGTATATCGCGAGATGTCTCGGATACAACGATTCACAAATCGTGGAATTGTTGGACCTGGACGCGTCGTATATTCAGCTTGCGGAGGATAAGTTCATACGCGATCTGAAAAAATTCTTCCGGTGAGTGGCTAAACAATTAAGAACAGATAACAGATAGGGATACGGGAGAACGTCGCGCCCCGCGTCCCTATCTGTTATCTGTTCATTGTTATCTGTTATCTGTTATCTGTCCAAGCTGTGCCGCGCACAGCTTGGCGTACGTTCCCTCTTTTGCCAGCAGCTCTTCGTGCTTGCCCTCCTGGGTGATCCGGCCGTCCTCGAGCACATAGATGCGGTCGGCGCGGCGGACGGTGCTCAGCCGGTGGGCGATGACCACCATGGTGCGGCGTCCCACGAGCTTTTGAATGGCCTCCTGGATTTCGGCCTCGGTCTCGGTGTCCACCGAGGCGGTGGCCTCGGCGAGGATGAGGATGGGCGCGTCGCGCAGCACGGCGCGGGCGATGCTGATGCGCTGCTTCTGCCCGCCGGACAGGCGGATGCCCCGTTCGCCGATGGCAGTCTCGTACCCCTCGGGCAGACCGTCGATAAAGTCGTGGATACAGGCGGTTTTGGCCGCCTCGCGGATCTGTTCCGCGGTCGCGCCGGGCAGCCCGTAGGCGATATTTTCGGCAATCGTGCCGTGGAACAAAAACACATCCTGCAGCACGACGCTCATCTGCTCGCGCAGCGAATGCACCGTAAAGGAGCGGGCATCCTGCCCGTCGATGCGCACCGCGCCCTCGACCGGGTCGTAAAACCGCGCCAGCAGCGAGATCAGCGTTGTTTTGCCGACGCCGGTCGGCCCTACCAGCGCAATCATTTGCCCCGGTTCGGCCTGTATGCTCACATGGCTCAAAATCGGCTGGTTTTCCTCATAGGAGAACGAGACGTCGGCCAGCTCGATTTTCCCTTTGCCGCGCGGACGCTCCACCGCGCCGGGCTTATCGGCGATATCGGGCTGGGTGTCCAGCACCTCAAAGACCCGCTCGGCGCCGACAATGGCCTGCGACAGCTCCTCGCTGACCCGCGCCAGCGCCGCCACGGGCGCGTAAAACAGGCTGAGATACATGAGAAATCCGACGATGTCGGGGATGCTGAGATTGCCGTGAATGGCCATGACGCCGCCGAAGCCCATGACGATGACGGTGCCCAGTCCGGTGATGAACTCCATGGTCGGATGAAAGACCGCCGACATGCGCAGGGCGCGCAGCACGGCCTTTGTGTATGTCTCGGACTTGCGCTCCACCCGGTTTTTTTCCCGGCTCTGGGCGTTGAAGGCCTGAATTTCCCGCATTCCGGAGAAATTGTCCGCCACGGCGGCGCTCATTTCGGCCAGCTTTTCCTGCGCCTTTTTGAAGTTGGGGCGCACTTTTTTTGTGAACAGCCATGCGCCCACAAAGATCAGCGGCACCGGAATCAGGGTCAGCAGCGTCAGCGTCGGCTGGATGGTGAACAGAATGACCGTGACGCCGACGATGATGAGCACATTGGTGACGATATCCGGGATGACGTGCGCCACAAGCATTTCCAGTAGCGCCACATCGTTTACCGCGCGCGAGAGCAGCGCACCGGTCTGCTTGTCGCGGTAATAGGACAGCGACAGCTTTTGCAGATGGTCATAGACGGTCACCCGCAGCGCGGACACGACGCGCCACGCCGCGACATGGGCGTAATATTGATATCCGTAGCGGAACACGGCGCGCAGCAGATAGGCCGCCGCCAAAATCAGCGCCAGCCGGACGACCTGCGGAATCAGCGACACGCCGGGATTTCCGGTCAGCAGGGCGGTCAGCTCGCGGATGAGCCACGGCGCGACGAGGTTCATGCCGGTGATGCCCAGCAGCGACGCGCCGGCCAGCAGCAGCAGCTTCCAATGGGTTTTGGCGTAGGACAACAGCCGGAAGAGATGTTTCATGGGTGGATCTCCTTGTGTATGTATTGGGACGGGTGGGGATGTTGGCGCGTCGCACCGCGTCCCTATCTGTTATGGGTTATATGTTCTCTGCCTCTTCCTCTCCGCCGAGCAGCGCCCGGCTCTCGGCCTCGGGCAGGGAGGACACCTCGCGCAGATGGCGCTGGATGACCCGCGTGCGGGTGCCCACCAGCTTGCCCAGTTCATCCTCGGCCTGATGCAGACGGTTTTGCGCCTGCGCCAGCACGGCGGCAAACTTGTCAAACTCGGTTTTCACCGCCCCAAGCACCTGCCAGACCTCCGCCGAGCGCTTTTGCACCGCCAGCGTCTGAAAGCCCATTTGCAGCGCGTTGAGCAGGGCGGCCAGCGTCGTCGGCCCGGCGATGTTGATTTTGAATTCCCGCTGGAGCGCCTCGGCATACCCGCGCCGCACCACCTCGGCATACAGCCCCTCCACCGGCAAAAACAGCACGGCGAAATCGGTCGTATAGGGCGGGGCGATGTATTTTTCGCTGACGTCGCGGGCGAACTGCCGCAGCGCCGCTTTTAATGTGGCGGCGGACGACTCGACCTGGGCGGAGTCGCCCGCGTCGTAGGCCGCCAGCAGTTTTTCATACGGATCCTGCGGGAATTTGGCGTCGATGGGCAGCCAGACGGGCTCCTTGCCGTCGCCGGGGAGCTTCACGGCGAACTCCACCCGCTCGCGCGCGCCGGGGCGCACCGCCACATTGGTATCATATTGCTCGGGCGACAAAAGTTGCTCCAAAATCGCGCCGAGCTGGATTTCGCCCAACATGCCGCGGGTTTTGACGTTGGACAGCACCCGCTTGAGGTCGCCCACGCCGGCGGCCAAATTTTGCATCTCACCGAGACCTTTGTAGACCTCCTCCAGGCGCTGGCTGACCAGCTGGAAGGACTGCCCGATGCGCTCCTCCAGCGTTTTTTGCAGGCGCTGATCGACCGTCTCGCGGATGGATTCCAGTTTTTTCTCATTGTCCTCGCGCAGGGCTTGCAGCCGCCGCTCGAGGGTTTCGCGCAGCTCGTTGTGTTGGGTGGCGAAGCCGGCCAGCCGCGCGTCCAGCCGGGCGACACTCTCGCCC
>JAVBOJ010000074.1:0-5689 GCA_031550755.1 Oscillospiraceae bacterium
GGGACGCTGTCCGACGTGTTCTACAAGCTACAAAAATACGTCGTGCGCCGTTGGCTGCTGGACGAAAACAAGCGCGTGGACGGACGCGGTCTGCTGGAAGTGCGCCCGCTTTCTTCCGAGGTCGGCATCCTGCCGCGCACCCACGGCTCCGGCCTGTTCACCCGCGGGCAGACCCAGGTACTGACGGTGGCCACGCTGGGCACCATTTCCGACCAGCAAAAGCTGGACAATATTTTTGACGAAGAAGTCAAACGCTATATGCACCACTACAATTTCCCGTCCTATTCGGTGGGCGAAAGTCGTCCCTCGCGCGGCCCCGGCCGCCGCGAAATCGGGCACGGCGCGCTGGCCGAGCGGGCGCTTGAGCCGGTCATTCCGGACGAGGTTGATTTCCCCTACTGCATCCGGCTGGTCAGCGACGTGCTGTCCTCCAACGGTTCCACGTCGCAAGGCGCCGTCTGCGGCTCGACGCTGGCGCTCATGGACGCCGGCGTGCCCATCAAGGCCCCCGTCGCCGGCATCTCCTGCGGTCTGGTCACCGAGGGCGACCGCTGGATGACCTTCGCGGACATTCAGGGTCTGGAGGACTTCCACGGCGATATGGACTTCAAGGTGGCCGGCACCAAGGCCGGCATCACCGCCATTCAAATGGACATCAAGATCGACGGGCTGACCCCCGAGATCATCCGCAGCGCCCTAACCATCACCCGCGACGCGCGTTATCAGATCCTCGACGATATCATGCTGCCCTGTATCTCAGCCCCGCGCGAGGAGCTTTCTCCTTACGCGCCCAAGATGATCCAGACCACCATCGACCCGGAGAAGATCCGCGAAGTCATCGGCAAGGGCGGCAGCGTGATCCAGAAGATCACCGCCGAAACCAACACCAAGATCGATATCGAGGACGACGGGCGCATCTTCATCGCCGCCACGAACAAGGACGATTGTATGCGCGCCCTCAAGATCATTGAGGCCATCGTGCTCGATCCCAAGATCGGCGATCTGTTCTTCGGCAAGGTTACGAGACTCATGACCTTCGGCGCGTTTGTCGAGTTCGCCCCCGGCAAGGAGGGCCTCATCCACATCTCCAAGCTGGCGCCCCAGCGGGTGGCCAAGGTCGAGGACGTGGTCAACATCGGCGACATGACCTGGGTCAAGGTCGTCGAGATCGACGAAAAGGGCCGCATCAACCTCTCGCGCAAGGACGCTTACGCCGAAATCGAAAAACAACAACAATAATCAACGACATGCTCGCGAATCCAGGGACGGCTCCGACGGCTGCCCCTGGATTCGGCCATAGATATCAGAGGGATGCTATGTACGAAAAAATAACCCTGCCGAGCGGGGTTCGGCTGCTGTTTGAGGAAATCCCCTACGTCAGCTCGGCTGCCGTGGGCATTTGGGTGGGAAGCGGCTCGCGCCATGAGCCCGACGTGCTGGGCGGCATCTCCCACGCCATTGAGCACATGGTGTTCAAGGGCACGCATACCCACAGCGCGGCGCAGATCGCCGCTCGGATGGACGCCATCGGCGGGCAGGTCAACGCCTTTACCACCAAGGAATGCACCTGTTTTTACGTCCGCGCGCTGCACACGCATCTGCCCGAGGCGCTGGATGTGCTGACCGACATTTTCTTCTCGCCGCGCATGGAGGAGACCGACTGGCAAAACGAGCGCAAGGTCATCTTGGAGGAAATTGACATGTACGAGGACACGCCGGAGGATCTGGTGTCCGAGCGGCTGTTTTCGTCGGTGTTTCACGGCAACCGGCTGGCGCAGCCCATTTTGGGCACGCCGGACAGTCTGGAGGGCATGAGCGCCGCCGATCTGGCCGGATATATGCGCGAAAATTACCGCCCGACCGAGGTCGTGGTGGCCATGAGCGGCAAGTTTTCGCAGGCCGACAAGGACTACCTGATCGAGCGGTTTTCCGCCTTGGAGGGGCAGGCGCGCTCCGCGCCGCCGCGGGCGTCGTTCCGGCCGGGCTTTACCGTCAAAAAGAAAAAAATCGAGCAAAACCACCTTTGCCTGGCGTTCCCGTCGCTGTCGTTTCGCGACGGACGGCGGTATGTCCTGCAAACGCTGACCGCCATGCTGGGCGGCGGCATGTCTTCGCGGCTGTTTCAGACGGTGCGCGAAGATCGGGGCCTATGTTACTCGGTCTATTCCTTCGGCGCAGCCCACGAGGAGGTCGGCCTGTTCGGCATATACACGGCGCTGTCGCCCGAGGCCGAGGAGGAGGCGCTGCCGCTGATTTTGGACGTGGTGCGGCGGTTTGTGAACGAAGGGCCGACGTCCGATGAGCTTGAGCGCGCCCGCGAGCAGGCCAAGGCCAATGTCCTGATGGGACTGGAATCCACCTCGGCGCGCATGAATCACTTGGCGCGCAACGAGCTGCTGATCGGAACCATCCCCACGCCCGAGGAGATCATCGCCGGGTATGACGCGGTGACCCGTGCGCAGGTGATGGCTCTTTCCGAGGAAATCTTCCGCATGGATCAAATTGCCTTCTCGGCGGTCGGAAAAGTCGGGCCCGCGGCGCGATACCGCGCATTGTTGTCATGAGTCGGTAATACATTACTATATAACACGAAAGGGATGGGATTTATGTTTTGCAAAACCTGCGGAAACACGTTGACCGAGGGCCAGAACTTCTGCACCAAGTGCGGCACGGCTGTGGAAACGGTCAATCCGGTGGCCTATGCGCCGCCCGCGCCGGACAGCTATGCCCCGCCTGCTCCGCCTGTCGAGCCGGTCTATGCGCCGCCCGTCGAACCGATCGCGGAGCCCGTCGCGCCGCCCGTACTGGTTGAACCCGTAGCAGCAGAGCCCGCACCGACGCCCTATGCCCCACCCGCGCCCCAGCCGGCTCCCGCGCCGCAGACCCCGCCCGCCGGAGGCTTTTATTTCGGCGGCGCGCAGCCTGCCGCTGCGCCTGTACCTACGCCCGCGCCGCAGCCTGCACCTGCGCCTGTATCTACACCTCCCGCGCCGCCGACGCCCACCGCCTATACGCCGCCCGCGTCGGCGCAGTACGCCCAGCCGCAGCAGCCGCCCCAGTACACACAGCCGCAGCAGTACGCCCAACCGCAGTACGCGGCGTACGATCAACAGCCCTATTACGGCGCGCCGCAGACGGCGGTGAAAAAATCCAAAAAATGGATTCCCATTACGATCATCGCGCTGGTGGTGGTGGCCGGTTTGGTGTTTGCCGCCATGATGCTGTTCGGCGGCGACGACGAGGCGCAGATTCGTTCGCTCTGCTCCAAAATGGAAACCGCCATTGAAAAAATGGACGGCGACGCGCTCGTCAAGCTGTTCGCGCCCGGCAGCTTTGACGAAGACGACGCCGAGGATATGATCTCCTCCCTGATGGGCTTGGGCAATCTGGGCGGTCTGCTCAACAACCTCAAGCTGGATGTCAAAATTGAGGTGAAGAGCATCGAGTTCAACGACACCGGAGACGAGGCGCTGGCCACGGCCACCATGAATATTGCTGTGGAGGCCATGGGTCAAAAACAAACCCAGAATCTCGGTACGCAAGATATCCCCTGCGTCAAGGTAAACGGGAAATGGTATTTTGCGAATTATTAATGTCTGACATTTTTTAGGTGGTATGCCGCGCCTCCTTTGGGTCATGCTAAACATGATTCAAAGGAGGTTTTTTTATGAATCGCAAAGAACCGGCCACCGAACTTCTACTGGAGGTTTACGCTGGCGCTAAAATGGGGGCGGAATTTACCGCCGACGTCATGGAAAAATCGCAGGATACACGTTTTTCTCAGGATCTCAGCACGCAGATCAACGAATACCGCCATATTGAGAGCGGCGCACGCGGCGCGCTGCTGCGCCGGGGCCATACGCCGGAAGACTATCACGTCCTGCAAAAGCTGGGGCCGTGGGTGAATTTGCAGACCAAGACGATGGGGCATCCGCCCACCGAAGCGCTGGCCGCGCTGCTGATGGAGGGCTCGAAAATGGGCATCGTCAAGATGGAAAACGGGCTGGGCACCACACAGGATCCGGAGGCCACAGGCCTGGCGCGGGATATGCTGGTCATGGAGCAGGATCATATCGCGCGGCTGCGGGAGTACGCCGGCGCGAGACAGACCCAATAATTGTATGACAAAAAAAGACAAAAATTTGCCCCGAATCGTAACCGAACTGTAATTGCATTGCGACGGAAATCCTATATAATAGAAAGAGAGAATTGGAGGGAGTATATCCATGCCCAATCAAACCGTCGCGCGCCGGGGCAAACGGGAGCTTGTCACCGAGTCGTCCGGCCGCAAAAAAAGCGGCCTCAAATGGGGTCTGCTGCTGGCTGCCGGCCTTGTGCTGCTGTTGCTGGTGGGGACGCTCACCTATGCCATGGCGTTTTACACGGATATTTATCCCAATGTCTATGTCGGCGATATCTCTCTGGGATGCCTGAGCACGCAGGAAGCCGCGCTCCGGATGTCGGAATTGTACCCGCGCGTCGATCTGCCGCCGCTCTCCCTGCAAGTCGAGGGTGAGACCGTCGAATTTACCGCGCAGGAGATCTCGGCCCGCTATTCGTTTGGAGACATGGCGGATCGCGCGCGGCTGGTCGGACGTGAGGGCGGATTTTTTAGCCGGGTGGGTACCGTCGTATCCACCCTGTTTTCCCGTCACGAGATCGCGGCCGACAACCAAATTTACATAGACGACGCGCCCCTGCGCACCAAAATCGGGCAGGTGGCGGCGCTTGTCAACCGTGACCCGGTCGCGCCGCGTTACCGCGTCTCGGACAACGCCATTTATATCGAGGCCGGCATTCCCGGCCGCAAGGTGGACGAAGCCGCGCTGGTGCAGATGGTGGCCAAACGGTTTTCCTCGGGCGACGCGACCACCACCGAGCTGCTCTATACCGCGCAGGAGCTCCCCTGTTCGACGCTGGATTTGGCCGCGCTGTACGCCGAGGTGTTTGTCGAGCCCAAGGACGCGCGGCTGGATATGAAGGAAAACCAGGAGATCGAGATCTTTGACTCAGTGGTCGGCGTCTCGTTTGACGTAGCCGCCGCGCGCGCCCGGCTGGAGTCCGCCGAGCCCGGCACCACGGTGATTGTCCCCCTGCTGAAGGAGCAGCCGGCCCTCGACCGCGCAACGCTGGAAGCCAAGCTGTTTCAGGATGAGCTGTCCTCTTTTACCACCTATCTCAACGCCGGCAACAAGCCGCGCACCCACAACATCGCGCTGGCGTCCTCGTTTATCAACGGCACCATTTTGATGCCGGGCGGCATTTTCTCCTACAACGGCGTCGTCGGCAGCCGCACGACCGCCCGCGGGTTTGACGCCGCCGGCGCGTACGTGCAGGGCAAGCTGGTGGACGAGGTGGGCGGCGGCATCTGTCAGGTGTCCACCACCGTCTATTGCGCCGCGCTGCGCGCCAATCTCAAGATTGTCGAGCGCTCCAACCATTCCATGACCGTGGCCTATGTCGATCTGGGGCAGGACGCCACCGTGGTGTGGGGCGCCATCGACCTCAAGTTTGAAAACGATACCGCCTATCCCATCAAGATTCTGGCCGAGCAAAAGGGCAGCTATATCAAGGTGGTCATTTTGGGCACCAAGGCAAACGACAATACCGTCACCATGCAGAGCGTGACGCTGTCGTCGTCGCCGTTTGAAACAAAAACGGTGGTCAATCCGGCCAAGCCCGCCGGGTA
>JAVBOJ010000124.1:0-24115 GCA_031550755.1 Oscillospiraceae bacterium
GAAATACCATAATATTCGTTATATAAAAAAGGATCGGAAATTTCCGATCCTTTTTTATATAACGAATATTATGGTATTTCGTAGAGCGAAATGTCGCCCGAGGTGGAGGACAGGCTCAGCCGCCAGCGCGCGTTGTCGCCGATGGTGCCGCTGGCATGCCTCCCGCGCGAATCGGAAACGGGGAGCGCAAAGCCGGAACGGATGCTGCCTGAAGTGACCGAAGCCTCCACCAGGAAGGACAGCCCCTTTTGCACGCGCAGACTGACCGAGCCGGAGGTCGAGCGCGCCTCAACATCGCCGGTGAGCTCCAGCAGGGCGGCGTCAATGCCGCCGGAGGTGTTGCTCAGGCTGCCGCCGCCGGACAGGCTGTTTGCCCGGATGTTGCCCGAGGTACAGCGGAGGACATACCGCTCGGCCGTGACATCACCAAGAGAAACGTCGCCCGAAGTGGAGGAGACCTCCACGGTTTGCCCGGTCAGCGCCTGTGTGCGCACATCGCCGGACAGGGAGCTCAGCTCCAGCGCGCCGGAAGAGCGTACATCTCCGCTCAGACGGAGGGTGCCCGAGGTGCTTTTGATTCGCGCCGAGGCGCAGTCCAACGTGCCGTCCAGCCGGATATCGCCCGAGGTGGATTGCAGGGAGACCTCTTGCCAGCGCACGTCGCCGGGAACCGTCACATCGCCCGACGCGGAGACAAAGCGGATGCCGCCGTCATATCCCTGCGGCAGGTCGAGCTCCAGCCGTCCGGTGTCCCGAAAGAAGAACTGGAACCATTCCCCGTGTCGTTCCTGTTTGATGTATAAGGTATTGCCGTCGAAGCGGGATGTAAACAGCGCGTCGCTGTCGGTGTCATACTGCCGGACGGACAGATCGTCCCCGCCGACCAGCGCGGTTTTGATATCAAAGTGGCATTCCACGACAACCTGCTTGATGTCGAGGAGAGAATAGGATTCCTCCTTGACCAGCGACACCGCACCGGAGCGGCCGATCTGTCCAAAGTCGAATTTCACGAAAAAACCCACCACCAAAAATCCCAAAATGATGACCGCGATCAGCGACCAGAGAATGATGGAAAATAAAATCCCTGTCTTTTTCATACCTGTTCCCTCCAAATCGCCCACAGCCGCAAAATCTGCTGTATCGCCACGGCCAGCAGGAAAAGAAGCCATGTGATATGCCACGCGCCGGTGGCGAAGCTGAGGATAAAATAGAGCACCGTAATGCCGGTCCACAAAATGCCGCCGAGGGATTTTTTGCGCGTCTCCTTGGGGGACATATAGTAAGAGATAATGGTCTGCAACAGCCCGCCCACCAAAAACAGAATCCAGCTCACATGCCACCAGCCGGTCAAAAAGCTCAGACCGAGGTAGACGATAACGATGAGCGCCCACAGGGAGGAGGACATGGCGCCGCGCAGGCGGGACTGCTCATCCGAGCCCGAGATCCGCTCCTTGATCTCCTCCACGGCGGTGTCGTCCTGCCGGGTATAGCTCACCTTGGTGACGCCCAGCCCGTAAATCAGCAGACCGGTGGTCGGCGCGGCGATCAGTAGCATGATGACAAATCCGATTTCCGATTGTGAAAAAAATATGTCGGAGAGAACCATGACCGCAAACGAAACAATGTACATCATCACCGCCAGGGAGATATACAGTGTCCGACGGGTACGGGCGCGCTCAATGGCGACGGGATCAAACCGCTCGGCGCTGGTGAGATCGGAGAGCAGCTCGTCGATGTTGCCGATGCCGCCGACCACCGTGCGGAAGGCCTCCTCCTCGGGAATGCCGCGGGCCAAAAGATCGTCATATTTGTCCTGACAGCCCGCCAGCAGTTCTTCCCGCAGATCGTCCACCCGGCGGGTTCTGGGCGCTCCCGCGAATAAATTGTCGATATACGCTTTGAGCCGTTCGTTCATGTTGCTTCTCCCCTTTTTTCGGTAATCACGAGCGCGTCGATCAGATTTTTCGCTTCCTGCCATTCCCGCAGACTGCGGTCAAATTCCAGCCGGCCCTTGGGCGTGATGTTGTAATACCGCCTGCGGGCGCCGGTGGTTTCGTTGCCCCAGAAGGAGACGATGCAGCCGTCCTCCTCCAGCCGCCGGAACGCTCCGTACAGGGTGGCCTCCTTGAGCTCCAGCCGGCCGCCGGATTTTTCCTGAATCATTTTGCCGATCTCGTATCCATAGCTTTCGCGGTCATACAGCTTGGCCAGGATAATCATTTCGGTATTGCCGCGCAGAAGATCGGATGTCAGGGCCATGGACTCACCTCACTTACATAGTTATCTCGCCGGTTCACCTACAGGATAACACGAGATACCTCGTCTGTCAAGGTATATAAAAAAATATTTTTTTCTGTTTGGGCGCATACTAACCCGCATGAATAAAAAACATGGGAAAAGCGCCGTGGCGGGACTGCTGGCCGGCGTGATCAACGGCTTGTTCGGCGCGGGCGGCGGCATTGTTCTGGTGCCGCTGCTGCGCCGATGGGTGGGGCTGTCCGACCGGGAGACGCTGGCCAGCTCGGTGGCGATCATTTTGCCGGTCAGTCTGCTGTCCGGCCTTGTGTACTGGAACAAAAACGGGATGGACATGCTCTCCGCGTGGCCTTTTTTGGCCGGCGGCCTGGTGGGCGGCCTGATCGGCGGAAAGGTGCTGCGCCGGATCCCGGTCACGTGGCTGCAGCGCGCGTTTGGACTGCTGCTGCTCTACGGCGGAGTGAGGTATTTGCTGGGATGAAGGAGCTGCTCGGTTTTTTGGCGGCGGTGATAGCCGGCGCGCTGTCCGGCATGGGCATCAGCGGCGGGAGTCTGCTGCTGTTGTACCTGTCGGCCACGGGCTGGGAGCAAAAAGCCGCGCAAGGGTTGAATTTGCTGTATTTTTTGCCGGCCGCCGGGGCGGCGCTGTGGGGACATATCAGGCATCGTCTGGTGGACTGGCAGACGGTCTGGCCGGCGGCAGCAACCGGACTTGCCGCCGGCGGCGTCTGCGCTTTTTTTGTGCAAACGCTGGACACCGAGCTGCTGCGGAAGCTGTTCGGCGGTTTTTTGCTGGCGCTGGGTGGGATGACCCTACTGGCCTCCTGTAAAAAACACAAAGAAAAATGAAAATTTGAAAGATTTTGCGCGGATTCTTGTACTTTGAGGGGAAATGTGCTAAAATAATGGAAATCACGGCAAACATTCCGCGAGGGTGGGAGTCGGACATGAAAAACAGGGAACTCGTATGCTGAGAGACGGAATGCATGCCCCGCTCGGCCCCCAAAGCGCCCGGGTCTACCGTACCGGCGCGCTGATTCTGCTGTTCCTCATCGTGCTGACGGTGACCGCCGCAGTCGGGACTTGGCAGAGCACCTATACAAAACTTTCGGACACCACGGAATGGGGCGAGGGTCTTATTGACCTGTCCTCCTATGATTTCGATACGCAAAAACCGCTGATATTGTCGGGCAAATGGTGGAGCGGCGACGGTGTTGCCGAGCCGACCGTTTTGCTGCCGTACGAGCAGATCACGTTGGACAATGTCAGCCGGACGGGGACTGTGTTTCTGCGGCTGCCGGACGATACGCCGGCCATGTCTTTGTACTTACAAACCGACCAGCCGGACAGAGCCCATGTCTATGTAAACGGTGCGGAGGTGCAGCCGAGGAGGCTGGCGGCCTTCGGCGGGACGCTGTATCCGTTCCCCGTGCCCGAGGGGGAGCAGATCGTCGTCCTCACCATTAGCTTTACCGGCGACCGGGAGCTGATGCTGCTGCATGCGCCGGTGCTGGGCGGAACCGTGGCGCTGTGGAACTATATGAACGCCGGACAGAACAATTTCTTTTTGCTGCTGGGGCTCTTTATCGCGCTGTTGATCGACAGCCTGCTATTTGTCATCATCCGCCCGCATCACCGCCTCAACACCCGGATTTTCATGCTGGATTTCCCGCTGGGCGTGATGATGTTGATCGGCCTGCCCGAGGCTGTTCAGGCGCTGTCCTTCCTATTCCCGCAGGTACAATGGTATTATCATACCGCGCAGCAGATTCAGATGACGATGATGCCGCTGTGCGGCATTTGCGGTACGGTTATGGCGGTGGATGTCTATGCCGCCGGGCGCACATCCAAATCGCTGTGGGGCATCTACGGCGCGTATGCGTATCTGATGGCGGTATTCGGGCTGTTTCCGGCCTTTGCGCCCGGTCTGCACATGCATCTGCTGTTCATTGTGATCTTTTGTAACATGGTTTTCCTGGTGCCTGATGTCGTGCGGCATCTGAGGAAAAACAGATCCGGCTATCATATCGTGCTGGCCGCCAAAACCGTGTTGAGCTTCGGCGTCATGCTGCTGCATTTACTGATACTGCTGGAATGGATTCCGCCGCTTATCAACCTGCCGTACGTCTATATCGTTGCCTTTTTGCTGCATGTGCTGGCGCGGCTGTTGGACAACGACGAGAGCTACCGCGAGGTGGAAAAACTCACGGTGGGGCTGGAATCGATGGTGGAGATACGCACCCGGCAGCTCACCGAGGCCAACCGGCGGTTGGCCGAGATGACCATTCGGGACGCCCTGACTGGGGCGCACAACCGTTTGCATTTTGAAAACGAGATTCAGCTGCGCATCGAACAGTGCCGCAAAACCGGGGAGAGCCTGTGGATGTGCATTTTGGATCTGGATCATTTTAAAGAGGTCAACGACCTGTTCGGCCACGAAATGGGCGATCAGGTGCTGGCCGAGCTGGTGGCCGTGGCGCAGCGCTCCCTGCCGCAGGAGGCCATGTTTGCCCGGTTGGGCGGGGAGGAATTCGTCATTTTGTGCCGTGGACAATCGATGGAGGAGATGTACGCGCTGACCGACGGGGTGCGCGAGGCCATTGAGAAACACACCTTCCCCTGCGAGAAGGCCATTACGGCCAGCTTCGGCCTGAGCCGGTACGATCCGGACATGGGATACAAGGACTTTTTCCGCGAGGTGGATCGCTGTCTGTATCTGGCCAAAAGCGGCGGGCGCAACCGGGTGGCCGTCGCCGAGCGGCTGCGCGCATGAGGCGGGAACGGGAAGGGGAGCGCCTTGCGGGCGTTCTGCCCTTGCTGCCGCATGTCGCGCTGTGCCTGTTTCTTGCGTTTTTGTTGGGGGAAATCCTGCTCAACAATTTGCTGGCCGCCGTGTTTCCCGAGCGGTTTGCCGCCGGCGTGTCGCTGGCCCTGTTTTTGGGGCTGACGGGGCTCGGCGCTTTTTTGCTGTGGAAATTTCACGGGATCCTGTTTGCGCTGGAGCGGGTGAAGGATCGGGTTATCGTGGCGGCGCTGTGTGTCCTGACAGCCGCGCAGGCGCTGCCGCTGCTGCTTTGGGCCGAGGTGCCGCTCCGGGGCGATTACAATACCTATTACAACGTCGCCGCCCATATGGCCACCGGGCAGGGGAGTGCCAACGCCGCCTATCTGGCCACCTTTCCGCACGCGGCCGGGTTCCCCGCGCTCCTTGCGCCGGTGTTTGCGCTGCTCGGCCCCGGCATCTGGGCGGCAAGGCTTACGGGGCTTTTGTTCACCTGCCTGACAGGTGCGTTGGTTTATCTCGCCGCCAAGACCGGCGGGGACAAAAAAAGCGGCCTGTTGGCCGCGTTTCTCTGGCTTATCATGCCGTCCAAGACGCTGTATACGCTGGTCGTCTGCGCCGAAAATGTCTTCAACGCGCTGATGGCGCTGGCGGTGTTTCTCCTTGTGCGCCAATGGAAAGCGCGCGGCGGCACCAAGGGGGGGCTTCTGGCCTTCGCGGGGCTGGGCGTCCTGCTGGCGGCGCTGAACGCGTTGCGCCCCAACGGGATGCTATTGCTTCTCGTGTTTTTGTTTTGCTATTTGGTCTGGGCGCCGTCGGGCTGGACATGGCGGATGAAAAAAATCAATCTCGCCAAGCTCACGGCCTGTTTGCTGTGTCTGGCCTGTTTTTGGGGTGCGTCAAGGCTGGTGACGGCGGGCATCGAGGGCTACATCGGGCAAAAGACCGCCGCCACCCGAATCGGCTGGAATCTCTACGTAGGGCTCAATGAGGCGTCGTCGGGCGCGTGGAACCCGCCGGACTCCGAGCTGTTCGGCGCACTGTTGCGCGAAAAAGGGCCGGAGGGCTTGCAGCAAGAAATGCTGCGTCTCTCCGGCGATCGGTTTCGAAATTTAATTGAAAATGGGAAAATTCCGTCTTTTTTAGAGAAAAAAATCATGGCCATGTGGTATTGCGACCATGAGTCGGTGGTCTATGTCACCTCGGCCGCGCCCGGCTTTTTTGACGGGTTGGGCGGCGAAAAGGCGTGGAAGCTGTTGTGCGACGGCTACTACGTCATGCTGCTGCTGCTGTGCTTGACTGTTGGCGTTTGGCGGGTGATCCGGCGGCGGTTTTTGCCGCTGTCGGTCATGGCGGCGCTCATCGTCCTGGGGACGTTGGTTCTGCACATCCCGTTCGAGGCGGCCATGCGATATCACAACCCGGCGCTGTTGTGGCTTGTGTTCTTTGCGGCGGAAGGGGTCTGTCTGTTTAGGAAACGGACTGCCGACGCGCAAAGATGACCCGCAGACCCTCCAGCACCAGATTGTTGTCGGTGTAGTCGATGCTGTCAGTATACTGGGCGATCAGTGAGACCAGCCCGCCGGTGCCGGCGACCTTGAGGCCGGGATAGCCCATTTCGCGTTTCATGTTGTTCACGATGCACTCCACACTGCCCACAAATCCATACACCGCCCCCGCTTGCATCTGCTCAACCGTGTTGACGCCGATGACCGAGCGGGGTTTTTTGATTTCCACGCGCGGCAACTTGGCCGCCTTGGCGAACAGCGCCTCCATGGAAATCTTGATGCCGGGGCAGATGACGCCACCCATGTATTCGCGCTTGTGGTTGAAGGCGTCCACCTTGGTGGCCGTGCCGAAATCCACGACGATCAGCGGTGCGCCGTATGTTTCCATCGCGCCGACGGCGGTCACTGCACGGTCGACGCCCAGCGGTTCCTGCGCCAGATTGACAAGGCCGGTGGACAGGGTTTCCCCCACGACCAGCGGCGTCAGCTTCATATATTTATCGATGGCGTGCAGCAGGGTGTACATGAGCTGCGGCACCACCGAGCTGATGACCACGTCGGTGATGCCCTCAAACGGCAGGGCAAAATGGTTGCAAAACTGGACGATATGCAAGCCGATCTCGTCGGCGGTGCGGGCGGCGTCGGTGGCCAGGCGGAACTTCGCCCGGAGCGCCGCGCCGTCATACAGGCCGAACACCAAGTTGGTGTTGCCCACATCGATCACCATCAGCATAACGGTTTACTCCTTCGCATATGGAATGATGACAGGGGAGAGGCTCCCGCGGCTCGTTTCGATCAGGCCGTAAGACGGGCCGCCCAGCCTCGGGTGGGACGGGCTGCCGGGATTGAACAGGGTGAGCCCGGCCTCCGTCCGGCAGAGGGCGGTATGGGTGTGCCCAAACAGGCATAGCTTGGCACCGGAAGCCCTTGCGGCATCGGTCAGCCGGGAAAGCTCCCGCTTGACGCCGTGCAAATGCCCGTGGGTCAGATAGACCGGGACGCCGTCCACCGTTTCCAGCCGCACCGGCGGGTTTTGCGAAACAAAATCACAGTTGCCCGGCACGGTAAAAAGCGGCAGATCGGGGAAGTTCAGCCGCACGGACAGCGTATCGCGCTCATGGTCGCCGAGGTGAAAGAGCGCGTCGGGGCGGTGACGCTCCACAAGGGCGGGCAGACCGCCGGCGACGCCGTGGGTGTCCGAGATGATAAGCCATACAGGCATGGGTACAATTTCGCCTCCCTGGCGCATATACTGTGAGTGGACTGAATAAAAGCGGAGGTGAAACCACATGGCATATGATCTCGAAGCGCTGGGAATGCTGCTTTCGCGCTCTGGGAAATCCACGGGGTCTTTCGACAAATACAAGGCGCTGCTGGATACGCCGGAAGGAAAAAAGGTATTGCAAAATCTCTCCGGCGAGGGGGGCGACGCGCTCAAAAAAGCGGCCGGTGAAGCGGCCAAGGGCGATGCCGACGCCGCCAAAAAGCTCATCATGAACCTGCTCTCCACCAAGGAAGGAGCCGCTTTGGCCAAGCAAATCATGGAACTCAGCAAACAATAATATCTTTTCTGAAAGACAGAAGAAAGTGACGATGTGCCCATGGACGGACTGGAAGAAAAATTAAATGCCTTTCTCAGCTCGCCTGACGCCATGGAAAAGGTCATGGGGATGGCAAAATCGCTGGGAGTCGGGTCAAAGGAAGAGTCCCCGCCGGAACCCTCTGTCTCCGGCGGCACAGGTGGGCTGCTCGACGGGCTTGCGGGGCTGGATCCCAAGCTGTTGTCTAGCGTCATGAAGCTCATGTCGGAATACAACTCCGGCAGCGATCACAGGGAAAAACTGCTGCTTTCCCTCCGACCGTATGTACGCAACGAACGACAGCAAAAACTGGATCGTGCGGCCCAGATCATACGGCTGGCCCGCACGGTCAAAAGCGGGCTCAATGTATTCGGAGGAGGTGGAGAAGATGTATAGCCGGTATACGGGCAACCCGCTGGACGCGGTGCCCAGTATTCAGGAGTTCCGCCGCAGGGAAAGGGAACCGGAGCCGGCGCTGGCGCCGCCTCCCCCGCCGCCCCAGATTCCGGCCGCGCGCGGGGGATTTCTGCGCGGCGGCGGACTGGGGAAATCGTTTTCGGGACTGCTCAAAAACTTCCGCATCGATTGGGACAGCGGGGATATCCTGCTCATTCTCATTTTGCTGTTCCTCTCGATGGAGGGCGATGACGACGAGCTGCTCATCATCATGGCGCTCGCGCTGATTATGGGGTTTTGAAAGGCATTTCAATGCCCGCATTGAAATGCGATACAACAAGGGTAAATTTCCGGCGGAATGAATCCGCCGGAAATTTGATTATTTTACGGCGTCCTGGCCAGCACATCCATGGCCAAATTGTTGTCGGGCAACAGGAACACCTCGTCGGCCGGGCGGCTTTCGTCTACCGAGGTCAGGGTGCAGCGATAGGTGGTGACGCCGGCGCACTGGGTTTCGGTCTTGACCAGCAGGCCGTTTTCCAGGGAAATCCAATATTCGGTCACATAGGACGAGCCCTTCACCCCGGCCTTGACGTAAATACAGGGGACGTTCTCGTCCAGCAGGGCGTAATCGGCGGTTTGGATCGACTCGGGCGGCAGCGCCAGCACATCCTCATAGGTGGGCAGCTCGGCGGCGTCGTCGGCGGTGATGTTGTCGCCCAAGGCGATGTTGGTGATGGGCAGCGGCGCGGTGGCCGACCACAAAAGCACCCTGTCCATGCCCATAATCACATATTTTTCGGCCTTGTCGTGCAGGTCGAAAATTTCGATTTTGGTGACCCCGTCGCGCACCCAAACGTTGCGCAAAAAGGTCTGCGAGCCGCCCTTCCAGTACAGCGCAAACGTCCACTCACCGTGATAGGCCTCCGGCCGCGACAGTCCCCGGATGATCTCCTGCACATTGTCGACGCTGACCTCCACCCGGACAATCGGCGAGGGGGAGGGCGACGGCGACAGGGAAACGGGGGGAGAGAGATCCGGTGAAGCGCTGCCGGGCGGGCTTTCCGAGGCGGATGAAACCTCCGGCGGCGGAGAGGGCAGCTCAATGGGCAGCACATCCCGCCCCGAAGACAAAACGGACACCACCAAAAACGCCACCAAAAGCAAGGCCGTGGCGCTCAAGGTCAGCAGCAGACGAATACGGTTTTCCTTCATAGCGCACGAAACTCCTCCGGTTTGTCGGGACTGCGCCCGAAGTGCCACAATATGGCCTGTACGATACGGCGGGAAGCGTGCCCGTCGCCGTAGGGATTGACCGCCTGCGCCATGGCGCTGTAGGCGGCGGGATCGGTCAGCAGCTCGGACGTCATCGAGAAGATCACCCCGGCGTCCACGCCGGCCAGCTTGACCGTGCCGGCGGTGACGGCCTCCGGGCGTTCGGTCTCGCGGCGCAGCACCAGCACCGGCTTGCCCAGCGCCGGCGCTTCCTCCTGCAATCCGCCCGAATCGGTCAACACCAAATGACAGCGTGCCATGAGATTGTGCATTTCATGCACCGGCAGCGGCGGGAACAGGTCGGCGCGCGGGTGCGCGCCCAGCCGGTCGTGAATCATGTCCGACACCGCCGGGTTAGGATGCACCGGCAGCACGATGCGCACATCGGGGAAGGTGTCCAGCAGATGACAGAGCGCGTCGAGTATCTGAGAAAACGGCTGCCCCCAGTTTTCCCGCCGGTGGGCGGTCACCAGAATGATCCGCTCCCGGTCAAAGGGGAGTGATTGCAGTAGCGGGGTGGAGAAGGCGTAATCCGGCGCGACGGTGAGCCGCAGCGCGTCGATAACCGTGTTGCCGGTGACAAATAAGCCGTTCTGGATACCTTCGCGCACAAGGTTTTCCCGGTTCGTTCCCGTGGGGCAGAAATGCAGGTCGGCCAGGCGCCCCACCATCGTGCGGTTGGTCTCCTCCGGAAAGGGCGCGTATTTGTCCCCGGTGCGCAGGCCGGCCTCCACATGCCCCACAGGGATTTTGTGGTAAAACGCCGCCAGCGCCCCGGCGAAGGTGGTCGAGGTGTCCCCATGCACCAGCACGAGATCGGGTTTTTCGCGCGAAAACAGCGCGTCCAGCCCGGACAGCGCCTTGGTGGTGATGGTGGCCAAGCTCTGTCCCGGCTCCATGATGTTCAGATCATGGTCGGGCGTGATGGAAAACAGCGACAGCACCTGATCCAGCATCTCCCGGTGCTGGGCGGTGACGGCGCAAAGCGCCTCGATGTCCGGGCAGGTTGAGAGCGCCCGGTGCAGCGGGGCCATTTTGATGGCCTCCGGCCGGGTGCCGAAGATGGTCATCACTTTGAGTTTTGTCATAGCACACCTGCCCGATTTAATAATTTCCAAAAAACAGAGGGCTTAGTCCTCTTTCGGAGGTTCGGCCGACTCGGAAGGCTCGGCGGGCTCCTCCGGCGGCGGCGGAGCCTGCCCGTTTTTGCCGCCGAACAGCACGCGGTATCCCACCGCGACGGCCACAATGACCGCCACGATAAACACCATGGTTTTGACCTCGCCCGAGGTGGTCAGCAGCACGGCCGCAAGGCCCAGCACAGCCGACAGGGTGTACAGGATGGCCACCGACTGCTTTTGGGAAAAGCCCATGTCGATCAGCTTGTGGTGAACATGGCTGCGGTCGGCCGACATGGGGCTTTTGCCCTTGGACAGCCGCCGGAACACGGCGAACAGGGTGTCAAAAATGGGCAATCCCAGAATGAGAAAGGGCACGGCAAACGAAATAATGGTGTAAAATTTGAACAAGCCCTGTACACTGACCGCGGCGAGGATATACCCCAAAAAGGTCGCGCCGGTGTCGCCCATAAACATCTTGGCGGGGTTGCGGTTGTAAGGCAAAAAGCCGATGCACGACCCAGCCAGCGCCGCCATGACGATGGCCCAGGTGGGCTCCGAAAGCAGGATGGCGATGACCATCAGCGACACCGAGGCGATGGTGGACACGCCGGCGGCCAGCCCGTCCAGCCCGTCAATCAGATTGACCGAATTGGTGATGGCAACCATCCAAATGACCGTGATGGGGATGGAAAACACGCCGAGATCAACAAATTGCGCCTCGGCGCTGAAGGAAAACGGGTTGGAAAAGCGCGACAGCACCACGCCGTGCAAAATGGGGATCAGGGTGGCGACGACCTGAAAAAACAGCTTGACCCACGCGTTGAGACGCACCACGTCGTCGATGACGCCGAGCACCACGATGATAACCGAGCCGAGCAGTATGCCCTGCAATGGTTTGTCGATTTCGGCAAACAGCAGTACGGCCACCAGAAATCCGAGAAAAATAGCAAGGCCGCCCAGCCGGGGGATGGGTACCTTGTGAATCCGCCGCTCGTCCTGCGGCACGTCAATGGCGCCCACCGTGTGGGCGAACTGCTTGATCAGCGGCGAGGCCGCGAAGGACACCACGCCGCCCACCGCAAATGTAAAAAGCGCGAACAGGATGCGCTGCAACTCTTCCGACATGAAACTCCCCCCGTTTCAGGACGTTATCGCTTGACGAAGCCGATGACCTCGCGCACGGCGCTCAGTGTTTTTTCGGCCAAAGCCTCTGCCTGATCGCGTCCCTGGCGCATCTCTTCCAAAAGATGATTCTCATCTTTGAGAATTCGCGCCGTTTCCTCCTGCATCGGAGCCAAAATCGCGCAAACCGCCTCGCCCACCGCCGGCTTGAAAGCGCCGTAGCCCAAGCCTTCGAACTCTTTCTCAATTTCGGGAAATGTCCGTCCGGTGCACAGCGAGTAGATCGACATGAGGTTGGATACGCCCGGCTTGTTGTCCGGGTCATAGCGCACCTGCGCGTCCGAGTCGGTGACGGCGCGCTTGAACTTCTTCATAATGGTATCGGGCGGGTCATTTAGCAGGATGTGTGACCCGGCGTTGGGGTCGGATTTGTCCATCTTGCGGGTCGGGTCAAGTAGGCTCATCACCCGCGCACCGACCGGCGGGATATAGGGCTC
Organism: Oscillospiraceae bacterium; assembly: GCA_031550755.1. Classification (GTDB taxonomy): domain Bacteria; phylum Bacillota; class Clostridia; order Oscillospirales; family UBA929; genus JAVBOJ01. The sequence goes on from JAVBOJ010000124.1 coordinate 12,538, forward strand.
CGGAACGGTGAACACGTTGCCGTGCAGTCCGTTAAAGCGCAGCGCCACATCGCGCGCCAGCTCAAGATGCTGCTTTTGGTCGCCGCCGACCGGTACCAGCGACGACTGGTAGAGCAGGATGTCCGCCGCCATCAGGACGGGGTAATCCAGCAGCCCGGCGTTGATGTTGTCGGCATGGGCGGCGGATTTTTCCTTAAACTGGGTCATGCGCGACAGCTCGCCCATCATGGTGTAGCAGTTGAGGATCCAAGTGAGCTCGGCGTGTTGCGGCACATGGCTTTGCACGAACAGGACGTTTTTTTTCGGATCCAGCCCGAGGGCAAACAGCATGGCATACAGCTCCATGGTTTGCCGGCGCAAAAGCGCCGGATCCCGCCGGACGGTGATGGCGTGCATGTCCACGACGCAGTACAGGCAGTCGTACTCATCCTGCAGCGCCACCCAGTTGCGGAAGGCACCGAGGTAATTGCCGATGGTCGGCGTGCCGCTGGGCTGCACCCCGCTAAAGATCCGTTTTTTCATATGGCACCCCTCCCGAAAAGTTCATCCAACGCTTGCCCCACAAGTGCCATGCCCCGGTCGATCTGCTCAAAGGTGGGCAGAGAAAAGTTGAGCCGGAACCCGCGCGAGGGCGCGCCGTCCTCGGCCGAAAAGGCCGATCCCGGCACCGCCGCCACCTTGCGGGCGGTCATGCGGCGGCAAAAATCGAAGCCGTCGTAGCCCTCCGGCAGAGTACACCACAAAAATAGACCGCCGTCGGGACGGTGGCAGGTCAGGCGGTCGCGCCACGCCCCGGTGTGCGCGAACATCGCGTCACGCTTGCGGCGGTAAAGATTGCGGCATTCCAAAATATGAGAATCGAGGTCGTGCCGGTCGAGATACGCCGACACCAGCATCTGAAAAAACAAATTCGTATGCACGTCCGAGACCTGCTTGGCCACCGTCATTTTGGCGATCAAAGCTTTGGGCGCACAAGCAAAGCCCAGACGGATGCCGGGCGAAATGACCTTGGAATACGAGCCGAGGTAGATTACCCGCCCCTCGGTATCCATGCTCTTGAGGCTGGGCAGGGCGTCCCCGGAATAGCGCAGCTCGTGGTAGGGATCATCTTCCAGAATAACGACGTTTTTCCGGGCGCAAAGTTCCATGAGTTTTTGACGGCGTGCTAGCGGCATGGTCACCCCGGTGGGGTTCTGAAACGTCGGAATCGTATAGAGCGCCTTGATGTTCGGGTGTTTTCCCAAAAGATTCTCAAAATTGAGAATATCCATGCCGTTTTCGTCGGTCGGGACGCCGATCAGCTTGACGCCGTAAGAGCGCAGGCCGTTGAGCGCGCCGATGAAGCTGGGATCCTCGCAGGCCACCCAATCGCCCTCGTTGAACAGCGCCTTGGCCGCCAGCTCCAAGCCCTGCTGACCGCCCGAGGTGATCAGCACCTCGTCGTCCGGCCCGCCGGTGTTGTATTGGCCGCGCAAACGCGCCGCCGTCTGCTCGCGCAGCGGCCCATAGCCTTCGGTAATGCCGTATTGCAGGGCAGTGTCCGACTGTTTGGCAAAAATCTCCGCGGCGATTTCGGCCATTTCGGCGGCGGGAAAGGTATCGGGCGAAGGGCTGCCGGCGGCCAGCGAAATGACCTCCGGATCGGCCAATGTTTTGAAGATCTCACGAATCGCCGACGGTTGCAAGCCGGAAATGCGATCGGAAAAGGAAAACTGCATAAATCGTCCCTCCCTGTGACAAACTGTCGTTTCCCAATATACCACAAAACCCGCTGGTAAAGCAATGGAAAAATGGGAGACTCCGGGCGCTTTGGTATATCCATGCCCCTTCAAGGCAAGACTATGCAAGGTAACCTGACAAAAAAGGGATGGAAAAATGCAGAATATTGCCGTCAATGTAGAAAACGAGTTGCTGTCCAAATATGCCGAAAATGAGGCCAAAGGGCTTGCCGTATCAGGAGAGACAAGCTTTCGGAAGGTCATCCGGCTCACCCGGGAACAGGTGGATATGATCCAGAAAACCGCCCTGAAAATATCGGGGTGGTCGCCTGAACGCTCGCTTTTGCCGCAGGAATTCGAATGGTTGCTGGATAATCGTTATCTCTTAGAGCGGGAGGGGAAAGACGTCTGCCTCACCCTGAAAAAAGCCGGCAGAGCGCCCCGGTGCGAAGGGCTGCCGGCCATTTACCGGTTGGCGGCGTCGCTGGCGCGGGCGGGCCGCAACCGTGTGACAGGGGAGCGGATCGAGCTGTTTTTAAAGGGTGCGCAGAGCGCCAGAGCCTTGAACGAGAAGGAGCTATGGCTGTTTGTGCCCATGCTCAAGGCGGCGCTGGTGGCGGCGGCGGCGGGGCTCTGCCGCGAGCTGCTCGAAGTGCTGGACGGCTACGAACGCAAGGGAGACAAGAATCCCTTCGCCGCCGAGCTGACCGTGCGCCGCGCGTTGGAGGAGGGGAGTGCCCCGCCCGAATCGGCCGAGGAGCTCGCGCAATTGGCCGAAAAAGTACACACCCGGCTCTCCCAGTCGTTGGGACAGGCGGTCACATCGCTTCGGCTGCTGTCGGGAGCCGATTTTACCGAGCTGCTCAAGGATGCCTGCGTCATTGAAAAAAGTCTCGCGCAGGACCCGGTCTACACCCAGATGAGCGACGCCTCTAGGGCGCGCTACCGCGCCGAGTTGTCCCGGATGGCCAAGCGGGAAGGACTGTCCGAGCCGGCCGCCGCCCGCAAGGTGCTAGAGCTATCCCGCGCCGCCGGGGACGCCCGCCGCAAGCATGTCGGCTACTATATCTTTGAACAGCCCCTCGGAAAACCCCGCGGGAAGGCCGCCGGGCGGCTTTATTTTTTTGGACTGATTGCGCTGTCGCTGCTGTTTCCCGGGATCGCGGTCTGGCTGTCCGGGGCATGGTGGGTGGGGGCGCTGCTGCTGTTGCCGCTGGCCGAGCTGTCCAAAAATCTGATGGATTTTGTCGTCCTGCGGCTGGTGAAGCCCCGGTATATGCCCCGGCTGGAGCTGCCCGACGGATTGCCGGCACGGGCGGCGACGCTGTGCGTCATTTCGACGCTTCTCACAAATGAGAAGAAGGCCAAAGTCTATGCAGACATGCTGGAGCGGTATTCGGTCACCAACCGGGACGCCGGCAAGCATCTATCCTTCGGTCTGCTGGTCGATCTGCCGGATGCCGACGCGCCCGTGCTGGAGACCGACCGGACGGTGCTGGAGGCTGCGAAAAAGGCGATAGAGGCGCTGAATGCCCAACATGGCGGCGGGTTTTATCTGTTTGTGCGCCCGCGCACCCTGCATGAGCGCGACAACCGCTTCATGGGCTGGGAACGCAAGCGCGGGGCGCTGTGCGAGCTGGCGCGTCTGCTCAAGGGGGAGGAAGCCTCCCTGCGTGCCGCCGTAGGCGAGCCCGCCCCGCTGAAAAAAATCAAATATGTCATCACACTGGACGCCGACACCCATCTGAACGCCGGCGCCGCCCGCGAAATGGTGGGCGCCATGCTACATCCGCTCGTCAAACCGGTTGTCGATCCGGAAAAACGGGTGGTCACCGAGGGGCACGCCCTCTTGCAGCCGCGCATGGCGGTGCATTTGGAGGCGGCGTCGAGAAGCCTGTTTTCCCGCGTGTTTGCCGGACAGGGCGGGTTGGATCCTTACGGCGGCTCGGTGTCGGACATCTATCAGGATCTGTTTGACCGTGGCTCGTTTATCGGCAAGGGCATTTTTGAGGTGGATGCCTTCCACGCCTGTCTGGACGGGCGGTTCCCGGAAAACCGGGTGCTGTCGCACGACCTGCTGGAGGGGGAAATTTTGCGCGCCGGACTGCTCGGCGATATCGAGCTGACCGACGGCTATCCCAGCCGCGCCAAGTCGTTTTTCGAGCGTCTGCACCGCTGGACGCGCGGCGACTGGCAGGCGGCGGCGTGGATGCTGCCGCGAGTACCGGGGGCAAAGGCCAAGGAGAAAAACCCGCTCGGCGGGCTCTCCAAGTTCAAAATCTTCGACAATCTGCGCCGCAGCTTATCCCCGTTTTGTCTGCTGCTCGCCCTCACGATGGGGCTGATTCTGTCCGGACCGGTCTTTTGGTGGGCCTCGGGCGCGGCGCTGCTCGTCGCGCTGTCGCCGCTGCTGCTGAGCGCCGGGGAGATGGCCTTTCGCGGCGGCGGGGGGCAGCGCTATCATTCCACTATCATCACGGGGCTGGCGGCCGTCGTCTGGCAGACCGGCTTGCAGCTCCTCTTTCTCCCGTACACGGCGCTGCTGTCCCTCCACGCCGCCGTCGTGGCGCTTTACCGGGTGGTCGTCTCCCGCCGCCGTCTGCTGCAATGGGTGACCTCCGACCAGGCCGAGCAGGCCGGCAAGGATGGCCCCGGGCGGTCGTTTCTGCGCATGTGGCCGGCGGTTTTGTGGGGCGTCGGCTGTATGGCACTGTCGCCGGCGGGACTGGCCGTCGGGCTGCTATGGGCGTTTTCGCCGCTGGCGGCTTGGCGGGTGAGCCTGCCCGAAAGCCGTAAGCGCGACATCCCCGGCGAGGACCGGGCGTTTCTCATGCGGCAGGCCAGCCTGATTTGGCAATATTTTGCCGATTTTCTCACGCCGGAGGATCATTTCCTCCCGCCGGACAACTGGCAGGAGCAACCCGCCGCCGGCGTGGCGCACCGCACCTCACCCACCAACATCGGCATGGCGCTGCTGTGCGCGCTGGCGGCCATCGACCTCCAGCTGGTGGGGGCGGATCAGGCGCTGCGGCTGATCGACAGGATTTTATCCACCGTCGAGGGTTTGCCCAAATGGCACGGGCACATCTACAACTGGATCGACACCAAAACACTGCGCCCGTTGCATCCGCGCTATGTGTCCACCGTGGACTCGGGCAACTTCGCCGGCAGTCTCATCACCCTGCGCGAGGGGCTGCTGGAGCTGCGCGACGCCGCCGCCGAGGATCTGGCCGCCCGGGCGGACAAGCTGGCGCGCAACATGTTGTTTTGGCCGCTGTACGACGCCAAGCGGCACCTGTTTTATATCGGGCAGGATCTGGATTCCGGCAAGCCGACCGACGGCTATTATGATCTGCTGGCGTCCGAGGCGCGGCAAACCAGCTATCTGGCCATCGCGCGCGGGGAGATTGAGCGCCGCCACTGGCGGCGGCTGGGGCGGGCGCTGGTCACCGACGGGCAATACAGCGGCATGGCCTCGTGGACCGGCACCATGTTCGAATACATGATGCCGCAGTTGCTCATGCCCACCTATGAAAACTCGCTGCTGTACGAAAGCGCGCGGTTTTGCGTGCGCTGTCACCAGAAACGCACGGTGCGCGAGCATGTGCCGTGGGGCATTTCGGAGAGCTGTTTTTATTCGTTTGACAACGCGCTCAATTATCAGTACAAGGCACATGGCGTTTCCCGGCTGGCCTTCAAGCGGGGGCTGGGCAAGGAGACCGTCGTCTCGCCCTATTCGTCGTTTTTGGCGCTGGGCGTAGCGCCGCGTGCCGCCGTCAAAAACCTGCGGGCGCTGCGCAATCTGGGTTTGGAGGGAAAGTACGGCTTTTATGAGGCGGCGGACTTCACCCCCGCCCGCCAGACCGGCCAGCTGGGCTTTGAGCCGGTGCGCTGCTTTATGTCCCACCATTTGGGCATGAGTCTCCTGTCCATCGACAATCTGCTGCGCGACGGGGTGATGCCCCGTCGGTTTATGCGCGACCGCGAAATGGGCGCGTTTGCCGAGTTGTTGCAGGAGCGGGTGCCGGTGGGCGCGATCTCCATGCGCAACGTGGGGCGCGAGGTGCCGGAAAAACCGGCGCGGATGCCGGTGGGCGGCTTGCGCCGCGAGGGCGGGGAGGCGCGCACGGGCTTTCCGGTGTGCCACCTGCTGTCCAACGCCTCCTACACGCTGTTTTGCACAGACGGGGGGCTGAACGCCTCGGCCTGTTCGGGTTTGAGCCTCACGCGGTTTGAGCGGCGGATGACCGGCGGGGCGGGCGGTCTGCGCTTCCTCATCGGCGACGGGGAGTCGTATCGCTACCTGACGCCCGCGCCCGAGTGGCGGCGGGACATCGAATATTCCTATCTGTTTGAGAGCGGCGCGGCGCGATGGGAGTCGGAGGGGCAGGGGCTCAGCGTCGCCCTGACCGCGCGGGTGCCCGACAATGAAATGGCCGAATGGCGGGCGGTTACGCTCAAAAACACCGGGGCGGAGGTCAAAAAGCTGACGCTGGCCTGTTACTTCGAGCCGGTGCTGGGCAAAGAGGAGGATTTCGAGGCGCATCCGGCCTTTTCCAAGCTGTTCTTGCAGACCGGCATCGAGGGTCAGACCGTGATGGTGCATCGCCGTCCGCGCGCCGGCAAGGGCGACGCCTATCTGGCTTTCACCTGCGACCATCCGGCCGTGGGCTATGACACCTCGCGCGAGGCGGCGCTCGGCCGCGGCGGAGAGGACAGTCTGCCGGCCTGTTTGTCTGTCGCGCCGGGCTTTACCCAAGGCGCGGTGCTCGACCCCTGCGTGCTGGCGCGCGTACCGATTGTCTTGCAGCCGGGACAGAGCGTCACCGTGCGTTTTGCCCTGTCGGCGGCAGCGGTGGCGCATGACGCGCGTGCCGCGGCGGTGCGAACGGTCAACATGCCCGCCGCCGACGCCGGCCCGGGTCGCATGGACGGCATCCTGCGCCTGTTGGGGCTGACCGCCGACGAGGCCATCGGCGCGTACGAAATGTTGAGGGAGCTCATGTTCCCCGTCTGCGACAAAACCGGGGCCTATACCCGCGAGAACAACATGGGTCAGCCGGGGCTTTGGAAATTCGGCGTCTCGGGCGATCTGCCCATCATGCTGTTCAAATGCTTCGACCTCAAGGCGCAGGAAAAGCTCGCCCGGGTCATACGCCAGCATCGGTTGCTGGGGCTTTCGGGCGCAGGCGCCGATCTGGTGGTGCTGACCCATGACGGCAGCGATTATCGCCGCCCGGTGCGCGGGGTCATCATGGAGACCCTCAAGGCCATCGGCGGCGAGACGTTGCTGGGGGTGCGCGGCGGCGTGCATGTCGTGGATGTGACCGCCTGCCCCGAGGAGGAGCAGACCCTGTTGGGCGCTTGCGCCGACTGGATTTATGAGGGCGATACCGACAAGGAGCCGCCGCGCGTGGCGGTGCTGCCGCCGGCGTTCCGGCGGGATCACACCCGGCCGCTGGAGACCGAGGGGCGTCCCGTGACCCGCTATCTGGCCGACGGGGCGTTCCAGTTTGACACGGCGCAGGGTCTGCCGCGTGCCGCCTGGAGCCATCTGCTGGCAAACCCCGCCTTTGGGGCGCTTTGCACCGATGCTGGCACCGGGCATCTCTGGCGGCTCAACGCGCGGGAAAACAACCTGACGCCGTGGAAAAACGATCCGCTGGCCGTGCGCGGCGGCGAGGAGATTTTCCTCTGCGCCGACGGGCGCGAGGTTTCCCTGTTTGCCGACACCGACGGGCATCCCGTCACGGTGACCTACGGCTTCGGCTACGCCCGCTGGGAGAAAAAAGTCGACCACATCAAGGTCGAGACCCTCGCCTTCGTACCGCCCGACCGCATGGCGCGCGTCCTCACGGTCAAGGTCGAGGGAGCCTCCGACGCTTATCTCAAATACCGCAGCGCGGTCTGGATGGGCGCGACAGAAATCATGCGCCGGCATGTATCGATGGAGCGGGAGCCGGGCGGGCTGATTTTGGCGCGCAACGGATACAACACGGCGTTTAACCCGCAGGTCTACGCCGTCGGAACAAAGCCGGCGGCCACCGACGTGCAGCTGTCACGCGGCGAGGTGTTCTTCAAGCAGCCGCTGAAACTTGCGGACAAGGCGTTTTCCGGCGTGCTGATCAATGGCTGCGCCGCCAACAAGGCCGGGCTGGCGCTCCTCAAAGAGCTGCTCGAGACGCCGGTCATCGGAGACGCGTGGGAGCGCACCCTCTCGTACTGGCGGAAAAAGGTCTGCCCCCTGCGGGTGGATACGCCGGACGAGCAGCTCAACCGCTACCTCAGCGGTTGGGCGCTGTATCAGGTGCTGGCCGGGCGCATGTTCGCCCGCGCGTCGCTGTACCAGTGCGGCGGGGCGTTCGGCTTCCGTGATCAGCTGCAGGACAGCTGCGCGTTGGTCTACGGTGCGCCGGAGCGGATGAAATGGCAGATTTTACGCGCCTGCGCCCATCAATTTGAGGAGGGCGACGTGCAGCACTGGTGGCATCCCGCCGGGGCGTCGTCCTTGGGCGACCGCGGCGTGCGGACGAAATGCTCGGACGACCTGCTGTGGCTGCCCTACGCGCTGTGTGAATATCTGGACAAAACCGGCGACGAGGGCGTCCTCGCGCCCAAAATCCCCTATCTCAGCTCGCCGCCGCTGGGGCCGGATGAGGACGACCGGTTTGAGACCCCGGGGCGCTCGGCGGTGCGCGAAAACGCCTACGCCCACAGCGTCCGGGCGTTGGATCGGGTCATTGAGCGCGGCGTGGGGGCGCACGGATTGCTGCTCATCGGCGCGGGCGACTGGAACGACGGCTTCAACATGGTGGGGGAGAAGGGGCGTGGAGAGAGCACCTGGCTCACCTTTTTCGCCGCCCATACGCTGGAGCGGTTTTCCGTTCTCTGCCGCAAACAGGGGGAGCCCCAGCGTGCCGACCATTACCGCCGCTGGGCGGAGAGCCTTTTGGAGGCGGCCGGCAAGGCGTGGGACGGGGCGTGGTTTCTGCGCGGCTATTATGACGACGGCGACACGCTGGGCGCGTCGGGCGACGAGGAATGCAAGATTGACTCGATCGCCCAGAGCTTTTCGGCCTTGGTGCCGCAGACGCTGGGCGGTCTCTCGGCCCTCGAGCGCGACAACCGGATCGACCGGGCGCTGGACAGCGCGGTGAACCGTTTGGTGGACAAGGAAAACAAGGTTATTCGCCTGTTCGAGCCGGCGTTTGAAAAAAGTCCCAAAAACCCCGGCTATATCAAGGGCTATGTGGCCGGGGTGCGGGAAAACGGCGGGCAGTATACCCACGCGGCGGTGTGGCTCTGCATGGCGTTTTTCCTGCGCGGGCGCGCCGAGGAGGGCTACGAGCAGCTGCGGATGCTGCTGCCGGGCACACATGATCAGGAAATTTACCGCGTGGAGCCGCATGTGCTGGCCGCCGACGTCTACTTCAATCCGGCCCATATCGGCCGGGGCGGCTGGAGCATTTACACCGGCGCGGCGGCGTGGTCTTACCGCGTGGCGGTCGAGCATTTTTTGGGCGTCCGGTGGAAAAACGGGTTTCAGGGAGCGACGCCCCGTCTGCCGGAGGATTGGCGGCGGTTCGGACTGCAATTGCCCGACGGCGGAAGGCTGTCGGTCGAGCGGGACGGGAGCCTGTCCGAAAACGACGAAAAAGGGTTTTCTTTTGAGGAAAAGTATAGTATAATGACGCCTGATTGAAGAAGTAAGGGAGGGGATCGCATGTCCGGTGCCGTCCGCCGGGAAATAGGGCCCGGCGTGTTTCTCACCGCCCTGCCCACCGATAAATTTAAAACGAGCGTCCTGTCCGTTTCGCTGGTGCGTCCGCTGTCGCGGCGGGAGGCGTCCCTGTCGGCGCTTTTGCCGGCGGTGCTGCGCCGCGGGACGCGCGAAATCCCCGATATGAAAACCTTTGCCGACGTGCTGGCAGAGCTGTACGGCGCACGGCTGGAGCCCTGCGTCCGCAAAAAAGGCGAGGCGCAGTGCGTCGGGTTTGTGTCCGGCTTTGTGGATGGGGCGTTTTTGCCCGGAAAGCCCGCGATTCTGCCCGAGATAACCCGCCTGCTCTGCCAGACCCTGCTCGATCCCGCCCGGGAGGGCGGCGGCTTTGTGTGCGCCTATGTGGAGAGCGAGCGCGGTCAGCTTGTGGACATGATCCGCGCCGCCAAGAACGACAAGCGCTCCTGGGCCGAGCAGCGTCTGCTGGCGCTGATGTGTGAAAACGAGGCGTACGGCGTCCCCGAGCCGGGCACGGAGGAGACTGCCGAATCCATTACGCCGGAGGCGCTGTGGGCGCATTATCAGACCATTTTGCCGCGCTCGCGGGTGGAGTGCGTCTATGTCGGCCCCGCGCCGTTTAACACGGTGGCGGGCTATCTGGTAAAACACTTGAAAAATATGCCGCGCGGGGTCATTGACCCGGTGGAGACCGCCGTAGTCCGCCGGGCGGAGACCGAGCGTTTTTTTACCGAGACCATGGCCGTGTCGCAGGGCAAGCTCGCGCTGGGCGCGCGGCTGGGCGTAACGAGCGCCGACCCGGCCTATCCGGCAGCGGTCATGCTGTCGGCCGTGTACGGCGGAACAACCTCGGCCAAGCTGTTTACCCATGTGCGCGAGCGACTGTCGCTGGCGTACTACGCCGCGTCGATCATCCACGCCCGCAAGGGGCTTCTGATCGTGTCGTCGGGCATTGACCCGACGGCGCTGGAGCCGGCCAAAAACGAGATCAAAGCCCAATGGGACGCCATTTGCCGGGGCGAGATCACGGACGAGGAGCTGGAAACCGCCCGCCGCAGCCTGCGGGACAGTCTGTTGTCGTCCACCGACCGGCCGGCTGGGCTGGAGGATTATTATCTGGGGCAGGTCTCCGGCGGAACGCTGGGCTCGCCCGAGGAACTGGCCGCGCGGGTGGAAACGGTGACAAAAGAGGAGATTGTGGACGTGGCACGCGGCGCGACGTGGGATACCGTCTATTTTCTGACAGGGGAGGCGTGAGCGTGGAAAAAACGAAATTTTCACAAATCGGTATCGACATGTTTTCCGGCGTGACTCGCGCCGGCCTGCCGGTATTTGTCTTCCCCCGCAGGGGATACCGGAAGGCGTACGCCTTTCTGGCGGTAAATTACGGCGCGGTGGACGCCGCCTTTTCCGTGGACGGCGCACCGCAGAAGCCGCCGGCCGGCCTGGCGCATTTTTTGGAGCACAAGATGTTCGACATGCCGTACGGCAACGCTATGCAGCGCTTCGCCGCCACCGGCGCTTCCCCCAACGCCTTCACCAGCCACGCCATGACCGCCTATCATTTCCAATGCACCGACGCGTTTTTTGACAATTTGGACACCCTGCTCTCCTTTGTGCTGACGCCCTATTTTTCGCCCGACAGCGTGCAAAAAGAGCAGGGCATCATCGCGCAGGAGATCCGTATGATTGAGGACAGCCCGCAAAACCGCGTGTATGAAAACATGCTGGCCGGGCTGTACGAGAGCCACCCGGTGCGCGTCTCCATCGCCGGGACGGTGGCGTCCATCGCGGACATCACGGCCGAGACGCTGTACGCCTGTTATCATGCCTTTTATCATCCGAAAAACATGTGCCTCTGCGTCGCGGGGGATCTGGAGCCCGAGGCGGTCTTCGCGGCGGCGGACAGAATCGGCGCCGCCCCGGCGCATGAGGTTGTCCGGGCGTCGGTCTTTGAGGATCCCACACGGGCGTACCGAGCCGAGACGGAGGCCGCCATGGAGGTCTCCCAGCCGCTGTTCGCGCTGGGCTTCAAGGCCGATCCGCCGGAGAGGGGAGAGGACACGCTGGGCTTTGACCTGCTGTCCGAGCTGGCCTTTGAAGCGCTGACCGGGCCGAGCTC
>JAVBOJ010000105.1:0-9009 GCA_031550755.1 Oscillospiraceae bacterium
CGATTCCTCTTCCTACATAACCGGCGCCATGATGCATGTGGACGGCGGGTGTCTGGCTGGCGGCGCGCCCTGGCCGTACGACACAAGGTACTGAGCATGAATATTAAACCCATTCGCCGCGTGAATGTGAGCGAACAGGTCTTTGAGCAGATGAAAGGCTTTATATTGTCCGGAGATTGGGCGCCCGGCGACCGTCTGCCGTCGGAGAACAGTCTGGCGGAGTCGTTCGGCGTCAGCCGTATCACGGTGCGGCAGGGCATCCACCGGCTGGTCGCCCTCGGGCTGGCCGAAACGCTTTCGGGCGAAGGGACGTTTATTCGCACCCTGACGCCCGGGCAAGCCATTTCCAGTCTGGTGCCCGCCGCCTATCTGGGAGACGACAACATGCGCACGGTGATGGAATTTCGCCGGGCGATTGAGGTATACACCGCCGAGCTGGCCGCCCAAAAAGCCACCGAAGAGGATGTCGCGCAATTGGAGAGCATCTATGACGAGATGAAACGGGAAAAGGACAATATAGAGGCGTTTTCCGAAGCGGATTACAATTTTCATCATGAGCTTGCCGTGATCAGCCGCAATCCCTTGATTTTGGAGAGCTGCAATTTGATCGCGGATGTGCTTCGCTCCGCTTTCAAAAGCATCGTCGAGAAACGCGGCAATTCCCACGGGCTGTATTATCATCGCGCCATTCTGGACAAGGTCATCGCCAAGGACACCGAAGGTTGCCGCACGCTGATGACCCAGCATATTGACGATACCTACGCAAGCATGATTTCCCAAATTGAGTAAGCCATCGGAGGTGCCAAAATGCAAAATACAACAGAAATCAGGCTGCTGGCCGACAAAATCCGCCGCGATGTGGTGCAAATGATCGGCTGCCAAGGGCAGGTGGGCCATCTGGGCGGTTCCTGCTCCAGCGCCGAGCTTGTGGCGGCTCTTTATGGGGGCCGTCTGCGCTTCCGGCCGGACGACCCGCAATGGGAAGGGCGGGACAAGTTTATCTACAGCAAGGGTCACGCCGCCATCGCGCAGTACGCCGCCATGGCGGAAACCGGCTACTTCCCGCGGGAGGAGCTGTGGACGGTAAAACAGCTGGGCTCCATGCTGCAGGGGCATCCCGACCGGCTGAAAACGCCCGGCATTGAGGCGGGGACAGGCAGTCTCGGGCAGGGGCTCAGCATCGCGGCGGGCATGGCGCTGGCCATGAAGCTGGACCGGCGTTTTGACAACCGGGTCTACTGCGTCATGGGCGACGGCGAGATGGCCGAGGGTCAGAGTTGGGAGGCCGCGATGGCCGCCGTGAACTTCAAGCTGGACAATCTGGTGGGGATTATCGACCGCAACGCGATGCAGGCGACTGGCTTGATCACTGAGCGCTTTAACACCAATCCGCTGGCGGAGAAGTGGCTCGGGTTCGGCTGGCATGTGATCGAAATCGACGGCCATGACGTGGACGCCATCCTCGCCGCCTATGACGAGGCCGCCGCCACAGCCGGGGTGCCCACCGTCATCATCGCCAACACCATAAAGGGCAAGGGAATTGATTTCGCGGAGATGCAACCGGCGTTTCACAACGGCGCACTGACAGCGGAGCAATATGAGATCGCGCTGGCGGGGCTGGACGCAAGCATTGCCGCCCTGTCCCAAGGCTGAACAGGAGGAGAAATATATGGAACGACACAATCAGCGGGCGGCATATGGGGAAACCCTTGTGGCGCTGGGCGCGGAGAACCCAAACATTGTGGTGCTGGAGGCCGATCTCGGGAAGTCCACCATGTCCGCGCTGTTTCAAAAGGCGTATCCGGAACGGTATTTCGAGATGGGCATTGCCGAGGCCAACATGATCTCCACGGCCGCCGGCCTTGCCGCGTCGGGGAAAATCGCGTTTTGCTCCAGCTTCGCAGTGTTCGCGTCCGGCCGGGCATACGACCAGATCCGGCAGACGGTCGCCATCGGAAAGCTGAATGTGAAAATCTGCGGATCGTCCTCCGGGCTTTCCGATTTCGGCGACGGCAGCACGCATCAGGCGGTCGAGGACGTCGCCCTGATGACCGCGATTCCCAACCTGACGGTGTTCACCCCGGCCGACGCGGACGAGGTGCGCCAAGCGGTGCGCGCCGCCGCCGCCATTGACGGGCCGGTATATATCCGCGTGGTGCGCAACGATGTGCCGGATTATACGAACGGCAGTTTTATACCGGGCAAACTGAGTCTGTTGCGGGCGGGCGACGACGCGGCGATCCTCGCCCACGGCGTGATGGTCGAGGCGGCCATGAGCGCCGCCGACATGCTCGCGGCCAAGGGAATCTCCGCCGCGGTCATCAACGCCGGCACGATGAAGCCGTTTGATTCGGAGGGCGTGCTGGCGCTGTCGCGGCGGGTCAAAGCCATTGTCACGGCGGAGGATCACAGCCGCATCGGCGGCCTGGCCGCCCATGTCGCCCTAGCGCTGCGCCAAAGCGCCACACCCATGGAGTATGTCGCCATCGACGATGAGTTCGGCCAGAGCGCCCACAATGTGGCCGATCTTATGGCGCACTACGGTCTGACCGCCGGCGCGATTGTTGAAAAAGTTACGGCGCTGCTGAAGAAGGAGGAAATTTCCCTATGAAAATTGGATTTATCGGTCTGGGCATCATGGGAAAACCCATGGCCCGCAATCTTTTGAAGGCAGGACACGAGCTTGTGGTGTTTGACATCGTCCAGGAGAGCGTGGACAGTCTGGTGGCGGCCGGCGCGGTGGCCGCCGCGTCTCCCAAGGCGGTGGCCGAGGCCTGCACGCACATCATCACCATGCTGCCCAATTCCCCGCATGTGAAAGCCGTTGTGCTGGGAAAAAACGGTGTACTGGAGGGCGCTCAGCCGGGCTCCGTGCTGATTGACATGTCCTCCATCGCGCCCGGCGCTTCACAGGAAATCTCCGCCGCATGCGAGAAAGGAGGTATAAACATGCTGGATGCCCCCGTTTCCGGCGGGGGGCCAAAGGCGATCGACGGCACCCTTTCCATTATGGTCGGCGGCGATGAGTCCCTGTTTGAAAGCGTGAGGGACGATATTCTGTTGAAGATGGGCGCGTCCGCCGTGTATTGCGGCAACATCGGCGCCGGCAACATCACCAAGCTCGCCAATCAGATCATCGTCGCCTGCAACATCGCGTCTCTGGCCGAAGCGCTGACGCTGGCCAAAAAGGCGGGTGTGGATCCCGTGCGGGTGTTCGACGCAATCAAGGGCGGTCTGGCCGGCTCGACCGTGATGAATGCCAAGGCTCCCATGATGCTGGCGGGCCAGTACAAGCCCGGGTTCCGGATTGACCTTCATATCAAGGACTTGGCAAATGCCCTGGAAACGGGACACGACATCTCCTCCCCGCTGCCGCTCACGGCCTCGGTGATGGAGATGCTCCAAACGCTGCGCGCGGACGGCGCGGGGCAGGATGACCACAGCGCCCTCGCGAAGTACTACGCGAAAATGTCCGGCCAGAGCATAAGTTGAAACATGAAAAAAATAGTGATTATTCCCGATTCTTTCAAGGGAACCATGTCCTCCCTTGAGGTTTGCCATATTATGGAACGGGAAATAAAGCGGGTGTATCCCGAGGTGCAGACCGTGTGCATTCCGGTGGCGGACGGCGGCGAGGGCACGGTGGATTGTTTTTTGGCCGCCCTGGGAGGGGTTAAAAAAACCACTCAAGTACAGGGCGTTTTCGGCGAGCCGATGGAGGGCTTTTTCGGAGTGTTGGCCGATCAAAAAACCGCCGTCATTGAGATGGCCTGCTGCGCGGGGCTGCCCCTGGCCGAGGGGCGTCAGGATCCGTCCATGGCGACCACCTTCGGTGTGGGGCAGTTGCTGTTGGCGGCGGCCGACGAACAGGTGGAGCGGATTATTTTGGGGCTCGGCGGCAGCGCCGGCAATGACGGCGGCTGCGGCCTTGCGGCGGCCTGCGGGGTTCGGTTTACCGATGTGTCCGGCGCGGAATTTGTTCCGACCGGCGCGACGCTGAGCCGTATCGCGCACATTCAAACCGCTCAGTTGGACAAGCGTTTGCAAAAAATTAACATCACCGCTATCTGCGATATTGACAACCCCCTGTTCGGCCAAACGGGTGCGGCCCATGTGTTTGGGCCGCAAAAGGGCGCGGACGGGGCGATGGTTCGGCGCTTGGACGCCGGGCTGGCGCATTTGAATGATGTGTTTATAAAAGATCTTGGGAAGGACATGTCCCTTGTACCCGGTGCGGGTGCGGCGGGAGGCATGGGCGCCGGCGCTTGCGCGCTGTTGGGCGCCGCACTTGCCATGGGGATAGAAGCGACGCTGGATGCGGTCAGCTTTGAGGCGCAAATCGCGGACGCCGACCTTGTGTTTACCGGCGAGGGACGACTTGACGGACAAAGTCTGCGGGGCAAGGTGGTGATCGGGGTGGCTCGCCGGGCGAAAAAGCAGGGCGTGCCGGTGGTGGCTGTGGTCGGCGATATGGCCGAGGGCAGCGAAAAAGCTTGCGCCGAAGGGGTCACGGCCATATTCAGCAGCAATTGCGTGGCCATGGAGTTTGACAAGCTGAAGCCGTACGCGAAAGAAAATCTGGCGACTACCATGAGGAATATTATGCGGTTTGCGCAAATAAAACGGTAGTCCCATGATTCTCGAATAAGGCAAAAACAACAAGGGAGATCCCCGCCGCAACCGGCGGGGATCTCCCTTGAACGGGACAATGTGGTATGTTATACTGGTGCTGAAAGGAGGCTCACCCCAACATAAAGAAGGGCTGTGGTTCTGTGAAAAGAAAAACAAAGATTATTCTGTGCATCTCGGCGGTGGCGGTGCTCATGTTGGCAATCGCATTTTTCAACTCGGACATATGGCAGTTTATCCGGTACAATTACAGTTACAATTATGTACCGCCGCTGATCGAGGAGGTGCTTGTGGCTCACGTGGGCGTTGAGGAGGGAGAGTTGCTGTCCGAAGAGGAACTGCGGGCGTTTTGGGCCGAATTTGACGGCAAGTTTGAGGGCTATTACGACAGTATGCCAGAGAGTGTGCGCAAACTCACTCAACACTTTATTGAACGAGTGAATACGAGATATGAAAGCAATATTTCTGTTTCACAGGTGGGGGCACATATTCCTGATATGGCCTATCCTGAATGGATTGTATTCTCTTTTTCATTTCAGGATCTTCAGTTTCGCTATGAGTACAGGGAAGGATACCTTACTGAAAAATCCGTTCGCTGTCTCGTTCCGCAGGAAATGCAATATGTAAATATTAAGCACGAGGCTGACCTTAATGGCTCTTGTGTTCTGTATTCGAATAATGTTACGGCCTACTATCGGCCAGAAACGGTCTCGTTGTATAAAACTACAGTGGAACATATAAATAGCTCTGTTGCGATGGTTATAGAGATTCCCACTGCTAATTACGATGAGTATTTACGCGATCGTGTGTATATAAAAAATTTATCCTTAAAAAGGATAGAGGACTATATCGCCTCCAAACGAAAAAATTCCCAATAGGCGGCCGCATCTCAATTGTATTGACACGAAACGCGTGGTATAATGGGAACATTCGAAAAGCCATTCCAATTTTGTTGCCCTTTTTGGTCAGAGAGGGGCAACTTTTTTGTTGTCTTCTGGGGAGGACAACAATGTGATCCGGAGTAGTACAACAAAAGCGCACACGCTTGTCAATAATACCCAATCTGCGGAGGGGAAGGAGCGCCTCGCGCCCTACAAAAAGGGCCGGGCGCTTCCGCCCAGCCTTTTTCTCACAATCCAACCGCTGTGCGCCAGCGGAGAAGCTCGGCGCGTCCGGTTACCGGGTCGTACCCCTCCCGCAGCAGCGGCAAATCGGGGTTCGTGCTGACAAGCCACGCCACAAGCGGCGCAAAATCCAAAAATCCGTCCAGCAGCGCGGCCTCAAACACCGCGCCGTCCCGCAGACCCACGTCCTTCAGATGCACCGCCGCAATTTTGTCCCCAAACGCGGCAAAGCACCGCGCCCAGAGTTCCGGCAGGCTGTCCCTGTTCCGGACGGTCACGAGGTTCACCGGGTCGAAAATAATCCGTAAAAACGGCGAGTTCACGTCTCGCATCAGCCGCGCGGCCAGCTCCGGGGTATTCAGCGTATGGACGGCCACCGGCTCGATGCCGACCGGCACGCCGGTTTTTTCCGCCTTTTCCGCCATCCGCAGCACCGAATCCAGCAGCCGGGCGTACTGCGTTTCGCGTCCGGCCTCGTCGCCGTCATAGCGCGTCGTCTCGGTGCCGACCAGTTTGGCACCGACGGCGGCGGCGTATTCGAGATTTTTTAAAAACGTGTCCACCTGCGCCCGGCGGGCGTCGTCATCGGCCAGCGACGGCTCGATATAACAGCCCAGCACCGAGAGCTCCACCCCGGCGTCGCGGAAGGCGTTGCCTACGCGCGACAGCGTGGCCGCCGGGACGTTTTTGGGGTCGTCGATGCCCTCAATGGCCTTAAACAGCGCGAGCTGCGCGCAGGTCAGGCCCTCCTCGCGGATGCGCGCGGCCAGTTTTACGGGGCTGTGACGACCCAGATCGTGGGCGCGTAACCCAAAGCGCATCTTACCGCGCCAGCCAGCCGCCGTCCACGGCCAGCGTAAATCCGTTTACATAATCCGACGCTTGGGAGGCCAAAAAGACAATCGCGCCCATCATATCGTCGGGGGTGCCCCAGCGTCCGGCGGGGATGCGGTCGAGGATGGCTTCGGAGCGGTCGGCGTCGGCGCGCAGCTGGGCGGTGTTGTTGGTGGCCATATAGCCCGGGGCGATGGCGTTGACATTGATGCCCTTGGACGCCCACTCGTTGGCCATGGACATGGTGATGCCCTTGACGGCGCTCTTGGAGGCGGTGTACGACGGCACGCGGATGCCGCCCTGATAGGACAGCATGGAGGCAATGTTGATGATTTTGCCGCCCTGGCCCTGCTTCACATACTGGCGGGCCGCTGCCTGCGAGAAGAAGAATACGGTTTTCTGGTTGATGGCGATGACGTCATCCCAGTTTTTCTCCGAGAAATCGAGGGCGTCCTCGCGGCGGATGATGCCGGCGTTGTTGACCAGAATATCCAGACGGCCGAAGGTGGACACGGCGGCATCGACAATGCCCTGAATGGGGTCGGTGGTCATGAGGTTGGCGACGACGCCGAGGAACTTCCCGCCGATGGCCTTCATTTTTTCCGCGGTGTCGGGCATTTCGACATAGTCCACGCCGACGACGGCGGCGCCCGCCTGTGCCAGCGCGAGCGACATGCCCTGACCGAGCCCGGTGGACGCGCCGGTCACAATGGCCACCTTGCCGTCCAGTTTAAACAAATCGAGAATCATATTTATTTCCTCCGTTTCATTATTTCGCGTCTTTCTTTCGTGAGTTGTTTATTTCGCAGGCGGATTCATTCCGCCGAAGAAATATCCCTGTTCCAAATCCTTTGGAAGGCCTCAGCCTTTCAAAGGACTATCTCAAGTCTGTCGTCTTAATATGATCCATGTCGTCGAACGTCTGGTTCTCGCCGACCATGGCCCAGATGAAGGTATAGCTGGCGGTGCCGCAGCCGGAATGGATCGACCAGCTCGGGGAGATGACCGCCTGCTCGTTCTGCATGACGATGTGCCGGGTCTCGTTCCCTTCGCCCATGTAGTGGAACACCACATTGTCCGCCGGGATGTCAAAGTACAAATAGACCTCCATGCGGCGCTCATGGGTGTGGCAGGGCATGGTGTTCCACACGCTGCCGGGGGCGAGCTGGGTGCAGCCCATGGTGAGCTGGCAGGTCTGAAGGATATCGGGATGGATAAGCTGGTTGATGGTGCGCTTGTTGCAGGTCAGCGCGTCGCCCAGCTCGCGTTTGCGGGCTTTTTCCATGTCGATCAGCGTGGTGGGGTACTTGGTGTGCGCCGGCGCGGAGGTGATGTAAAACTTGGCGGGATGCTTGGGGTCGGTCGAGCGGAAGGCGACGTTTTTGCTCTCCTTGCCGATATAGAGGGCGAACAGCCGCTCCATGGGGTAGTCCACGCCGTCGGCGGTGACAACGCCGGAGCCGCCGATGTTGATGATGCCCAGCTCGCGGCGCTCCAGGAAATAATCCACGCCGAGGGATTTCTGGCAGTCCACGCCTTTTTCCAGCGCGACGGAGGTCTTCACCGGCACGCAGCCGGCCACGATGATGCGGTCAATGTGGGAATAGGTGAACGAAATATCGTCCTGCGGGAACAGGTCGGAGATAAGAAACTCCGCGCGCAGCTCCTCGGTGTCATAGTATTTCGCGTCGTTTTGATTGGCGCCGTAACGAATGTCCATGGTTCATTCCTCCTGATTGGATTGTGGGGGACGCCGCCCCCGGCTCTCCGTAAAATAATTTGTTTCGTAGGCGGATTCATTCCGCCGCAGAAACATCCCTGTTCCAAATCCATTGAAAGGCCTCAGCCTTTCAATGGACTAAATCAGTTCCGTCAGCATCATAAACGCCAGACCCTGCCCGTAGGCCGTCGGGGCAATGGCGATGTCCTTGTAAAACTGCACGGTTTTGCCCATGCCGGTGCCGTAGGAAACGCCGCCCACCATGCCGTCCTCGCCGATCTTGGCGATGACCGCGGCGGCGGCGCGCTCGGCGCTTTCGCGGTAGGACTCATCCAGCAGCCCCAGCCGGATCCCCTTGAGCATTCCGTAGGCGATGTTGGCGGTGGCGGAGGTCTCGTAATAGCTCTCCTCCATATCGACGATGGTGTTGAACAGACCCCGGATGCCCTGATACTTGGACAGCGCCAGCACCTGATCCTGCCACGCCGAGACCACCATGCGCATGGCGGCGTCGCCCGGCTCGTTTACGATGTCAAAAAACTCGACCGCCCCGGCGGTATACCAGCTGTTGCCGCGCGCCCAAAACACACCGGCGAAATTGTGGCGGCAGTCAAACGTCCAGCCGTGGTACCACAGGCCGGTGACTTTGTCCTGCAGGTATTTGATGTGAAGGAGGAACTGATATTTGGCCTCCTCGACCAG
>JAVBOJ010000020.1:0-21855 GCA_031550755.1 Oscillospiraceae bacterium
ATCCCGCTGGGACCCAAGCCTGACCTGCCCATGACCGGCGGCGCGCCCATCGCCCTCTTCTTCCTCCTCTTCGGAGCCGGCTTCCTTGGATTTGGATTGCTTCTCTCCCGCAAAAAAGACAAAGAGGAAGACAAATAACAAATAGCGAAAAGTGCCCGGGACATTCGTCCCGGGCACTTTTATTGGATGGAAAAGTGCGCTGAAATGCGATTACGTCCGGCGGCTACGAACCTTCCTGACAAGCTCCGGTAGGAACGCGATCATAAACAGTACCGCAAGAACCGCGACCAGCACCAAGGGATTGCGCAGCAGGGAAATAAACCGGCCGACGCCGCCCAGCCAGAGAAAAACCTTCCCCTTCACCTGACCGGGTTCCACAGGCAGTGTATCGTCCGCGTTATTGGCGTCGCCCCGGGTGGTAAACTGGGGCTGCCCGGCCACTGTTTGGACGGCTGTAACCCTGTGCGTCAGAAGCGTTTTGGAGGATCTGAGCTGATAGGTGATGATGTCGCCCACCTTGACATTTTCTGGTGGACAGGCATAGGCGATGATCAGACTGCCGGCGCTGAAGGTGGGCACCATGCTGTCCGACAGCACCACATAGGAGCGAACCCCCAACAGACTGGTGTCCTCGTTGGCGCTGACAAAGGAAAGGATGGCCAGCAGCAGCAGAAGGACGGTGACCAGTGTCAGGAAAACGCTGAAGATTCTGCCGGCCAAGGAGCGTTTTTTTTGGGAAGCTTCCGGTTTTTCCTGCGGCATATGGCCTCCTCCTCGTGGTTTATAGATTGTGCAGCGCGTCCACCGCCGCCGAAATATCGGGCAAAAACAGCACCTGACCGCCCCGGTTGCTCTCGCGGATGAAATCCCGCAGGGCACGGCTGGTGTAGCCGGAAAAGTCGCCGATTATGGCCAGTTTGAGGCGATAATTGGTATATTTCTGTAAAATTTCACCCAAAAGACCGGTGCGCAGATCAAAACACGCCTCGCTCATCCGTTCCTTGGGCAAAATAAGCTTGTTGCAGCCGTTTTCAAAGCAGACGGCGGTCAGCAGTTCCAGCGCCGCGTCAATGTCAGCGATTTGCACCGACGGATCGTCGGCAATGGCTACGCGGGACGCCCCCCGCACATCGATGGTCATTTGAACACCTCCTTTTGTTCGGCGCGGGCCGAGGCCTTGCTGCGGTACATGTTGCCGTCGGCCTGCCGCACGAGTTCCTCCAAATCCTCGCCGGCGGCGCTTTTGGTGGCACAGCCCAACGCAATGGAGGGCGCGAACGGATAACGCTTGATTTTGGAGAGAATCATCTGAATGCCGGCCAGAATATTTTTGGCCTCCGAGACCGAAACATGCGGAAGCAGCATCAAAAATTCGTCGCCGCCGATGCGGTAGGCCGCGCCGCCGGGCGGACAGGAGTCGGACAGCACGCTGGCCACCACCCGCAGCAGGGTGTCGCCGGCCTGATGGCCCTGGGTGTCGTTGACCATTTTGAGGGCGTTGACATCGCCCAAAATGACGCTGAGCGGCAGGTTTTCCGCCCGGTCGAGCGCCTTGCGGGCGCGCTCATAGCTGCGGCGGTTGCCCAGACCGGTCAGCGGGTCGATGCCGGCGGTTTCCTCCAGCCGGTCAATCAGCAGTTTGTACCGGGTCACGTCGGTAAAAGAGGCAATAAACCCGATCTGTTCGCCCAAACTATTCCGAATAGGGCGTTCACGGAGATTGTAGATGAGCGGATGGCCGGCCGAGGAAAGGTAAATATCCACGCCGTCCTCGGTGTTGGCACCCTTGAGTGCGTCCGGCCCAAGGTCGCGCCCGATGCGCGAGGTCACCTCCCAAAAGGAGAGGCTGCCCGGCTCGATATCCAGTGATTGCAGCCATTGCCGGCCGGAGCGGTTGACGTCGGCCACCGACCGGTCGAGATCCAAAATAAAAATGCGCTCCTCCAAATACCAGAAAATCTCTTTGCGCGCCAACGCGAGAAAGTCCATTTTATTGTTGGCGCTGACGGCGACATAAAAGAAAATCAACGACACGCTGAGGCCGATCAGGGTGACGTCCACCGCCGGGGAATAGAGGTCGGTGATGGTCGAGATGTTGCAGAAAAAGGCCACCAGCGCCCCGGCCAGCAGCAGGCTGGACGGGGTTTTGTACTCCTTGGGAAGGCGTTTGTGCTGGGTGAGAATGATCAGAATGGTGGCAAGGATGACGAGGTAACAGTGGGCGGAATGCACCCAGAACCACAGGCCGCGCACATTTATGTAGGTGTACAGCGGGAAGGTCTCCACAAAGGCGAATTCCTTGCGAATGAAAGGATGCAGCGTGCTGGTGAGCGCGAGAACAGAGGTGACGGCCGGGACGATGAACAGGACAGCGGCCAGCTTTTTTTCCGCCGGCGAAGGGCGGCGGATGTAGAATTTATAAGACAAAAACAACACCAACACCGGCGCCGTCGAAACAAACACCAGCTTGGCGTCAAAGAAAAAACGGGCCAACGCCGGGATATTCGTAAGAAAAAAACCGATCTCACAGAGCTGCCACCCGGCCACCACAAGGCAGAGAAGGGAGATCTGTTTGATAAGCGGCTTGTCCCTCTGCTTGAGAAAGGCGATCACCCCAATGACCGCCGTGGCAAGGAATTGCGCAAAGTTAATGGCGACCGCCAATGCGTTGGTCATAACTACCATCCTACAAAAATTTATAACTTTTCACATTTTATCACAAAACAAAAGCCGCTACAAGAAGAAACAAATATTTTCAAATTTCACGCGCGCAAAAAGTCGTTCACCTCGGTCAGCGAGGGCATGGCAGGCATCGCGCCGCTGCGGGTGACCGACAAAGCCGCCGCGGCCTGGGCGAAGGAGCAAAGCGCCAAGAGCTCGCCGGAGTCCATGGCGCGCAGGGAATCCCTTGTTTTGCCGAGCAGCTTGTACAGCGCCGCGCCCACAAACGCGTCGCCGGCGCCGGTGGTATCCTCGACCGGCACTTCAAACGCCGGAAGGGAAACGCAAGCCGCCCCGCAGCAGGCCAGCGCCCCGGCACCGCCGCGCGAGACAAACACAAGCGAAGCGCCTGCGCCGCAAAGAAAACGCGCCCCCTGTTCCGGATCGTCCCGCCCGGCGAGCAGCGGCAGCTCCTCTTCCGACACCTTAATAATATCGGCCAGCGGCGCTGCCGCGCGCATCTGCGCGACTGCCTCGGATTCACTCTGCCACAAGGGCGCGCGGTAGTTGGGATCAAAGCTGATCAGCGAGCCGGACGCCCGCGCCCGCCGGACGGCTTGCAGGGTGGCCTCCCGCGCCGGCTGGGCGGTCAGCGACAGCGAGCCGAAGTGGAGAATGCGGGTCTCCAGTGTGTCCGGCAGGTCGCCGGGCGAGAGCAGCGTATCCGCGCCGGGGCTGCGGCAGAAAGAAAACGACCGTTCACCCCGGTCGTCTAAATGGACGAAGGCCAAGGTGGTGGACGTCGCCGGCGCGACGACGAGGCTCCGGTCGTCAATGCCGCACGCCAGAAGGGTTTCGCGCAAAAAAGCGCCGAAGGGATCTTCCCCGACGCAGCCGATAAACGCGGCGCTTCCGCCCAGGCGGCTGACGGCGGCCAATACATTGGCAGGTGCGCCGCCGGGATTTTGCGCAAACAAAGTAGCCCCTCGCGGCGTTTTCCCGCAGGGGATAAAATCGATGAGCAACTCGCCCACCGCCATCACATCAAACATACTATCCCCACTTTTTGGGCTGGCAACGCGGCGGCGGCATTTTTACCTATTTACCCCTCTCCGCCGCACGCGTCGAACCATCCCGTTTTTGGACGGATCAAATCCCCCAATCCGCCCCCGGCCTCTTATTGAGGCCGCACGCGCAGACAACATGCCGTTGTTCGGGCCACCACCCGCTACAAGCGACAAAACCCCCTTCGCCATACGCGCTCTGCAACGGCGCGAAGTTCAACAACGCACCGCTATATAATTCTACCACACTTTGCATCTCTTTTCAATATTTTTTACATTTCTTTGCTATTTTTTGTAGAAATGTGTAAAAGTCTGTGTTATACTATGGCGTGTGGAAAGATCGGGGGGTCTGACCACAGGCGCCGGTGTTGTGCTTTTAAAGGGGATTTGGAGGCGTATGGAGGCGCCTCGAAATCCGCGAAGCGATTGAGCCGGAATAATTTGAGGGCGGGCGCCGCCGTAATGCGCAGGGGTCTGCCAGGGGGGAATTTTTGAGGTGGAGACAAAAACCGCGACCGGGGGGAATCGGTACTTCTTGGAGGAGGCACCGAGCCGGACAGATCAAAAATGCATGGAAATGGGAAACAAAGCGCGTCAAAGGAGGGGTCTTGCGTGATCTCCTCCAGAGAAAGACCCGTTTTTTATGGGGAAAACGGGGGATCCGACAACCTCATGTCCTCCCGCCTCGTGGAGGCCGCGCTCAGCGGTGAGGCAGGGCTCTTGATTTTGTCGGGACTGTTGGAAAGCGAAGGGGAAGCGCCGCGCCGCGCCGCCAAAAAAACCGCCGCGCAGAGCTTCATTTCGGCGATCCAATCCTTGGCGGGCGCGATTGACGCCCGCGATCCGTATACGACCGGCCATTCGCGGCGGGTCACACGGTACGCCATGATGCTGGGCAGCCGGCTGTCGATGCCGGCCAAGCAATTGGAATATTTGGAATATATGGCTATTCTACATGATGTGGGCAAGGTTGGCATTCCCGACGCCATCCTGCACAAGAGCGCCGCGCTGACCGAGGACGAGTTCTTTCTGATGCGCCAGCATGTGCAGATCGGCGCGGCCATGATTGAGGAGACCAAGCCGCTGCTGCCGCTGTTGCCCGGGATTTTATATCACCATGAGAGATATGACGGGCGCGGGCTGTTCGGCAAAAAAGAGGAGGACATCCCGCTGGAGGCGCGCGTCATCGCGGTGGCCGACGCCTACGACGCCATGACGTCCGATCGACCCTATCGACAGGCGCTGTCGGCGCAGGACGCGGCATACGAGCTCTGGCGCAACCGGGGCACCCAGTTTGACCCGGCGCTGGTGCGTTTGTTTTTGGAGACGCTGGGAGAATTTTCTCTGCGTCTGGGAACTGCGTGAACCCGGGCTTTACAAACCGGGACAAGGCTGATATACTATACACGCGCGATGTGAGACGATTGACCAGGAGCTGAGTGCTGCCACGCGGCGGCGCTTGGCTCTTGGTTTGTCAAGCGCTTTGGGAGGAAAGGGGAAATTTCCCGTGGTACTGTCCCTGCTGTTGACCCCGCTGGCGGCGGCCTGCCTACTGCCGCTGGTGAAAAACCGAAAAGCCGCGGGCTTTGTGGTCTGTTTGGCGGCCGCCTGTATCGCGGGATTGTCGGTGGGTGTAGCTGTGCTTCACTTTGACGACGGCTGGCAGCTCGATTTGAGCGCGTACCCCTTTTTGAGTTATCTTCTGCTGGGCATCGAGGTTCTGCTGGCCGTGTATCTGTGCGTCGCCGGTCTGCGCGGCAAAAAACCGCTGGTCAGTCTGCTGGCCGTTCTCGGCGCGGGGCTGATGGCGTGGCATGAGCTGACGCCGGGGGGGCGCGCGGCCGAAGGCCCGACGCTGGTCATGGACAAGCTATCGTTGATTATGCTGCTGGTCATCGGGGTCATCGGGAGCTTTATCTGCCTGTATACGGTGGTTTTTATGCGCGATTACGCGCGGCACAATCCCGAGGTGGCCGACCGCCGCATCTTTTTCATGACCATCCTGTTTCTCTTTTTATTTGCGATGTTTGGATTGGTGCTGTCAAACAACCTCCAATTTCTCTACTTTTTCTGGGAAATCACAACCTTTTGCTCCTTTTTGCTCATCGGGTATACCCGCACGCGGCAGGCGTCTCAAAACGCCCTGAAGGCGTTGGGGATGAATCTGTTGGGCGGTCTGGCGCTGTGTGTCGGCATCGTACTGTTTGCCCGGGTGGGCGGCGTGGCCGATTTCGCGGGGCTGTCCGGACTGGACAGCTCGGGCGGGCTGATGGCCGTGGCGGTGTTTCTGGTGGCGCTGGGTGGGCTGACAAAGGCCGCACAGATGCCGTTTTCGTCCTGGCTGACCGGCGCCATGGTGGCGCCCACGCCGTCCTCGGCGCTGCTGCACTCCTCCACGATGGTCAAGGCCGGCGTGTATCTCATCATCCGGCTGTCGCCGCTGCTGGGCAATACGACGGTGGGCCGGGTGGTGACGCTGTGCGGCGCGTTTACCTTTATGATGACGGCGCTGCTGGCCATTTCGCAGCATGACGCCAAAAAAGTGCTGGCCTATTCCACCATTTCCAACCTGGGACTCATCATCATGTGTGCCGGCATCGGCTCGGCCGAGTCACTGTGGACGGCCATTATGATGATTATTTTCCACGCCTGCGCCAAGAGCCTGCTGTTTTTGGCGGTCGGGTCGGTGGATACCCGCATCGGCAGCCACGACACCGAGGATATGGACGGGCTGCTGCGCCGCGCGCCCATGCTGGCGATGTTTATCATCGTGGGGATTTTCGGTATGTTTTTGGCCCCGTTCGGTATGGTCGTGTCCAAATGGGCGGCCATGAAGGCGGTGGTGGACACCAACAATATCCTGCTGCTGATGACGCTGGCCTTCGGCAGCTCGGTGACCCTGTTTTTCTGGACAAAATGGCTGGGCAAGCTGATCGCCAACCGGCGGGGCGCGGGCGCGGCGCTGTCCGGCTTGCATATACTTGAAAAACTGCCGATGTTTATCCTGTCCGGCCTGACGGCGCTGACCTGTATGCTGTTTCCGGTCATCTCCCAGTCGGCCATTTTGCCTTTTCTCAGCCAGATGCTGCATGTCGGCGCGTCGTCGCCCATCAACGACCAGGATTCCAACATCATTTTGCTGATGCTCTCGCTGTTGTTTTTCCTGCCGATTATCGCGCTGGCGCTGTTCAAGCGCATCCGGCCGAAGGAGGCGCTGGTCTATATGGCCGGCGAAAACACCGGAGACAACAAGACCTTCCGCGGCAGTATGGGGCATACGCCGCAGGTGCAGCTGCGCAACTGGTATATGGAGAGCATGTTCGGCGAGGGCACCCTGCTGCGCGCCAGCCTCTGGATTGCCGGGATCGGGCTGCTGGTGGGTCTGTTTGTCGTGGCGGGAGGTGTCATCGTATGATCCTGACCATCTTGGCCGTTGTGGGCATTATCGTGGTTACGCCCCTCGTGGGCGGGCTGCTGTCGGGGCTGGACCGCAAGCTGTCGGCCCGGATGCAGCGGAGAAAAGGCCCGCCGCTTTTGCAACCGTTTTATGATGTGGGCAAGTTGTTTCAAAAACAGGCGGTCACCGCCGATTTTACCACGCAGTTTTATGTCTCCTTCGCGCTGCTGTTTATGATCGTGGCGGTCGTGCTGTTCTTTTTGGGGCTGGATCTGCTGCTGGTCATCTTCGGCATGATGCTCTCATCGGTGTTTATGGTGCTGATGGGCTACTCGGGCAACTCGCCGTACGCCGTCGTGGGCGCGCAGCGGGAGCTGTTGCAGGTCATGGCCTATGAGCCGATGGTGATTTTGGCCGCCGTGTCGCTGTACTATCTCGACGGCAATTTTCGTACCGACAGCTGCCTGCAAAACCCCCATTCGGCGATTGTATCCCTGCCGCTGGTCTTTTTGGGCTTTTTGTTCATCTCGTCGTTCAAGCTGCGCAAATCGCCGTTTGACCTGTCCACCTCCCACCACGGGCATCAGGAGCTGGTCAAGGGGCTGACCACCGAGCTCAACAGCCGCTGTCTGGCGCAGGTGGAGATTTTGCACTGGTACGAAACCGTGCTGGTGCTGGGGTATATGTTCATCTTTTTCGCCAACAAAAACCCGGTGAGCTGGGTGCTGGGCGGCTTGGGCTGTCTGGCGTGTTATATTTTGGAGGTTTTTGTGGACAATACCGTTGCGCGGGTCAAGTGGGAAATGGCGCTGAAAACATCGTGGGCGGTCACCATCGTTTCGGTCGGTCTCAATCTGGCCGTGCTGGCAATTTTGAAATAAGGCGGCGTTTTTTGTGAGCGTTCTTCAAAAATCCCCGTGGATTCTGCATTATGACGGGTCGAGCTGCAACGGCTGTGATATCGAGGTGCTGGCCTGCCTGACGCCGCTGTACGACGTGGAGCGGTTCGGGGTCATCAACACCGGCAACCCCAAGCACGCCGATATTTTGCTCATCACCGGCGGCATCAACGCCCAGAACGCCCCGGTGGTGCGCCAGCTGTTTGATCAGATGCCGCATCCGCGCGCCGTGGTCGCCGTAGGCATCTGCGCTTACAACGGCGGCATCTTCCGGGAATGCTACAATCTGCTCGGCGGCGCCGGGGAGGTCATCCCGGTGGACGTCTATGTGCCGGGCTGCGCCGCCCGGCCGGAGAATATTATCGACGGCGTGGTCAAGGCGCTGGCGGTGCTGGAAGAGCGCCGCGCACAGGGACGAAAGGGGAGCCGGACATGACCGATGTGGAAACTGTCGCGCCGGAATATCTGCGCGACGCGGTGCGGGCGCTGGCCGAGCGGAAGCACCGGCTGGTGCAGATGCACGGACGCCGGGCCGTCGTCGGCGTGCATGACGGTGTTGAGATCACCTACACCTTTGACAAGGACATGACCCTGCATCATTTGCGGGTGCTGCTGCCGCACGGGTGCGAGCTGGACAGCGTCAGCGAGCTGTACGCGTCGGCGTTTTTGTATGAAAACGAGATCAAAGACCTGTTTGGCGTGCCTTTTCACAATTTGACCGTGGATTATCACGGGGAATTTTACCGCACGGCGCAAAAAACGCCGATGAACGGCAGCGAGGAGAGCAGTCATGGCTGAGAGGACAGTCATTCCCTTCGGGCCGCAGCATCCCGTGCTGCCCGAGCCGATTCATTTGGATTTGGTCATCGAGGACGAGCGGGTGGTGGAAGCCATCCCGTCCATCGGATACATCCACCGGGGGTTGGAAAAGCTGGTGGAAAAGAAGGATTATCAGGAATATGTCTATGTCGCCGAGCGCATCTGCGGCATTTGCAGCTTTATGCACGGCATGGGATACTGCATGGCGGTGGAGAAGCTCCTGGGGCTGACGCTCTCGTCGCGCGCCGAATACCTGCGGGTCATTTGGGCCGAACTGTCGCGCATCCACAGCCACCTGCTCTGGCTGGGGCTGCTGGCCGACGGGTTCGGCTACGAAAACCTGTTTATGCAAAGCTGGCGTCTGCGCGAAACGGTGCTGGATATCTTCGACATGACGACCGGCGGGCGGATCATTTTCTCGGTCTGCAAAATCGGCGGCCTGCGCCGCGATATGGAGGCCGATATGCTGGCCCGCGTGGCCGATAAGCTGGCCGCGCTGGAGGAAGCCCTGCTGGGGCTGACCACCGCTTTTTTGCGGGATTCCTCGGTGCAGCACCGGCTGCGCGGCGTGGGCATCATGACGGCGGAGGACGCCGCCGCGCTGGGCGCGGTGGGGCCGATGGCGCGCGCGTCGGGGCTGAAGCTGGACATGCGCCTGACCGGCTATTCGATTTACAGGGAGCTGGAATTTGCCCCTGTCACCCGCGAGGAGGGCGACTGCTACGCCCGCTGCGCCGTGCGTTTGGACGAGGTATATCAGTCGATCCGGCTGATCCGCCAGTGTATCGCCCAGATCCCCGACGGGCCGGTGGATCAGAAGGTGACCGGCAACCCCGACGGGGAATACTTCGCCCGGCTGGAGCAGCCGCGCGGCGAGGTCATCTATTACGCCCGCGGCAACGGCACCAAGTTTTTGGATCGTATGCGGGTGCGCACGCCGACCTTTGCCAACCTGCCGGCGCTCATCCATACGCTCAAGGACTGTTCGCTGGCCGATGTGCCCATGCTGGTGCTGACCATCGACCCCTGCATTAGTTGTACCGAGAGGTGAAACCATGTCTGTACTGGCCAATTTTCGGGAAAGTCTCGGCAATTTGATCAAAAAACCGGCGACGCTGGCCTATCCCGCCGCGCCCCGGCCGCTCTATGAGCGGACGCGCGGGCATGTCGCCATTGACGTGCCGGCCTGTATTTTCTGCGGGCTGTGCCAGCGCAAATGCCCCACCGGAGCCATCACCGTGACAAAACCGGAGAGCTCGTGGCGCATCCGGCGGATGCAGTGCATCCAGTGCGGCGCGTGCGTCGAGGTCTGCCCCAAGAAGTGTTTGGCACTTTTGCCCGAGCCGACCGCCCCGGACGCCGGCCCCGTGGAGGACGAATTTTGCGGCGCGGTGAAAACCGATGCATGAATACCCTGCGGCGCAAAGGATTGTGGAGATTGCCGCCGAGGCGGCGGGAGCCCGCCGGGTGCGGCGCGTCACCCTCGTCATGGGAGATGCTTGCGGCTACCTGCCCGAGAGCATCGCGCTGTTTTTCGAGTTGCTCGGCGAAGGGACGGCTTGTGAGGCCGCCGCTTTGAACATAGAGCGCACCGTGTCCAAGCTCCGTTGCACCGCCTGCGGCGCGCTGTTTGTCCGCGCGCCGTTTTCCTTTGACTGCCCCGATTGCGGCGGGGCGGGTGCGCCCACCGAGCTGGGGCGCGAATTTGCGGTAGAATCGATTGAAATCGAGGAATGAGCATGAGTGAAATCACTGTGGCGCAGGCGGTTCTGGCGCAAAATGAGGCGCGCGCCGCCGCGCTCAACGCCCGGTTCGCCGCGCGCGGTATCTTCGCCGTCAACGTGATGGGCGCGCCCGGCATCGGCAAGACGTCGGTCATCGAGGGGCTCTGCCGGCAGTTGACCTGCCCCTGCGCCGTCATCGAGGGCGACATCCAGTCCGAGCTGGACACCCTGCGGCTGAAGGGCTGCGGCATTTCCGCCCATCAGATCAACACCGGCGGCGCCTGTCATCTGGAAACACCGCTCATCGAGGCGGCGGCCGAGGCGCTCGCGCCGGCCGATCACAGCGTGTTGTTCATCGAGAACATCGGCAATCTGGTCTGCCCGGCGGAGTTTATGATCGGGGAGCATGTCAAGCTGCTCATCTGCGCCGTCACCGACGGCAGCGACAAGCCGTACAAATACCCGCTGGCGTTTGAAAAGGCCGATCTCATCGTGCTGAACAAATGCGACTTGCTGCCGTATGTGGACTTTGACGAGGCGTTTTTCCTGCGCGGCGTGCGGGCGCTGAACCCGGACGCGCCGGTGCTGAAAACGGCGGCGCGGGCAGGCGAGGGACTGGAAGAGGTGGCGCGGTGGCTGAGCGGCGCTATGAGCGCGTTGTAATCTCCGGCACGGTGCAGGGCGTGGGCTTTCGTCCCGCGGTCTGCCGTTTGGCGTTGTCCATGGGCGTCGTCGGCTCGGTCAAAAACGCCGGCGGGCAGGTCATTTTGCGTGCCGCCGCCGAGGAATCGGCGCTGGAACGCTTTTTGGACGAGGTGCGCCGCATCCCGGGTGCGCGTGTTGAAGCTGTTGCGCGGGAGGAGCTTCCGCCGTTTGTGGCGGAGGGGTTTGCCATCGAGGAGAGCGAGGACGGCGCGGTGGCGGAGCTGGCGCTGACGCCCGATCTGCCGGTCTGTCCCGATTGCGCCGCCGAGCTGTTTGACCCGAACAATCGGCGGCATTGGCATCCGCTGATCAGCTGCGCCGCTTGCGGCCCTAGGTTTACCATCCTGCAAAGGACGCCGTACGACCGGGACAATACCGCCCTGCGGGACTTTGCGATGTGCCCCGCCTGCGCGGCGGAATATGCCGCGCGGGACGACCGCCGGTTCCACGCGCAGACCATTTCCTGCCATGTCTGTGGGCCGCAGACGCGCTATGTGCGCGGCGGCGAGGAATTTTGGGGCGCGGAGGCCGTCCGGGCGGCGGCACGCGACCTCGAAAACGAAGGGCTCGTGGCCGTCAAGGGCATCGGCGGGTATCATCTGGCCTGTCTGCCGTCGTCGGAGACGGCGGTGGCGGAATTGCGGCGGCGCAAGGGGCGGGAGAAAAAGCCCTTCGCCGTGTTGTTTGAAGACCTGGAGGCGGTCACGCGCCTCTATTTCGCCGATGCGGCGGAGCGCGCGCTGCTGGCTTCACCCGCCCGCCCCATCGTGCTGCTGGACGGGCAAGACCCGGATTTCGCGCCCGGCGTCTGCGCCGGCAGCCCGCAAACCGGGTGCTTTCTGGCCTACACACCGTTGCAGCACTTGCTGCTGCGGGCGACCGGCCCGCTGGTCATGACCAGCCTGAACGCAAGCGGCAGCCCCATTTTGACCGACGAGGCCGCCGCACTGGCCTTCCCGGGTCTGAGCGGCGTACTGACCCATGACCGCCCCATTTTGCGGCCGCTGGACGATTCGGTGACGCGGGTGAGTCGCGGCGCGCCGCGCGTCCTCCGGCGGGGACGGGGCCTAGTGCCCGGCGCGGTACCCTTTCCGGAGGCGAAGCCGATTTTGGCGCTGGGCGGCGACCTAAAAGCTGCGTTTTGCATAGCGGCGCAAGGGAAGGCGGTTTTGTCCGCGCCGTTTGGCGATCTGGACGATGCGGCGGTGCGCGTGAGCTACGAGCGCGAACTGCGGGAGACGCTGCGTCTGCTTCGCGTACAGCCCGCGCGGGTGGCGCGGGATCTGCACCCCGGCTATTTTGGAACGAAGCTCGCGCCGACGCTTGGGGCGCAAGTGCTTCCGGTGCAGCATCACCACGCGCACATCGCCGCCGTCATGGCTGAGCACCGTCTGACCGGGCGGGTGATCGGCGCGGCGCTGGACGGGACGGGCTACGGCCCGGACGGGACGGTCTGGGGCGGGGAGGTGCTGGTGTGCGACGAACGGTCGTTTGCGCGGTTTGCCCATCTGCCCGCCGTGACCATGACAGGCGGCGACAACGCCGCACGGGACGCACGCATCGCGCTGGACTGTTACCTCCACGCCGCCGGCCTTCCGGTACGCAATCCCTTGATCCCCAAGGCGTTGCGCACCGGAGTCAACACCGTGACGACCACCAGCGCCGGGCGGCTGTTTGACGCGGTATCCTGTTTTTTGGGGCTCTGCGAGACGAACGAATACGAGGGACAGTGCGCCGTCGAGCTGGAGCGCGCCGCCGCGCGGGCGTTGGCGCGGGGCGCGGAGGGCACGGCGCTGACTATCGAACGCCTGTGGGCGGAGCTTTTCGCGGCGGACAAAACCGACCGTGACACGCTGGCGCTGGCCTTTCACCGGGCGCTGGCCGAGTGGATCGCGTTGCGTTGCAAGGCGGCGCGGGAAAAAACCGGCATCGCCCGCGCGGCGCTGGGCGGCGGCGTGTTTCAAAATGAATTGCTGCTGAACTTCACGGCCGAACGGCTGACAGCCGACGGCTTTTCGGTGTTTTATAACCGCGATTTTCCGTCGGGCGACGGGGCGCTGGCCTTGGGACAGGCCTATATCGCAAGCATTTTCGAGGAGGGATGACCATGTGCGTAGCCATTGCGGGGCAGGTGCTCGCGCTTTGCGGGGACACCGCCCGCGTCAGCGTGCGCGGCAATGTGACCGAGGTGCATGTCGGTCTGGTGACGCCCGAGGTGGGCGATTTTGTGCTGGTACACGCCGGCTGTGCGCTGCAAATCCTGCCCGACGGGGCGGAGCTCGAGGCGCTGCTGGACGAGGTGCTGGAGGCTTCGCATGAAGCCCCTTGACGCGGTTTTGGCGGATATCCGCGCCTATGACGGCCCGCCGGCGCGGGTGATGGAGATCTGCGGCACACACACCGCCGCCATCTTGCGCAGCGGCTTGCGGGAACTGTTGCCGCTGGACGTACGGCTGCTGTCGGGGCCGGGCTGCCCGGTCTGCGTGACGCCGGCCGGCGCCATCGACCGGCTGGTGGAATTGTCCCTCGCGCCGGACACCTGCGTGGTCTGCTTCGGCGACATGCTGCGGGTGCCGGGCACCGCCGGGTCGCTGGCCGAGGCGCGCGCGCGGGGCGGACAGGTGCGTATGATTTACACGCCGCTGGCGGCGCTTTCGCTTGCAAAAGAGCACCCGCAGACGCGGTTTGTCTTAGCGGCGGTAGGGTTTGAGACCACCGCGCCGGTCTTCGCGCTGGCGATGAAGCGGGCGCGGGAGGAAGGGTTGGCAAACCTCCGTTTTGTCACGGCGCTCAAAACGGTCTTTCCCGCCGTAGAGTTGGTGATGAATACGAAAAACCCGCCCGACGCGCTGATCTGCCCCGGGCATGTGGGCGCGGTGACCGGGCAGGTACCGTTTGCGGCGCTGGCGGCGCGGTACGGCAAGCCGTTTGTCATGGCGGGGTTTGAGCCGGCGCATGTCGCGGCGGCGGTCTGGCGGATTTTGCGGATGCTGAAACGGGGCGAGGCGGGGATTCAAAACCTCTATCCCGAGGTCGTCCGGCCGGCGGGCAACCCGCGGGCGGCGGCGCTCTTGGAGGAGGTCTACACCTTGCGCAACAGCGATTGGCGCGGTTTGGGAGTTCTTCCAAATTCCGGCTATGCGCCGCGCGAGCCGTACGCGGCATGGGAGCTGGGATATGACGACGGCGGCGCATCGGACGGCTGCGCCTGCGGCGCGGTGCTGCTGGGCGAAATGTCACCGCCCGACTGCCCGCTCTACGGGCAAACCTGCACGCCCGCAAGCCCTGTCGGCCCCTGCATGGTGTCGGGCGAGGGCGCGTGCGGGCTGTGGTATTCGGGAGGAGGAGCCGTATGAACATCGTCATGGCGCACGGCAGCGGCGGCGCGGAGACCGCGTCGCTGGTGCGCGAAGT
This sequence comes from Oscillospiraceae bacterium, assembly GCA_031550755.1. Lineage (GTDB taxonomy): Bacteria > Bacillota > Clostridia > Oscillospirales > UBA929 > JAVBOJ01. Next base: position 14,684 of record JAVBOJ010000020.1, read on the forward strand.
GTTTATGAGCCGGTTTCAGAGCCCGGCGCTGTCCCGGTTGGAGGATGCCGCCGTGTTGCACGTCACCGGGCGGATCGCCTACACCACCGATTCCTACGTGGTCGATCCGCTGTTTTTTCCCGGCGGCGACATCGGGCGCTTGGCGGTGTACGGCACGGTCAACGACCTGAGCATGATGGGCGCGCGGCCGCTGGCGCTGACGGCGGGCTTTATTCTGGAGGAGGGGCTGCCGCTGGAAACCCTTGCACGCGTAGTAGATTCCATGGCGCTGGCGGCGAAAAAAGCCCATGTGTCCATCGTCGCGGGCGACACCAAAGTCATCCCCGGCCGTGGCGGGCTGTACATCAACACCTCCGGCATCGGCGAGATCGCCGGGCGGCCGGTGCGCGCCAACGCCGGAAAGCCGGGCGACGCTGTGCTGGTGTCCGGGCGGCTGGGCGACCACCACGCCTGCATCCTGAGCGGGCGCATGGGGGTGGAAAACAACATCCGAAGCGACGCGCAGCCCTTGTGGCCGTTGGTGTCGGCGCTGCGGGAGGAACACATTCCGCTGCACGGCTTGCGCGACGTCACGCGGGGCGGTCTGGGCACGGTGTTGTGCGAGCTCGCCGAGGCCTGCGGCGCACGCATTGAGCTTCGGGAGGAAGCCCTGCCGGTGTCCGACGAGGTGCGCGGCCTGTGCGGTCTGTTGGGGCTGGATCCGCTGTACATGGGCAACGAGGGGAAGATGGTAGCCGTTGTGCCGCAACGATTTGCCGAACAAGCGCTGAGATGCTTGCGCCGCCGTCCCGCAGGGCGGGAGGCGGCGCTGATCGGACATATATGTCCCGGCGACGGGGTGGTCATGCGCACCACGCTCGGCGGGCTGCGCTGCGTGGAACCGTTGCGGGGCGAGGGGCTTCCCAGAATCTGCTAATATTCCCCAACTCCGCCCAGCTTTTCGCGCCAGAGTTGCTCGAGCGCCTTGACATCCTCGGCGACCTGCGCCGGCGTCATTTCCGGCTTGGTCTCCAGCTCCTCCAGCACCTCGAAGACAAAATCGTCGTATTGCAGGAAGTCGGCGCTCAGCTTGTGGCTGACGCCGGCGGCGCTGCGGGTGGATTTGGCAAACTCAAACCGGTTTTTCGCCCCCGGCAGATTGGTCGTGCTTTCCAGCAGATAGCGTCCGGCCGCCGGGCTGACGATGCGGTACACGCCCGCCGGACGATGACTCTGTTTGTATTCTCGCAGAAGCTCTTTACGGTCTTGTGACATGGGTTTTCCTTCTTTCTATCCTAAATACCACAGTAAAAACGGCTCGCCCCAGAGATAAGCGGCCAAAATCCCGCACGAGAGAAACGGCGCCAGCGGCAGGGCGTCGTTTTTTTTGATCCGCCGCAACAGCAGCAGCGGCAGGGCGCAGACCGCGCCCGCGATAAAGGCGGCGGCCAGCGCCAGCAGTGTGCGCTCCCAGCCGAGGAACGCGCCGCCCATGGCGGCCAGCCAGAGATCGCCCAAACCCAGCCCGGGCGCTTTTCCCAAGCGGCTCAGCAGATACAACAGCCCCAACGCACCGCCGCCGACCAGCGCACCCCAGAGACTGTCCGCCAGTGGAATTTGCCCCGAAGAAAGCGGCGCAAACCGCCAGAGAAGAGCCCAGAAACCGCCCCAAATGAGCGCCGGCAGCGGGATTTGCCGCCGCGTGATGTCAAATACCGAGATCCAGCCCAAGAGGAGAATCAGCGTGACGAGGCTGGAGACATCACTCATCCGGGATATCCTCCTTTTGGGTTGAAAAATACAGAAATACCGCCGCCAGATACAGCCGCGACAGCCCCAGCCGCGCCGCGCGGGCGGCGATGCGGGGATTGCGCGACAGGGCGAGGAGCAAGGCGGACAGGGTGGGTGCGCCGGCGTCCGGCGGTTTGTGGGACAGGGCGCGCGCCAGAGAGGAAAACAGGGGTGCAAACAGCGCGGAGTTTTCGGAAAACGACTGCCGCACAACGGCTTCCAGTTCTCCAAGGACATATTCGCGTTCCCGGTCAACGCCCAAAAGCTCGGCCGCCAGCTCCAGACAGGCGCGGTACAGCCAGTGCCGCGAGGTCGTGACGCCCTTGCCGAAGGCGTAGACCCGGGCGGTGGTCAACAGCTTTTGCCCCAGCCGCGCCACCGGTGGGCGTGCGTCCAGCGCCGACAGCAGCGCCTCCAGCGCGTCTTCATTCGGCGGAGGCTCGCCCGGCAGCAGATAATAGGCTCGTCCGGCGGTGACGCCGAGGGCGCGCCGCCCTTCCCGCCAGCCGCGCTCCAGATTGCGCCGGCAGTTTTCCTCCTCGAACTGCAAAATTCCGCCCAGCGAGCGGTCGTGGGAGATCATTTGCACATGGAGGCCGGCCGCGCCCCGGTGAAACGGGCCGCGCCAAGCGATGTTGACCGCCGTCAGGCTGTCGTATCCCCGTCCGGCGAACGCCCGGACGGGCAGATTGTCAAACAGGCCGCCGTCGGCGTAGCGCCGCCCGTCGATGACGCAGGGAAAGACGCCCGGGATGGCCGCCGACGCCAACATATAGTCAATGAGCTGCCCCTTGGGGATGTCCTCCTTGAACAAAATCTGCGGCTTGTAGGCCGGGACGCCCACAGTGCACAGGGCGTATTCCATCGGAGAAACGCGTATGCGTTCCTCGTCGATATGCCGCGCCAGCAGCGCGCGCAGTGGTGCGCTGTTTCCGGCGGGCAGCACATATTCCGGCTTCATATGCATCCAGGTCTCGACCGCGGCGTCGAGATCGTCCTGCACCACGATGGCGGCGTTGATGGCGCCCACCGAGGTGCCGGCCGCGCCGGCAAAGGTCACGCCGGCCTCGCGAAAGGCCCGCCATACGCCGACCTGATACGCGCCGCGCGCGCCGCCTCCGCCGAGGATTAAACCTTTTTTCATAGCGATCCGTCCTATTTTGCCTTTTGACATTTGCGTCATATGCGTTTATGATATAGGATATGGACAAAATATGCAAGGGGGACGCATCCATGCGGATTGCCGTGGGCTGTGACCATACCGCCGTCGCGTTGAAACAGGAGCTGATTGCCTTTGTGGAGGAGCTGGGTTTCTCCGTCCGGGATTTCGGCGTGGAAAGCGGAGCGTCCTGCCATTATCCCGAGATTGCCGAGCCGGTATGCCGGGCGGTGGCGGCGGGGGAGTGCGCGCTGGGGCTGCTGATCTGCGGCACCGGCGTTGGTATGTCGCTGGCGGCCAACAAGGTCACCGGCATCCGTTGCGCCGTGTGTTCCGAGAGCTATTCGGCCGAGATGACCCGCCGCCACAACGACGCCAATGTGCTGGCCGTCGGGGCGCGCGTGGTGGGCTCCGAGGTGGCCAAGCGGATCGTTCAGGCCTTTCTCTCCACGCCGTTTGAGGGAGGACGGCACCAGACCCGCGTGGATATGATCATGGACATGGAAAAACGCAGCCGGGAGGGAACGCTATGAAACGGCGACTTCATTTGTTTATCAACCAACACGCCAACGCCGGCATTCCCAATCTCATGCTGTGGATCGTGGTGGGCACCGGCGCGCTGACGCTGACGGGGTTGGTTACGCAGAACGGCGTTGGGGACATCTTTTTCCGGTTTGCCCTGATTCCGCAGTTTTTTCCCGCCGAATGGTGGCGCATCTTTACCTTTTTCTTTGTGCCGCATGGAAGCAACCTGTTTTTGATTGCCTTCACCCTCTTTATCTATTATTGGATGGGCAATGTTTTGGAGCAAATCTGGGGGAGACTGCGCTTCAATCTCTATTATTTCACCGGCGCGTTGTGTACCATTGTGTTTGCGCTGTTGTCCGGCGAATTTTGCGATTTATATTATGTAAACCTGTCGCTGACGCTCGCTTTTGCCACGTTGTTTCCCGATCGGCAGGTACGGTTGTATTTTGTCATCCCTATCAAAATGAAGTATGTGGGCTTGATCGGCGCGGGCTTTTTCCTCTACTATATGCTGCAAATGCCGCTGTCGCTGCAAAATCTCCTCCCGCTGGTCGCCATTTTCAACTATTTTCTCTATTTCGGCCCGACGCTCTATCGCATGGTGCGCAAGATTCCCACCCGCAGCAGTCAAGCCAAGCGCACGGTGGAATTCCGCTCGGCGGTGCGGCAGGCCAAGGCCAAAAAGGGCTATCTGCACAAATGCGCCATTTGCGGCAAAACCGACGCCGAGCACCCCGAGGTGGAGTTTCGCTACTGTTCCCTGTGCGCCGGGTATCAGTGCTACTGCGCGGAGCATTTGTTCGATCACGACCACATCACCATGCAGTAAAACCGGTTGCCTTTCGGCGGCCGGGATGATATAATTTTCTGGTAAATTTTATGAGGGGGCATTTTTCATGGGCTTTTCCAAAAAAATTGACGTACTCAACCGCGTGACCGAGGCCGGTTTGGTGGCGGTCGTGCGCGCCGAAAGCGCCGAGCAGGCCATTCGCATCACCGACGCCTGTATTGAGGGCGGCGTGGGCGCCATTGAGATCACCTATACCGTGCCGGGCGCGACCGCGATTATTGAGGAGCTTTCCCGCCGCTACGCGCAGAACGGCTCCATCATTCTGGGCGCGGGCACCTGTCTGGATCCGGAGACCGCCCGCGTGGCCATTCTGGCCGGCGCGCAGTATGTCGTCTCGCCCTATCTCAACATCGAGACCATCAAGCTCTGCAACCGGTACGCCGTGCCCTGTATGCCGGGGATTATGACGGTGGCCGAGGCGGTGCTGGCCATGGAAAACGGCGCGGATCTGCTCAAGCTGTTCCCCGGCGAGGCGTTCGGCCCCGGCATCGTCAAAGCCTTCAAAGGCCCTCTGCCGCAAGCGAATTTCATGCCCACCGGCGGCGTCTCGGCTGAGAATGTCCACACCTGGATCAAAAACGGCTGTGTGGCGGTCGGCGTGGGCGGCAATCTGATTGCCGGCGCGAAAACCGGGGATTACGCCTCCATCACGGCGGCGGCCAAGGATTTTGTCGCCAAAATTAAGGAAGCCAGAGGCAAATAATGAAGGTCGTTACCGCCGATCAGATTGCCGAAACCGTCAAACGGCTGTGCGTCGAAGCCAACAATGTCCTGCCGGACGATCTGCGCTCCGCGCTGGAAGTCGCGCGGCAAGCCGAAACGTCGTCCGTGGGGCGGTCGGTGCTGCAAACCGTGCTGGACAACATCGCCGCCGCGCAAAAAACCGGCCTGCCGCTGTGTCAGGACACCGGGATGGCGGTGGTGAGCGCCGAGGTTGGGCAGGACGTCCACATCGAGGGCGGCTTTGAGGAGGCGGTTTGCCGGGGCGTGCGGGAAGGCTACCGGGAGGGCTACCTGCGGCTGTCGGTGGTGGGAGACCCCCTGCGGCGGCAAAATACCGGCGACAACACCCCGCCGGTGCTGCATACGCGGCTGGTGCCGGGCGACGCCCTGCATCTGACGGTGGCGCCAAAGGGCTTCGGCAGCGAAAACATGACCCGGCTGCATATGTTTGACCCGTCGGCGGGCAAGGAGGACATCATCGCCTTTGTGACTGAGACGGTTGTTCGCGCCGGCGGAAACCCCTGCCCGCCCGTCCTTGTGGGCATCGGCCTGGGCGGCACGGCCGAGCAGTGTATTCAGTGCGCCAAGCAGGCGCTGCTGCGCCCGGTGGGCAGCGTGCATCCCGACGCGTTTTACGCGGACATGGAGCGCGAGACCCTCGCGGCGGTGAATGCCACCGGCGTCGGCCCGCAGGGCTTGGGCGGCAGCGTAACCGCGCTGTGCGTCCACATCGAGGCGCGCCCCACCCATATCGCGGGGCTGCCCTGCGCGGTCTGTCTGGGCTGTCATGTGACCCGCCACGCTTCGGCGGTTTTATAAACATTTGCCGGGGAAAATTTTCAAAAACTATGGTTGTCCGCTGAAAATTATGGTATAATATCATACAACGATACGGCGCATCGGCCGCATCGCTGCCAAAATTTCCCTGTTTCCGGGGATGATAAGGAGAGTGACCACATTGAAATTCATCTTTACTGAAAAGAAGGTGGAGGTGTCCGAAGCGTTGCGGGAGTACGCCGAGAAAAAGCTGTCCAAGCTGGATCGGTACTTTAAGAGCGACGCGGAGGCCAGGGTCTCTTTTTCCATCGAACGCGGCCGTCATACGGTCGAGGTGACCGTCCAGCATGACAATATGGTCTTCCGCGCCAGCGAAAGTACAAATGATATGTATGCTTCCATTGACGCCTCGGCGGCGTATATTGAGCGTCAGATCCACAAGTTTCGAACAAAACTGGAAAAACGCCTGCGTCACGGCGCGTTCGAGCGGGAGATTCCGCCCACGATGGCCGATCCGGTGGTCGATGAGGAAAACGATTTTCCGATCATCCGCACCAAACGCTTCAATCTGAAACCCATGACGCCAGAAGAGGCCATTTTGCAGATGAACCTGCTGGGGCATCAGTTCTTCGTCTTCCGCAATTCCGGGAGTGACGGCGTCTTTGCCGTGGTCTACAAACGAAACGACGGCGGGTATGGCCTGATCGAAGACCGGTAAATAAAACGCAAAGAGGGGAGTGCAAACTCCCCTCTTCTTACGCGGGCATGACGGAATTGGCAGACGTGCAAGATTTAGGTTCTTGTGCCTTTCGGCGTGCAGGTTCAAGTCCTGTTGCCCGCACCAAATCAGGAGCTAGGTATGGCTAGCTCAGAACAGTAGGCAGAAAAGCTCGCAGTTGCGGGCTTTTTTGCATGTCCTCGGGAAATGAGGACAAATTGTTTTTATGAAGGGTACAAGCTGATTTTCCGGGCATTCAGGGATAGTCCGTGTCACGATGAAACCGGGACATGCGGGGTGGGCTAGTACGTGAAATGTTTAGGCCAGTCCGTGTCGGATTACGAAAAATGGCGATTTTTCAGCGTGGGTTCGAATCCTGCTGTCCGCAGATTGCCCTCAAAATAGGATGCAAGATCGCATTTTCGATCAGAAAGGTATACGAAAAAGCGGTCTCGCGACCGCCGCCAAGCCACTCGTTTTTTACCTTTTATCGGCCTATCACAGACGTGCTGACCTGTCGTCCATCCCTAAACTCTACGATTACCTCACTCTCCCGGTTGACAACGATCCGGTCAACCGTCGCACGGAAAAGGCTCTCGCTAAACTCGGTGAGCAGTGCGTCTTGTTCCCTCAAATCCGCAAGGAAC
>JAVBOJ010000130.1:0-23799 GCA_031550755.1 Oscillospiraceae bacterium
GCTGAACCGCTCGCGCCGGGTGGCCGACAAGGTGCGGCTCTATGACGCCCGCGAAGCCCTGCGGCTGCTCAGTGAGCTATGAGCGCGCCGCTGTATGACGCACTGGCCGCCGCCGCCGGGAAGGACATGCTGCGGCTGCACATGCCGGGGCACAAGGGGCGGCCCGTCGCCGGGCATTTCGGCGAGGTCGCCGCGCTGGACGTGACCGAGCTGTCCTATTCGGGCAACCTGTACACCGAGGAGCGCGGCCCGATCCGCGAAGCGGAAGCCCTCTGGGCCGAGGCTTGCGGCGCAAAGCATTGCCTGTTTCTCACCGGCGGGGCGACCCAGGGGATTTTGGCGCTGTTTGCCGCCTTTGCCCGCCCGGGGGATACCGTAATCCTCGACAGAGGCGCCCACCGCAGTGTCCACAACGCCGTGGCGCTGCTGGATTTGCGCCCCGTCTGGCTGCGCCGGCCGCGCCTTGCGCCCTTCGGCGTGGAGGCGGCGCTGCCGCCCGCGACGGTGGAGGCGGCGCTGGACGCCCACCCGGACGCGGCCTTTGTTTTTGTCACAGACCCGACCTATTACGGCGTGCTCTCCGACCTCGACGCCGTCGCGGCGGTCTGCCGCGCGCGGAACATACCGTTTTTGCTCGACGCCGCCCACGGCGCGCAGCTGTTGTTTTTGTCCGGAGCCCCGCCGGCGGACGCGGCGGTCTTTTCGGCGCACAAAACCCTCCCGGCCTTGGGGCAGGCGGCCTTTGTTTTGCTGCGCGACGCGGCCATGGCCGCGCGGGTGCGCGGCATGACGGCGGTCTTCGGCACCTCCAGCCCGTCCTATCCGATCATGGCGTCGATGGATCTCGCCCGGGCGCACATGCTGGGGGAGGGACGGGAGGCGCTGACGCGCGTAGTCTCCGGCGCGGAGACCCTGCGGCGGGATTTCCCGCATTTTCTCACCGGGGGCGACCCGACCCGGCTGTGTCTGTACACCGGGCGGGGGTTCTCCGACGCGCTGCGGCTGGAAGAGCGGCACGGCGTCGCCTGCGAAATGGCCGATCGGTACAACATCGTGTTTTTGCTCTCCTGCGCCGACGATACGGAAGCTCTCGCGCGGCTCAGAGCCGCGCTGGAGGCGCTGTTTTCCGCGCGGCTGGTGCCACTGCCCGCGCGGGCGCAGACCCCGCCGCCCGATCTGCCCGAACGGGGGCTGCCGGCGCGGGAGGCGCTGTTTGCCCCGCGGGAGCCGGTGCCGCTGGGGGAGTCGGCGGGGCGGGTGGCCGCCGAGCTGCTGTCCCCTTATCCGCCCGGCGTCCCGGCGGTATCTTACGGCGAGAAAATCGACAAAAATTCCATCGACTTTTTGGGGCAGATGGGATATACTGAAGGCGACATGGTGTATGTTGTTTTGTAGGGGACGCCGCCCTCGGCGTCCCGTCGCTTCCCCAATCCCCGCGTTATAATTGGACGGGGGCGTGGGGCAACATGCCGGGCGAACGCCCCCGCAATTCTTCATTTTTCATTGTCCGCGCCCCTATCTGTTATCTGCATACAATTCCCCAAAAAGGAGGTCATCCCCCATGAAACTGATTCTGGCCATCATCAACCACGACGACGCCCACAGCGTCATCCAGCATCTCACCCAGGCCGGATTTCCGGTCACCAAGCTGGCCACCACGGGCGGATTTCTCATGGTGGGCAATGTGACGGTGCTCATCGGCGTGGAGGACGACAAGCTCGACGGCGCGCTGGAGATCATCGGCAAATACTCCACCAGCCGCCGGCAGGTCATCCCGACCACCTCCGAAATGGGGCTGGGGTTCTATTCGGCCATGCCCGTCGAGGTCACGGTGGGCGGCGCGACGGTGTTTGTCATCCCCGTCGAGCAGTTCAAGAAATATTGAACGCGCCCCACGCCCTCATCATCACCGGCGGGACAAGGGAAGCCCGCCGGGCGTTTGCCGTGCGGGAAGCCGCCGCGCGGCAGTGCGCGCGCCGGGACGGAACCTCCTGTGGGGTCTGCGCGGGCTGCCGCAAAACGCTGGAGGGCACGCATCCGGACATGGACATTGTCGCGGCGGCCGGCCGCGAGATCGTGGTGGATACGGTGCGCGCAGTCAAGGCCGCGCTGTCGCTGTTGCCCGGCGAGGGCTTTTGCCGCGTCGTGATTTTCGACGAGGCCGACACGCTGAATCCGCACGCCCAAAACGCGCTGCTGGCGGTATTGGAGGAGCCTCCCTCCCATGCCGCTTTTTTGCTGTGCACCGCCGTGCCGGAAGCGCTGCTGCTCACGGTGCGCTCCCGCTGCGCCGTCGTGCGTCTGCCCCATGCCGAGGAGACGGCGGAGGAGCCGGACGAGAGCGTCGCGTCGCTCGTGGCGGCGATTGCGCAAAAAGACGAGTGGGCCTGCTGTCAAATTGTGCTTTCCTGGGAAAAATGCAAGCGCGAGGAGCTGGAAAAACGGCTTTTCCAGCTGTCCGCCGCCTTGCGTACCCGGCTGGAAACCGCCGATCCCTTGACGGGCAAACGGTTTTATTGTATACTGGACGGGGTTTGCGCCCTGCGCGACTCCCTTCGCCGCAACGCCGGCGTGGGGCATGTCTGCGGCGCGCTGGCCTGTCAACTAGTGAACTAAGGAGCCATTATTTTGGTCACTGTAATCGGAGTTCGTTTCAAAGACGTCGGCAAGACGTATTCGTTTGATCCCGCCGGGCTGGAGATTGCCCGCGAGGACGCCGTCATTGTGGAAACCGCCCGCGGCATCGAGTTCGGAACCTGTGTCCAGCCGCCCCACGAGGTGGAGGACGACGCCATCGTCCCGCCCCTGCGTCGGACGGTGCGTCTGGCGACCCCGGAGGACTTCAAGACCCTGCGGGCCAACGAGGAGAAAGAGAAGAAAGCCGCCGAGGTCTGCCGCGAGAAGATCATCGCCCACAAGCTGGACATGAAATTCGTCTCGGCGGAATACGCCTTTGACGGCAGTAAAATCATCTTTTATTTCACTGCCGACGGCCGGGTGGACTTTCGCGAGCTGGTCAAGGATCTGGCCGGCGTTTTCCGCACCCGCATCGAGCTGCGCCAGATCGGCGTGCGCGACGAGGCGAAAATGCTGGGCGGTCTGGGCATCTGCGGCAAGCCGTTTTGCTGCGCCACCTTTTTGGACGAGTTCCAGCCGGTGTCCATCAAAATGGCCAAGGAGCAGAATCTCTCCCTCAATCCCACCAAGATTTCGGGCACCTGCGGGCGGCTGATGTGCTGCCTTAAATTCGAGCAGGAGGCCTATGAGGATTTGCTCAAAACCACACCGCGGGTGGATTCCACCGTCAAAACCCCCGACGGCGTCGGCATCGTTGAGGAGGTCAGCCTGCTGCGCGGGCGGCTCAAGGTGCGGCTGGACGACGCGCCGGAAGCCCTGAAGGTCTATGACAAATGCGATTGCTGCCCGATGAAGGGCGCGCGACGCGCCGCCGAAGGCAGACCGCCGTCCAAGGCGGACGCCGTGCCCGAGGCCAAACCGAAAACCGGCAACGGCAACGGCAACCAAAGCGGCGGCCATCCGCCCAGGCAAAGCAAGCCCGGCGGCGCGCCCAAGCCCGGCAACCACCCTCCGAGACCCAAACAGAAGCCGGAGCCCGAGAAAAAACATGAATCTGTTTGACACCCACGCCCATTATGACGACGCACGCTTCGACCCCGACAGGGACGAGGTGCTGGCCGCCCTGCCCGGCGCGGGCGTTTCTCTTGTGGTCAACCCCGGCTGCGATCTGCCCTCCTCCCGCGCCGCCGTCGCGCTGGCCGAGACCTATCCCCATGTCTTTGCCGCCGTCGGGGTGCATCCCCACGAGGCCGGGAGCTGGTCGGACGACACGGGGCAGACGCTGTTCGAGCTGGCGCAATCCGCCAGAGTGCGCGCCGTCGGCGAAATCGGGCTGGATTATTATTACGACAACGCCCCGCGTGACCTGCAAAAAGCCTGCTTTCGCGCCCAAATGGCGCTGGCGCGGGCGCTCTCCCTGCCGGTCATCATCCACGACCGAGACGCTCACGCCGATTCGCTCCTCATCCTGCGGGAATTTCCCGAGGTTACCGGGGTTTTCCACTGCTTTTCCGGCAGCGCTGAAATGGCGCGGGAGCTTGTGGCGCTGGGGTATTCCCTCTCGTTTACCGGCGTGGTGACCTATAAAAACGCCCGGCGCGTGCTGGAGGCGGCCGCCGCCGTCCCGCTCGACCGGCTGATGCTCGAAACCGACGCGCCCTATCTCGCGCCGGAGGGTCATCGCGGACAGCGCAATGACTCGCGGCTGATGGGGCCGACCTGCCGAACGCTGGCGGCGCTGCGCGGCGTAACCGAGGAGGAGCTGGCGGCGCTGACGATGCAAAATGGACGGAAATTTTTTCAGATATAAAAAGAGGGAGCGGACTATCAACATGGCGGACAGGATTTTGTATGAATGGACGCGGCTGTCCGGCTTTGAGCTGCACGACAACCGTCTCATCGGCAATGTGAACGGCTTTTGGTTTTCCTGCCTGAACACCCAAAACGGGCGGATGATTGTGTTCGCGGCGGGGTCGCCGCGCGCCGAAGCGCCGGACGAGCTGCGCCGGTATCTCCGGGAAAACCGCAAGACACTGGGGGCGACGACGGCCGGCGTCGGCAAAAACAGCACGCTGACCCTGACCCGCACGGCGCGCGGCCGCGCCGGCAACGCCGAGGCGTTGCACGCCTTTGTCCACGCGGTCGCGCAGGTGCTGCCGCAGTTCGGGTTTGTGCCCAACGGCCATTGCGCCGGCTGCGCCGCGCCCTCCGACCGGTACGCCCTGTGGGAGAACGCGCTGCTGCCGCTTTGCGACGATTGCCTGCAACAGAAGGCGTCCCAGAAGCGTGCACCGGTGACCGGCGTCTCGTGCCTGACCGGACTGATGGGCGCGGTGCTGGGCGGGCTGGTCGGTGTCATCCCGTGGCTGCTCGCGGCGCATTATACCGACCGGTTTATTTTGTATCTCGCGGTGCTGGCCGGCATGGGCGCTTACGGCGGCTACCGGCTGCTGCGCGGCCCCAAGCGGATGCTGTACGGCGTGCCGGTGCTCGCGCTGGCTACGCTGTTTGCCCTGTTTGCCGCCAACGTGGTGGATTACGCGTGGATGTTCCAGGAGGAGTACGGCGTGTTTTCGATCCGCGCCGGGCTGGAGCTCCTGTTTGTGTACGAGGATGTGGGGAATGTCATCAACAACCTCGGCCTGAGCCTACTGTTCGGCATCGGCGGCATTTTCGTCGGAGGCGCGATGCTGCGCGGATACACCGGCAACGGCAAACCGCCCCTGCGGCTGCCGTCCGGCGGGGCTGTTTCTTCGGCGGCACCGGACCCGACCCCCGCGCCGGCGGCGGTGTCCGCCGCGCCCGAGACAAAAAGCAGGGACAACACCAAGGATCCGTGGGAAGCCTGACGAATCGGCACAAACCGTTGGGAATCAAGGCGGGCTTTGACGAAACAGGTATCAATAAAATCTATTTCTTGCCCCCAAAAGTGAGGAAAAACCATGCGTGCAGCCGGCGCTTCCCGGGGATATTTCTTCTTCCGCGCGTTGGTCGGCGCGGCGTTGCCCGCCGCCGCCGGGGTATTGCTGCTGCGCTATTTGGGATCCGGCCGCTGGGGGCTCGCCCTGTTTCCGGCGCTGCTGATCGCGCCGTGCGCGGCAGGGTTGTCGCGCTGCCGGGACAAGGTTGTCCTGATCCCCGCCGCCGTCGCGGCGGTCGGCCTATTGCTGTTCGGCTATTTGCGGCAGGTATTTTTTGAGATTTATGATTTTTTTGATTTTTGGGATTTCTGGAAGGTTTTTACCACGAAAGGGATACTTTCCGATTATTTTTGGCCTGTTTTGTGCATCCTGATAGGGACAGCCGCGGGATTTTTGCCGGCGCTGTTCCGTCGAAGGCCGCCTCCGGTCGAATGAGAGGACTACATGTATGACCGATTCTCCTGAAATTTCCAAAACCAGCAGGGACATGACCCAGGGCAGTCCCGGCCGGCATATTTTCTTCTTTTCGCTGCCGCTGTTTGCCAGCAGCGTGTTTCAGCAGCTCTACAACGTGGTCGATTCGGTCGTGGTCGGCCGCTATGTGGGCGAAAACGCGCTGGCCGGCGTGGGCACCTCCCAGCCGGTAATTTTGCTGCTCACCTCGCTGTTTGCCGGGATCGGGCTGGGCGCGTCGGCGCTGTTGTCGCAATATTACGGTGCGGGCGACCGCGAAAAGGTGCGCCAGCTGGTGCATACGATTTATTCGCTGTTTGTCTGCATCGTCGTGCCGCTGACCGTGCTGGGCATCGTTTTTTCCGGCCCTATGCTGCGGCTCATCAACACGCCGACCGACGGCCAGACCTTTGAAATGGCGCAGACCTATATGATCATCATCATGGCCGGTCTGCTGCCCTCCTTCGGGTTTAACTTAAACGCCGGTCTGCTGCTCGGCGTCGGCAATTCGATTGTGCCCTTTGTGTCGCTGCTGGTGGCCACGGTGCTCAACGTCGGGCTGGATATCCTGTTTGTCGGCGGACTCGGCTGGGGCACAGCGGGTGCGGCTTGGGCCACCGTCATCGCCCAGTCGGTTTCGTGGATTTGGGGCATTGTCTATATCAATCGGCATTATACATTTATGAAATTAAAATTGAAATTTGTGTATCACAAGGAAATATTTCGCGCCGCCATGAAAATGGGGCTGCCGTCTGGCCTCAACCAATCCCTGTTCGCCGCCGGAACACTGGTCATGCAGGGGCTCATCAACCGTTACGGCACCTCGTTTGTGGCCGGGTTTACCGGCGCGTCGCGGGTGGAGACCTTCGCGTTTTTCCCCATCCAGAGCTTCGCCACGGCGGTGACCACCTTTGTGGCGCAGAACATCGGCGCCGGCAAAATCGAACGCGCCCACAAGGGCGCGCGCGCCGGCTTTTTGATGGCCGCCGCCGCCAGTTTGGCCGTTCCGGCATTGGTGCTGCCCTTTGCGCGGGAGACGATTTCGCTGTTTTTGAAGGAAGACAGCTCGGCGTATGCCATACAGTCCGGCGCGGATTATCTCAACCGGATCATGCCGTTTTTCTTTGTGCTCTCCTGCTTGTGGATGGTCAACGCCTTGCTGCGCGGCGCGGGGCAGATGATGGTGCCCATGATCTCCACGCTGATCTCGCTGCTCATTGTCCGCCTGCCGCTGGCGTACTGGTTTGCCGACGAGTTCGGCGCGTCCAATATGTATTATTCGTTCGGCATCGGCTGGGGCGTGGGACTGGTGATCTCGGTGGGCTATTATCTTTCCGGGCGGTGGAAAAAGCAGCTGTTTGTCCACGCCGCGCGGACGCTGGAGTAAACAAAGCCGGAGGTTGGGATGTCCCGGCCTCCGGCTTTTTGTCGGGGTGCATATCCTTCGCCCGCTGTCGCTTACTTCAGTCCAAACAACCGCCGTGTCACCGCAAACCGCTCGCAGAGCAAGCAGGTCGCCCATGTCAGGACAAAGCTGACGCACAAAATCAGGAGAATTTGCAGCGGGACATAGGGCGTGATCTTCAGCGCCGCGAAGGCGGCCGGCACCAGCCAGGATTGGTGGAACAGATAGAGCCCGAAGGAATGCCGCGCCAGAGGCGCGGTTTTTTGGCTGGCATACCGGCGGAACAGCCCCAGCAGCGCCAAAACGGCCACCCAGGCGTAAGCCTCGGCGAGGACGTCATACCACGGCCAGCCGAGCGCGGCGATATCGCGCCCCCAGAGCAAAACGACGAGGCCGCCGGCCGACGCGGCCACCGTCAGCGGGAGGCGTCCGCGTTCAACGGCCTCAACGGCCTCCTCCCGCGACAGCACGAAAAATCCCAGCAGGAAAAAGGCGAAATATTCGCCGACGCTTTTGCCGGCGATGTCCAGTACCGGTTGCAGCACAAGCGGGAACACAAACAGCGGCAGCAGCGCCGGCAGGGAAAATAACGGCGCGGGCTTCCCGCGTTTTTTGTACAGCAGGACAAGCGGCAGCGCGGCCAGCGAGATGACAAAGAGATACAGCAGGAACCACAGATGCCCCGGCGTAAACGCGCCGTCATAGCCGGTCAGGTCGGTGAGCCCTGCAAACAGGTCGAAATAGCCCGCCGCGCCGCGGTGATACACCCCGGCGATCCAGGTCTGGACGGGGACGAGCAGCAAAAGGCCGGACAAAAACGGAACCAGCAGCCGCGACACCCGCTCGCGCGCATAGGCGCGGACGCCGCGTTTTTGCAGCGCGAGGGCGGCGGACAGCCCCGCCAGCGCGAACATCAGCGGCATAATCCACGGCCAGACGGCCTCCAGAACGTGGCTGAGCGCGGCACTGTCCGGCCCGTGGACATAAAAGCTCTCCCAGTTGTTGTACACCATGAAGGTGTGATACGGGAACAGTAGCAGCACCGCAAAAAGCCGCAGATTGTCAATATACGCCCGCCGCACCGGCCTCCCCTCCTTGTAAAAAGCCCCGCGTCCGTGAGAACGCGGGGCCCGTTTTATTTCGTCTCGACGCCCCAAATATACCGGGCGTATTGGGAAATGCTGCGGTCGGCGGCGAACCGCCCGGCCTCGGCGATGTTGATAAGGGATTTTTCGTTCCACGCGGCCTTGTCGCGGTAGGTGCGGCTGACCCGCTCCTGCGCGTCGCAATAGCTCTTGAAATCGGCCAGCAGGAGATAGGTGTCGTGCAAAATGAGCGACGAGGAGATGTCTCCGTATTCCACGCCGTCGTCAAAGCCGCGGCCGATGCGGTCGATGACCCGCGCCAGCTCGGGGTTTTGGTTGTAAATCTGCATGGGGCTGTACCCGCCGCCGCGCGAGAGGGCAAATGCCTCCTCGGCGTTCAGTCCGAACAGGAAGATGTTCTCCTCGCCGACGGCCTCGGTCATCTCCACATTGGCGCCGTCCAGCGTCCCCACCGTCAGTGCGCCGTTGAACATAAACTTCATATTGCCGGTGCCCGAGGCCTCCTTGCCGGCGGTGGAAATCTGCTCGGACAGCTCGGCGGCCGGCATGAGCAGCTCGGCCAGCGACACCCGGTAATTTTCCAAAAAGACCACCTTGATGCGCCCCTTGACCAGCGGGTCGCTGTTGATCTGCCGCGCCAGCGAGCCGATCAGGCGGATGATGCGTTTGGCCATGTAATAGCCCGAGGCCGCCTTGGCGCCGAACAAAAACGTGCGCGGCTGAAGGTCCAGCTTGGGATTGTCGCGCAGGTGGTTGTACAGCCAGATGATGTGCATGACGTTTAATAGCTGGCGCTTGTACTCATGCAGGCGCTTGACCTGCACATCAAACAGCGAGTCGGGATCGACCGTGACGCCGGCGGTGTCGGCAATGTATTGCGCCATGTGCAATTTGTTTTTCCGTTTGATGTCCTCCAGCTTTTCCAGCGCCGAGGCGTCGGCGGAAAAGTCCCGCAGCCGGCGTAAATCGTTGGGGCGGGAGA
The DNA here is from genome assembly GCA_031550755.1 of Oscillospiraceae bacterium. Taxonomy (GTDB): domain Bacteria; phylum Bacillota; class Clostridia; order Oscillospirales; family UBA929; genus JAVBOJ01. The sequence continues at coordinate 9,445 of JAVBOJ010000130.1, forward strand.
GATACCCGTCCGAGCCCAGCAGCTCGCGTATCAGCCCGTGCAGCGCGGGATTGACCTGCGCCAGCCAGCGGCGGTGATCGACGCCGTTTGTGACGTTGTAAAATGTATCCGGCTTAAGCTCGAACGAATAGCGGAAAATATCCTTTTGCAATATCTCCGAGTGCAGCGCCGACACGCCGTTGATCGAAAAGCTCGCGCAGACGCACAGATTGGCCATGCGCACGACGCCGTCCCAAATAATGGCCATATCGCGCACGCGGTCATAATCATAGTGGCGCTCCTCGCGCAGCACGCGGCAGTACCGGTCGTTGATCTCGCAGAGGATTTTCCAAATGCGCGGCAGCAGCATCTCAAACAGGTTCTGCGGCCAGCACTCCAGCGCCTCGGACAGCACGGTGTGGTTTGTGTAGGCCACGGTGCGCGAGACGATGCGCCACGCTTCCTCCCAGCTCATGCCCTCCTCGTCGAGGAACAGCCGCATGAGCTCGGGGATGGCGAGCGCCGGGTGGGTGTCGTTGATATGAATGACATGCTTGAGGTGGAAATTTTTCAGGGTGCCGTAGCGGGCGCGGTGCGCCCGGACGATGCTCTGCACCGTGGCGGAGACGAAGAAATATTGCTGCCGCAGGCGCAGCAGCTTGCCCTCGAAGTGATTGTCCTCGGGGTAGAGAATTTTGCAGATGACCTCGGCCATGGCGTTTTGCTCGATGGCGCGCAGGTATTCCCCGCGCGAGAACAGCGTCATGTCAATGGCGGTGGGCGACTTGGCGTCCCACAAGCGCAGGGTGTTGATATGGTCGGTGTCAAACCCGGCCACCGGCATATCCATCGGCACGGCCAGCACCGAGGTGTAATCCTTGTGGTTGTAGACCATGCGGCCTTTTTTCTCGTCCCAGGCCTCCTCGATATAGCCGCCGAAGAGCACCGTCTCGGCCTCGTCCATGCGCGGCAGCAGCCAGACGTCGCCGGTTTCAAACCACGGGTCGGGCAGCTCGACCTGTGCGCCGTCCACGATTTTCTGCCGGAAGATGCCGAGGTGATAACAGATGGAATACCCCGTGGAGGGGATGCCGAGGGTGGTCATGGAGTCGAGATAACAGGCGGCCAGACGGCCCAGGCCGCCGTTGCCCAGCCCGGCGTCGGGCTCGGCCTCAAAAATATCCTCCGGATCGACGCCGAGGGCGCGCAGCGCGCCGGACAATTCCTCCAGCACGCCGAGATTGTACGCGTTTTTGGCCAGCGAACGCCCGAGCAGAAACTCCAGCGAAAGATAATGCACCTGCCGTTTGTCCTGACGGACGTCCTGCTCGCGGGTTTTGAGCAGCCCGGCCGACATCAGGTCGCGCAGCGTCAGGGCGCAGGCCTTGAAAATTTGCTCCTTGGAGGCTGTATTCGCTTCACGCCCAAAATGGCGGCGCAGCTTGCCTACAATATCCTGTTCCAATTCTTGTTGCGTCTTCAGCATATAGACTCCTTATTGTGGGAAAATTCGGCTCACCGTTTGCCGGTCACCTGGCGGTACAGCGCCAAATATTTGCCGGCCGACTCCTGCCAGCCGAGCTCACAGGCCATATCGCGCTGCTGCAGGGCGGCCCAGGTCTTTTTGTCCTGATAGAGGGCGACCGCCTGCCCCAGCACATGCAGCATGTCATGGGCGTTGTAATTGGCAAAGGTGAAGCCCAGCCCCTCGCCGGTCTCCTTGACATAGGGCGGGACGGTGTCGCGCAGGCCGCCGGTTTCGCGCACCAGCGGCACGGTGCCGTAGCGCATGGCGATCATCTGCGACAGCCCGCAGGGCTCGGCCTGCGACGGCATGAGGAAGAGATCCGCCCCGGCGTATATTTTCATGGCGAGACCCATATTGACCATAATATTGGCCGACAGCCTGCCCGGATAATTGTGCTGGGCGTTTTGGAAAATCTGCTCAAAATGCCAGTCGCCCTGCCCAAGGATGACAAGCTGGATCTCCATATCCATCATGGTGTCCAGCGCGGCGACGACCAGATCCAGCCCCTTGTGGGACACCAGCCGCGACACCATGGCCACGACGGGGATTTTCTCATCCTGATTGAGCCCCAAAATCTTTTGCAGCTCGAGCTTGTTGTATACCTTGTCCTCCAGCGTGTCCGGCCCGTAATTACGGCAGAGGTTGGGGTCGGTCTGTGGATTGAACAGGTCGGTGTCGATGCCGTTTAAAATGCCGTGCAGCTTGGGCGAGCTCTCGGCAATGACCCCCTGCATCCCGTGGGCGTAGAAGGGATACTTGAGCTCCTCCATATAGGTGGGGCTGACGGTGGTTACGGCGTCGGCGCAGCGGATGCCGCCCTTCATCAGCGAGATGCCGTCGGAAAAGCTCAGGGTGCCGTCGTCAATATACCGCTGGGAGAGGTCGAAAATATCGCTGACCAGCGCACCGGAATATCGCCCCTGATATTCTATGTTGTGGATGGTGAATACGCTGCGCATCTCCTGATAAAACGGGTCGTTCTCCCGTGCGCGGCGCAGGTAGACCGGCACCAGCGCTGTCTGCCAATCGTTGCAGTGCAGCACATCGGGCTTCCAGTCCAGCTCGGGCAGGATGGAGATAACCGCCTTGGAGAAAAAGGCGAAGCGCTCGCCGTCGTCAAAATGGCCGTAGATATCGCCGCGCTTGAAGTAATATTCGTTGTCGAGGAAATAATAGGTGACGCCGTCGTGCTTGAGCTCAAAAATCCCGCAATAGAGATTGCGCCAGGAGAGCGACACGAAGGTATACTTGATGAATTTCATCTGGGAGCGCCATTTTTCGGAAATGGAGCCATACAGCGGCAGCACAACCCGCGCCGAGGCGCGTTTGGTGGCCAGCGCGCGCGGCAGCGACCCGGCCACATCACCCAGCCCGCCGGTTTTGACAAAAGGAGACGCCTCACTCGCGACATATAATACTTTCATGGTTTTCCCCCTTTAAGGCAGATAATAGACAATAGAGAACAGATAACAGATAAAGACGTGGGGACGCTCCTGTAACTATTTCGTATACTGGGAAAGATTTCTTTAGGGAAACGCCCCCGTAAATGTTTTAAAATTTGGCCGGATTCACTCCGGCCAAATTTTATCCCTGTTTAATTCCATGGAAAGGCTCCGCCTTTCCATGGCGTGATTACACAATGCTCCCCTTCGCAATGGCGATCGGATACGTCTCGTGCCCCATGAGCATCCGCCCCCGGTTGATGAGAACCTCCTTGTCGGAAATGGCGTAGTTGAGCACCGCGCCGGCGCAGACGCGGGTATCCTGCATCAAAATACTGTTTTGCACCTTGACGCCGGGGTCGATCCGCACGCCACGGAAGATGACGCTGTTTTCCACCTCGCCCTCGATGTAACAGCCGTCGGCGATCAGCGAATTGGTCACGTGGGCGTTGGGGCCGTAATAGGTGGAGGCTTCGTCGCGCACCTTGGTGCGGATTGGGCGCTCGCGGAGGAAGAGCTGGGAGCGCACCTCGGGCAGCAGCAGCTCCATGTTGTGCTTGAAATAGGCCGACGCCGATTGCAGCCGGGCGGCATAGCCGTCAAACACATAGGCGGTGATGTCCAGCTTATCCTTCATTTTTTGCAAAATATCCCGTTTAAAATCATACACATTGTGGGAAACACAGTGAGAAATAAAGGAATCCAGCAATTTCCGTTCCAAAATGTACACGCCCAGCGCTTCAAAGGCGTCCTCCTCCGCGCGGCCGATGAGCACATCGACGACGCGGTTGCGGCGTCCGGGCACAAGATAGGTGGCGTTTTCCGGCTGTTCAATGGGCCGCGCCGAGCAGACGGCGGTGATATCGGCGCCCGAGCGGATATGAACCCCCAAAATCTCCTCCAGCGGGAGATTGGCGACCAGATCGCCGTCGGCCAGCACGACATATTCCTGCCGGATATGTGACAGATAGGACGCGACGCCGGCCAGCGCCTCCATTTCGCCGCGATAAAAGCCCTCGCGCCGCGCCCCGGCATAGCCAAACGGCGGCAGCAGCCGCAGCCCTCCGCGCTTGCGGGAGAGATCCCAGTCCTTGCCCGAGCCGACATGGTCGAGCATCGACTGATAATTTTCCTGCATGATAATGCCCACGTCGGTGATGTCGGCATTGACCATGTTGGACAGCATAAAGTCGATCAGGCGGTAGCGTCCGCCAAAGGGCATGGAGGAAATGGCGCGGTGTTCGGTGAGCTCTTTGAGCCGCACGCTGGTGGAATAGGCAAAGATAATGCCATGCATATCGTTCATACCGCGTTCCTCCTTTCCTAGTTGAGATCGTCGTCGGCCATTTCCTGGGGCTTGACGATGCGCCCCTTTCCGACACTCACCCCGGTGGCCACCACCGAAACGCCCCACGCATCCGGCGGCACACTGGCCGGGTCGCTGCCCACCCGCGCCCCCGGGCCGATATGGGCATCCTCGGCAATGATGGAATATTCCACCACGGCGTTCTCCTCGATGACCGCGCCGGGCATAAGGATGGAATATTTGACCTGCGCGCCGGCCTTGACCGTCACGCTGTTGAACAGCACCGAGTTTTCCACCGAGCCGTAAATCTGGCAGCCCTCGGTCACCAGCGAGTGGGTCACGACGGCGTCGGAGCCGATATAATGCGGCGGCGCGCTGGGGTTGCGGGCGTAGATACGCCATTCGGGATCAAACAGGTTGAGCTTGGTGGCGGTGGCCAGCATATCCATGTTGGCTTCCCAGAGGGAGTTGATGGTGCCGACGTCCTTCCAGTACCCGGAAAACCGGTAGACAATCATGCGCTCGCCGGCCGCCAGCATCCGCGGGATGATGTTCGCGCCGAAATCGTTCTGCGACTTGGGGTCGGCCTCGTCGGAGATGAGATACTCCTTGAGCTTCTTCCAATTGAAGATATAAATGCCCATCGAGGCGAGGTTGCTCTTGGGCTTTTTGGGTTTTTCCTCAAATTCGTAGATCGTGTCGTCGGCATTGATATTCATGATGCCGAACCGCGGCGCTTCCTCCATCGGCACCTCCAGCACCGAAATGGTGCAGTCGGCGTTCTGGTTTTTGTGGTGATCCAGCATTTTGGAATAATCCATTTTGTAGATATGGTCACCCGACAGGATCAGCACATAGTCGGGGTCATAGGTTTCGATGAACCCGATGTTCTGATAAATGGCGTTGGCGGTGCCCTTGTACCACTGCCCGCCCTTGCCCTTGACATACGGCGGCAGCACATGCACGCCGCCCTCCAGCCGGTCAAGATCCCAGGGCTGCCCGGAACCTATGTAGGCGTTGAGCTCGTGGGGCTGGTACTGTGTCAGCACACCCACCGTGTCGATATTGGAATTGATGCAGTTGGACAGGGGAAAATCGATAATGCGGTACTTGCCGCCGAACGGCACCGCCGGCTTGGCCACATGGGTGGTCAGCACATAGAGGCGGGAGCCTTGTCCGCCGGCCAGGAGCATGGCGACGCATTCTTTTTTTCTCATAACCCAACACAACCTTATGATCTTTTCAAAGACAAGTCTTTGAAAAGAGTTTCAACAGGGATAAAATTTGGTCGGAATGAATCCGCCCAAATTTTGAAGAACTTACGGGGGGGGAGGGAAATCCCCAGTCGGCTCCGCCGACAGCCCCTTTATAAAAGGGGGTGGCGCGAAGCCGGGGGATTGCGAACTGCGGGCATGTCACGCGTCCAGCCCCTCGCGGGCGGCAAAATGAGCTTACTCGCTGGCCAAAATGCCGTTTGGGCTGCGCCCAAACCTGTTTTTGGCATCGCTTACGCTTATTTCGCCTGCTCGGGTCATACGCGCTTCTTCAAAAACACCGCGCCGTACGGCGGCAGGGTCAGCATCAGCGAATGCGGCTTGCCGTTGGCCGGCTCGTCGCCGGTGGGCATCTCATAGGGATTGATATGCCCCCAGCCGCCGAACTCGACGGCGTCCGAGTTGAGCGCCTCGACATACACGCCCGGCTCGGACAGCCCCAGCCGGAAGCCCTCCTTGCACAGGGGGGAGAAATTCATGACCGCGACGATGTCGCCGCCGTTTTGGTCGATGCGGCGATAGGCCAGCGTGTTGCCCTGATAATCGCCGGCGTTGAGCCACTCGAAGCCGTGCCAGTCGGTATCCACCTGCCAGAGGCAGGCGTTTTCCAGATAAAAATGGTTGAGCCGCTTGACAAACTCCTTCAAATTGGCGTGAGCGGCATAGTCCAGCAGATGCCAGTCCAGCGAACGCTGGCAGTCCCACTCGGAAAAGTGGCCGAATTCATTGCCCATAAAGTGGAGCTTTTTGCCCGGGTGGCTCATCATATAGGACAAAAACACACGCACGCCGGCGAACTTGTCGTCATAATACCCCGGCATTTTGGCGATCAGCGAGCATTTGCCGTGTACCACCTCGTCGTGGGAGACAGGCAGGACAAAGTTTTCCGAAAAGGCGTACATCATCGAGAAGGTCAAATTGTTGTGGTTGTACTGGCGGAAGATGGGATCCAGCTTGACATAGGACAGCGTGTCGTTCATCCAGCCCATGTTCCATTTGAAGTTGAAACCCAGCCCGCCCATATAGGTGGGCTTTGTGACCATCGGCCAGGCGGTGGACTCCTCGGCCATCATGAGGGTATGGGGATAGTCGGCGAAAACGGCCTCGTTCAAGCGGCGCAGGAAATCGACCGCCTCGAGGTTTTCGCGTCCGCCGTGGATGTTGGGGCGCCAGCCGCCGTTGTTTTTCTTGCCGTAATCGAGGTAGAGCATCGACGCCACGGCGTCCACCCGTAGGCCGTCGGCATGGAATTTATCCAGCCAGAACAGCGCCGACGACATGAGGAACGAGCGGGTTTCATTGCGGCCGTAGTCAAAGACACGGGTGCCCCAGTCGGCGTGCTCCATTTTGAGCGGGTCGCCGTACTCATAGCAATAGGTGCCGTCAAACTCGACCAGCCCGTGGCCGTCCTTGGGAAAATGCGCCGGCACCCAATCGAGAATAACGCCGACGCCGGCCCCGTGCAGCCGGTCAATCAGCCGCATGAGGTCGTGGGGCGTGCCGAAGCGCGAGGTCGCGGCGAAATAACCGGTCACCTGATAGCCCCATGACAAATCATAGGGATGCTCCATCACCGGCATCAGCTCCACATGGGTGTAGCCCATCTCCTTGACATAAGGGATGAGAAGGTCGCCAATCTCGTCATAGGAGAGCAGCCGGTCATCCACGCCGCGCCGCCAGGAGCCGAGGTGCATTTCGTAGATGTTCATGGGCCGGTCATAGGCCGAGGCGCGCGCGGAAACCCACCCCTCATCGTGCCAGTCAAAGCCCTCCAGATCATACACCTTGGACGCCGTTTTGGGGCGCACCTCGGCGTGGAAGGCGTAGGGATCGGCCTTTTCGAGCCGGCGGTTGTCGCGGGTGACAATGGCGTATTTATAGGAATCAAACACCTTCAGTCCGGGGATAAACAGCTCCCAGACGCCCACCGAGATTTTTTCCATCGGGTGCGCCGCGGGATCCCACGAACAAAAATCGCCCATGACGGCGACCGAGCGGGCGTCCGGCGCCCACACGCGAAACACCACGCCGGCCTTGCCGTCCCGCGCGGTGAGATGGGAGCCCAAAAACTCATAGGCGCGGGAATCGGTGCCCTCGTGGAAGAAATACAGATGGGAGTCCAGCGCGGGGTCAGCGGGACGGGCGGCTTTGGCGGCGGGCTTTTTGGCCGCCTTTTCCACCGTCGCGGCGGCTTTTTTGACCGACTGCGCGGCTTTTTTGGTGACCGGCACGACGGCCTCCTTGACCGCCTCGGCCACCTTTTTCACCGGCACCGGCTCCTTGGCGGCACGCTTTTTCGGCGCGGGTTCCTTCTCCTGATGAGCAACGGTTTTTTTCGTCTCCTTGTTCGGCAAAACGCAACCCCCCTTTGTATTGGCATATTCAAAACCGTGAGGGAATATTTATTTTTTAATCACGGTGCCCAGCTCCTCGCCGGACAGGCCGGCGGCGTTGAGCTCGTCAAAATCGATGTGCATCCGGGTCTGGAACTTGGGCGAGACCCGCACGACCACCTCGTCAAAAATCAGCGCGCGCGGGCCCTCTACCCGCACCATGACGATCTCCTTGTCGGACAGGCCGAATTTTTCCGCGTCCTCGGGGATGACATGCAGATGGCGCTTGGCGACGATGGCCCCCTCGGTCAGGGTCAGCTCGCCGGCCGGGCCGACCAGCTTGAGCCCCGCCGAGCCCTTGATATCGCCCGATTCACGCACCGGCGGCACAAGGCCGAGAATGCGCGCGTCGGTATAGGAAAGCTCGATCTGGGTGTCGGGGCGCTCGGGCCCGAGAATGGAGACGCGGTCAATCGCGCCCTTGGGGCCCTCCAGCCGCAGTTTTTCCTCCGTAAGATACTGGCCGGGCTGGGAGAGCTCACGCTTGTTGTGCAGCGCGTAACCGTTGCCAAACAGGGCTTCCAGAGCTCCGGCGCTGACGTGGACATGCCGGGCGGAGCCCTCGATGATAATTTTCATGTTTTCCATTTTAACCATCCTTTTCCAAGTACATCTACTTTGCAAGTATTCTATCACAAACAATCTCACTGCGCAACCATTACAAAAGGGAATGACACAAAACAGGGATTTTTCGTCAAATTTCGATTTTCTCTTTACGCGGTGTTGACGATGCGCTATAATTTTACCCACAGTTGAAATTTTGGGAGGAACCGTCGATGCCCACCGAACTCGCCCGTACCCTGTCGCTTCTGCGGCAGGAGAAGGGTCTCAGCCAGCGCGCCGCCGCCGCGTCGCTCGGCGTTTCGCAGGCGCTGCTGTCGCACTATGAAAAAGGCGCACGCGAGCCGGGTCTGCCGTTTGTCTGCCGCGCCTGTGATTTTTATGGGGTGTCGGCCGATTTTCTGCTGGGGCGCACCATGCTGCGCGACGGCAGCAGCATCTCCGCCGAGGAGCTGCCCGACGCCTCCGAGGAAAAGGACAACCGTCTGCGCGGCAGCGTAACGGCGCTGCTGCACAAAAAATTGCTCATCAACGCGGTGAGCCTTGTGATGGAGCTCTGCGGGCGCACCGGGCGGCAGGGGGTCATAAACGCGGCGGCGGCATACCTCGGAACCGCTGTCTACCAAGCGTTCCGGCGGCTGTACGAGTCGCAGGGGAACGACAACTTTTTCTCCACCCCGGCGGCCTTTTGTTTTTCCGCCGCCGACGCCGACATGCACCGGCAGTCCGCGCGGCTGACCGCCGCCCTGATGGACAAAAAGGGCAAAGACCCGGCGCTGCCCGCGTTGTCGAACGAGGCGCTGCTGCGGGAATTTCCGCTGCTCGGCCAGTCGGTCATGACGGTGCTGCATCAGGCGGGACAGCGGATGGACGAGACGGTCAACAATTAAATGGACGAAGGTGTACCTTTCTTTGGCCGGGGCAAAGAAAGGTACCAAAGAAAGTCACGCCCTCGTCCAAACCCATGGCGAGGCTGCAAAAACCGAAACAGGGAGATTTTCTTATGAACACCGTCATGTATGCACAGACTTTCAAACAGGCGGGCGACCGCGCGATTCAGGCGGCGGTGGACGCCTGCGCCGAGGCCGGCGGCGGGACGGTGAGCGTCTCCGCCGGGGAGTGGCGCTCCGGGCCGATCCACTTGAAAAGCGACATCCGCCTCGCGCTGGACGACGGCGCGGTCATCCGCTTCAGCGAGCGGTTTGAGGACTATCTGCCCGTCGTGTTTACCCGCTGGGAGGGCACCGAGTGCTACAATTATTCGCCGCTGATTTACGCCCGGGACTGCGCCCGCGTCGCCGTGACCGGCAAGGGCACCCTGCTCGGCGGCGGGCAGGCCTGGTGGCACTGGAAACACTTGCAGCAGCAGGCCGCCAACGAGCTCTGCTATGCCGAGGGCAACGGGGTTCCGGTCGAGCAGCGAATTTACGGCACCGAGACCGCCGCGCTGCGGCCGTCGTTTGTGCAGCTTATCAACTGTAATGACGTTCTGCTGGAAGGCTTTACGGTCAAGGACAGCCCGCAGTGGACGCTCCATCCGGTCTACTGCGAGGACGTCGTCATCCGCAACGTCACCGTGCTCACCGATGGGCCGAACACCGACGGGCTCAACCCCGATTCCTGCCGCAACGTGCTGGTGGAGGGCTGTGTCTTTGAGACGGGAGACGACTGCGTCGCCATCAATTCCGGCATCAATGAGGACGGCTGGCGGGTAAACCGCCCGTGCGAAAACATCGAGATTCGCGACTGCGTCATGACCGGCGGACACGGCGGCGTGGTCATCGGCAGCGCCATGTCGGGCGGGGTCAAAAATGTGCACGCCCACGACTGCAAAATCAGCGGCACCATGCAGGGCATCCGGCTCAAATCCATGCGCGGGCGGGGCGGGTATGTGGACGGCGCGGTGTTTGAGAACATCGAAATCAACAATGTGTCCGATCAGGCGGTGCAGATCAACATGTTTTACGAGTTCAGCACCGTCGTGCCCAAGACCGAGACGCCGTCGGATTTCCGCAACATCGTCATCCGCAACATCCGCGGCCGCGGCGCCAAAACCGGGGTGGAGATCCGCGGACTGCCCGAGCACAGACTGAAAAATATCACGCTGGAGAACATCCGGCTGACCGCACGGGACGCGCTGGTGTGCTCCAATGTGGAAAAAATTACACTTTCCGATGTGGAAATAGACCGGGAGGAAACCCTATGATCAAAATCGGCATCGCGGGCTACGGGCATCTGGGGCGGGCGGCGGAGCGGGCGGTGGACGCCGCGCCCGACATGACGCTTTGCGGCATATACAGCCGCCGCAAGCTGGAGCATCCCAAGGCGTTTTCGATGGAGGCGCTGACCGCCGGCGGCGCACCGGAGGTGCTGCTGTTGTGCGGCGGGTCGGCCACCGACCTGCCCGAGCAGGGGCCCGCGTTGGCGCGGCTGTTTCACACGGTGGACTGCTTCGACACCCACGCCAAAATCCCGGCGTATTACGACGCAATGGATTGCGCGGCGCGCGAAACGGGACATCTCAGCCTGATTTCGTCGGGCTGGGACCCCGGAATTTTCTCGCTACAACGGCTGTTGACGGAATGCACACTGCCAAAAGGCAAAACCTACACCTTCTGGGGCAGAGGCGTTAGCCAAGGTCACTCCGACGCGCTGCGGCGTGTTCCGGGGGTGGAGGACGCGGTGCAATATACAGTTCCAAAACAGGACGCGATAGAACGCATTCAGGCCGGCGAAACACCGGATTTAACCTCTGGTGAAATGCACACTCGTCTGTGTTATGTCGTGCCGCAGGATAATGTTGACCGCGAAGCTCTCCGCCGGCAGATCGTCTCCATGCCCCATTATTTCGCCGGGTACGAAACCGAGGTGGTCTTCGTCACGGCCGAGGAGCTGGCACGCGACCACAGGGGGCTGCCCCACGGTGGCCGGGTCATCGGAACGGGGCGCTCGCCGGCCGGGGCTGTCCAGCGGATGGCGTTTTTGCTGGACGTAGAGTCGAATCCGGATTATACGGCGGCGGCGGTCTGCTGTGCGCGGGCGGTTTGGCGGCTGGCGCGGGAGGGAAAAACCGGCGCGGTTACCATGTTTGACATCCCGCCGGGATACTATTCGCCGGAATCGCCGGAGGAGCTGCGGCGGAGACTGCTGTAGACAGAGAACAGAGAACAAATAACAGATAACAGATAAGGATACGGCGTTTGTAGGGGCGACCGTCCCCGGTCGCCCGTTTCCGCCATCGTCCTAAAAACAAACCCATCGTCCAAAAAACAAAAAACGGGCCGCCCTTTCGGACGGCCCGTTGCATATCGGAATTCAGCGCTTGGAGAACTGCGGCGCACGACGCGCGGCCTTGAGGCCGTACTTTTTGCGCTCCTTCATGCGCGGATCGCGGGTGAGGAAGCCGGCCTGCTTCAGGATGGGGCGAAATTCCTCGCTGACGCCGAGCAGGGCACGCGAGATGCCGTGCCGGATGGCGCCGGCCTGACCGGTGACGCCGCCGCCGACGACGGTGGCCTCAATGTCCACCTTACCCAGCGTGGAGGTGGCGACCAGCGGCTGACGGACGATCAACTTGAGGGTTTCCAGCCCGAAATAGCTGTCGATATCGCGGTTGTTGATGGTGATGGCGCCGCTGCCGCCGGGGAACAGATGCACGCGGGCGACGGAGGATTTGCGGCGGCCGGTGCCGTAAAAATAGGTCTTTTTACTCTTATACATCGTCTCGCCCCTCCTTATTCAGCCGCCCACACAGTGGGCTTTTGCGCGGCATGGGGATGCTCGGGCCCGCGGTAGATCTTCAAACGACCCAGCGCCCAGCGCCCGAGGGAATTTTTGGGCAGCATGCCGCGAATGGCGAGCTGCATGGCAAATTCCGGACGCTCCTGCATCAGCAGGCGGTACTTTGTCTCCTTGAGGCCGCCGACATACCCGGAATGGGTGCGGTAGACCTTCTGGTCGAGCTTGCGGCCGGTCAGCACGGCTTTGTCGGCATTGATGATGACAACAAAATCGCCGCCGTCCACATGCGGGGTGTACTCGGGCTTGTGTTTGCCGCGCAGCAGGACAGCCGCTTGCGCCGCCGTGTGTCCCATCGGACGGTCGGCCGCGTCAAGGACGTACCAGGTACGCTCAATGGCTTCGGCTTTGGCCATATAGGTTCCCATGAGGAGCCCTCCCTTTGATTGCATTCGCTGAGGCGGGAGATCTCCCGTTGACAGCTTTTTTACTGTAACACAGGGGCTTTCGCCTTGTCAAGAAGAATTTTTCACAATTTCCCGTTAGGATTTCGCTTCTTTGATTTTCGCTTGCTATCTCTCGAAAGCTCGCGTTTTCTCGGCTTTCATCGCAAAATTATTTTTTGTGAGGTTGACAGTTATGCAGCGTTTGTTGGGTCTTGCGCGCCGGTGTATTGAGGATTATGGGATGATTGCGCCCGGCGACCGGATCGCCGTGGGGGTCTCGGGCGGCAAGGATTCATTGCTGCTGTTGACCCTGCTGGCACGTCTGCGGGACTTTTTGCCCGCGCCGTTTTCACTGCACGCCGTCACGCTGTCGATGGGCTTTGAGGGCATGGACTTTGCCCCGCTGGAGGCGTATTGCGCGGCGCTGGACGTGCCGTTTACCCTTGTGCCGACCAATTTGGGGCATGTGCTGTTTGAAACGCGCCGGGAGAAAAACCCCTGCGCCCTGTGCGCCAACATGCGGCGCGGTATCCTGCACAAGACGGCCACAGCCCTCGGCTGCCACAAGGTCGCCCTCGGCCACCACAAGGACGACGCGGTGGAGACCTTTGTGATGTCGCTGTTTTTCGAGGGGCGGATCTCCTGCTTCCGCCCGGTCACCTGGCTCGACCGGCAGGAGGTCACCCTGATCCGCCCGATGCTGTATATCGAGGAGGCCGACATCGTCGCGGCCAAGACCCGGCTGCGCCTGCCGGTTGTTCACAACCCCTGCCCCGCCAACGGCTTCACCAAACGGCAGGAGGTCAAGGAGCTGCTGGAGAGCTGGGGGCATGAACGCAGGGACATGCTGTTCGGTGCGATGAAGCGCCTGCCGCTGCCGGGGTGGGGGCAGATAACAGATAACAGATAAGGACGCGGCGGTTGTAGGGGCGACCGTCCCCGGTCGCCCGGCGTATCCATGCCCCGTATCGTTTTTGGAACGAGGGCGTGACTTTCTTTGGGCGGGGCAAAGAAAGTCACCAAAGAAACCTCGCTTGGGGGCTCTATCTGCCCCCAAGACCCCCGGTACTATGTCCAGAAATGCACACCCCGTCCCGGTCTGCGACCCTCCGGGTCTCGCCGGGACGGGAGAGGGATATGGGAACAAGCCCTACATATGACGGGGTGGGTACGCCGGCGCATTCCCCCGTCCCTATCCGTTCTCCGTTCTCTGTCACCACGCCTACAACAACGTAAACCGGTTCTTCCGGTAATCGATCAGCCCCTCGTCCCGCATGCGCGACAGCTCGTGGGACAGGGCGCTGCGCTCGACGCAGAGGAATTCCGCCATCTCCTCGCGGTCAAGCGGGATGACAATCCGCCGCCCCTGCCGGGGCACGAAGGAGCCCAGATACCGCAGCACCCGCGCCCGCACCGACTTGAGCCCGAGCAGCTCCATCCGCGCCTGCATCTGGAGATTTTTCCGGGCGATCAGCTCCAGCATGTTTTCAATCAGCCGCGCGTGAAACCCGCAATCGGACGGGCAGGTGTGCAAAATCCGCTCAAACCGCAGCAGCTCCACCGTCGCGTCGGTCTCCGCCGTGACGGTCACGGGGCTCTCGCTCACCCCGGCGCAGCAGAGCGCCTCGGCGAACAGCTCGCCCGGCGACAGCATGGCCACCAGCGTCCGGTTGCCGTCATAATCCTCC
>JAVBOJ010000128.1:0-6431 GCA_031550755.1 Oscillospiraceae bacterium
GGGCCGACGCCGGTCAGGTCGCCATAGGGCATCAGCAGGACGTTTTTGTCCCGAAAGCCGACCACCTCGGCGGGGATAAAGCTGTCGCCGCGCAGGGAGTAAATTTCGCACATCTCCCCGATTTTGACCGCCGGGCCGTTGGATTCCACGGTCAGCCCCGCGATCATATGCACCTTGCCCGAGTAGCGCAGACTGTCCATATCGCGCAGACCCAGGCTGTACTTTTCAAGATCGATGGACATGGCAATACCCTGCTTTCTTCTTCCTGATATGCGCAAGGGCGGGTTGACCCCGCCCGGATGTTTCCAGATAACAGATAGGGATGCGGAGACGTTTCCCTGCCCTCTTTTTCAAAGGGGGTGCCGCAGGCCGGGGGATTATTCCTCGTCCATGCCGAAATTGTGCGCGATTTGCGACAGCTGGGCGGTCACGCCGGCATCGACCACGCCGCTTTCGGTCTCAATGAGGCAGCCGCCGTACCCCACGGTGGGGTCGTTGACCACCGAGGCGGCGATGGTGCCGCCCGGCGTATGGATGTTGACCTCGCGCGACTTGAAAAAGCGCACGTATTCGCTGGGATTGACCCGAAGGGTGGCCTTTGTCTCCGATTTGACGCTGGCCAGCGCCTGCCGCAGCATGGAGAGAAAGGCGCCGTCGTTGCTTTCCAGCTCGTAGCCCAAAATTTTCTCGGCGATGTCCAGTGCCAGCCGGAACAGCTGCGGCTCCATATCGCGTGCGACCCGGTCGCGCTCCATGTTGGCCTCGGTCAGCACGGCGTCAGCTTCCTTCTGGGCGCTCTCCAGCAGCTCCAGGATTTCATTTTGCGCGCGGGACAGCCCCTTCTCGAAGCCCTCCTCCTCGCTGCGGCGGCGGAGCTCCGAGACCTCCCGTTTGGCTTTTTGCCGGATGGCGGCGGCCTCATTGCGGGCATCCTCCAGCAAAAAGGTGACCTCCTCCTGCGCGGCGGCAATGAGCTCGTCATAGGCCGCCTGCCATTCGGCCTGCGGGTCGGGCCGGGGCGCGGTATCCTCAATCGGCAAAGCGGCTTCCGCCGGTGCCGGACGCGCCGGCGCCTCGGGTTCCTCCAGCAGGCGGGCGTAGGTGGCTTTGATGACCCTAGGCAATGACCTCATCCTCCGATCCGCGCGAGACAATGATTTCGCCGGCGTCCTGCAGCTTGCGGATGATGTTGACGATCTTCTGCTGCGCCTCCTCGACATCGCGCACACGCACAGGCCCCATGAACTCCATATCTTCCTTTATCATGTCCTGCAAGCGTTTGGACATGTTTTCAAACACCACGCGCGACACATCCGGCGTGGCGTTTTTGAGCGCCACGGTGAGGTCGGTATTTTCCACCTCTTTGAGAATGCGCTGAATGGCGCGCTTGTCGAGCTTGACAATGTCCTCAAAGACGAACATTTTGCGGCGGATATCGTCGGCCAGCTCGGTGTCCTTGAGGTCGAGGGCTTCCAGCACATGGCGCTCGGTGCTGCGATCAACGGCGTTGAGGATATCGACGATGGACTGGATGCCGCCGACGGAGGTAAAATCATCCATGCCCATCGAGGAGAGTTTTTTGTCCAGCACGCGCTCAATTTCGCGCACATATTCGGGCGAGGTACGGTCCATCTGGGCGATACGGGCGACGACCTCGGTCTGCTTTTCCAGCGGCAGCTTGGCCAGCACCAGGGCGGCCAGCGACGGGTCGAGATAGGACAAGATCAGCGCGATGGTTTGCGGGTGCTCGTTTTGTACAAAGTTGACCAGCTGATTGGGATCGGCCCGGCGGGCAAAGTCAAACGGGCGCACCTGCAACGAGGAGGTCAGCCGATTGATGAGCTCGAGCGCCTTGTCATGTCCGATGGCCTTTTCCAGCACGTCGCGGGCGTAGTCGATGCCGCCCTCGGAGATGTAATTCTGCGCCAGACAGTCCTCGTAAAATTCCGCAATGACCATTTCCTTGGTCTCCGAGTCCACCCGGCGGACATTGGTGATATCCAGCGTAATCTGTTCGATCTCATCATCGCGCAAATGCTTGAAAACCTTGGCGGAATACTCCCGGCCCAAGGCAATCAGCAGGATGGCGGCTTTTTCTTTTCCGGTCAGCTCGAAATTCGTCATCGTCTCCGCGAACCCTTCGTTTCCTCGGTCAGCCAGTTGCGCACGAGATTGGCCACGGCCTCCGGGTTTTTATCTACAAATTCCTCCACCCGTTCGCGGGTGGCAGATTTGGTCACGGTAATTTCCTCGCCGCCGGGCCCGGTGGCCAGCCGCACCAGCTCACCCAGCTCATTGACCTCGCCGCCGGCCTCGTCAATTTTGTCCAGCGCCAGCTTTTCGCCCTCGGTCGGCTCTGCCTTGAACAGCCCGAACAGCTTGCGCAGGATGAAAATCACGCACAGGCCGATGACGAGATACAGCGCGATGACCTTGATGAGGTCAAACAGCTTGGCCTGCTCCAGCCGGGCGTTGATCGCCGTCAGTTCCTCGGCGCTCTGGGTCACGCCGTCAAACTTGGAAAACTGCACCGAAATCCGGTCATATTGGGTGTCGTCCAGCCCGACAACGCCGGCCACGAGGTTTTTCACCGCGTCGGACGAGTTGTTTTCATCGCTCAAATTGTTGAGGTTGAGGGCGATAGAGAAGGAGAGATCCTTGATTTTGCCCTGGGCATGCTCGATGCGGTCGAGCACCTGGTTGACCTCATAATTGACCTCGCGGGTGACGTTGGAATAATTGCTCACCTGCTGGTCGGTGGTTTCGGGATAGAGCGGCGCACCGCCGTTGGTGTCCACGCCGGGCTCGCCGCCCGCGCCGGACTGTCCGGTGGCTTTTTCGATCACCTCGCGCAGGCTGACCTCAATGCCGCGGTCGTCCACCACCGGGGAAAAAAACTGCGACTCGGTGGAATGCTGGTCGAAATCCAGCGTGACGTTGCCGGCGACGCGGACATTGTCCGCCCCGTAAATCGCGCCCAGCAGCGACATGATGCTGCGCACGAAATCGTCGCGCACGTTGAGCTCCATCTGGTGATTGCTCACGGCGGTGGAGTAGTCGGACGCCGATTTG
The DNA here is from genome assembly GCA_031550755.1 of Oscillospiraceae bacterium. Classification (GTDB taxonomy): domain Bacteria; phylum Bacillota; class Clostridia; order Oscillospirales; family UBA929; genus JAVBOJ01. The sequence goes on from JAVBOJ010000128.1 coordinate 3,073, forward strand.
CGGTTGAGGCGGTTGAGGTACTGGTCGGTGATAAAAACGTTTTCCGCCGCCAGCTTTTCCACGCTGGAGGCCACAAGGTTTTCCACCGCCGAGACCTGATCGGGCGACAGGGTGACCCCGCTTTCCAGCGTCAACACGACCGACGCGGTGGTCGGCGAGACCTCCGAGGCGAAAATCAGGTTGGTGGTGTCCTGCTGGGCGATCTGCACGGTGGCGCCGCGGATGCCGTTCATCTGCCGCAGGGAGGCCACGATCTGCTCCTGCAGCTCGAATTTGGCGTACATCTTTTTGTCGTAATCGGTGGAGCCGAAGCCGCTGCCCCGGGCGAAGGTGTCATAGGTAAAGCCGGATTTCGGATAGCCCTGGGAGGCCAGGTTCATGGTCAGCCGGCTGACCTGGTCGGCAGGCACCAAAATGGTGCCTGTGCCCTCGGTCTGGACGGTGACGTTCATGCCCTCGAGCAGGGTGACCATCTCTCCGGCGTCGGCGGGATCCATATCGCGGTACAGCACGGCGTACTGGGTGCGGGTGAGCACCGAGAAGGCGGCGATAAGAATGACAAGAGCCACGCCCACCGCAATAAAGAGGCGGACGCGGTCCTTTTTTGAAGTCTTATTCCACCAGGCCTTGAGCCGCTCGAGCAGCCGCTTAAAGAGATCCTGCATAAAAGAACCCCCGTGAGTTGTTCAACGTTTGGCCGAATGCACTTCGGCCAAACGTTATCCCAGTTCCAGCCCCCATAAAACACCGAGGCGTTTCATGGGACTATATTTGCATTCTCATGACTTCCTGATAGGCCTCGACGATTTTGTTGCGCACCTGCACGGTGAGGTTGAGGGCGATCTCCGCCTTTTGGGCGGCGATGGTGGCGGTATGAATATCGAGAGCCGAGCCGGTCATGATGCCGATGCCGGTGGCTTTGTCGGTGTAATCGGTTTCGACGGTCTGGGAGAGCGCTTTGGACAGAAAATCCGAAAAGGATTCGACGCTGTCGGCCTTGGCGGTCTGGGTGACCGACTGGGGGATGGAGCTTTGAAGAGCGGGCAATATACGTGTTACGTCCACAAAGATACCTCTCTTTCAAAATGTGAGAAATCTTCGTTCCAGTCTCCCGAATACCCCGTGCTAATCTCTATATAATCCTGCGTTAGCGGCCGATTTGCAGCGCGCGGTTGGCCATGGCCTTGAAGTTGTTGATGGCGGTGATGTTGGCCTCGTAGGAACGGGTGGCCGACATAAAATCCACCATCTCGCGCTCGATATCGACATTGGGGAGCGACACATAGCCATTTTCGTCGGCGTCCGGGTGCTCCGGATCATATTTCAGTTTAAAAGCGCTGGCGTCCTCCCGCGTTTCGATCACCCGCACGCCGGCGCCGGCGTAGCCGGTATACCGCGCGGAGGCTTCGGTGAGGAATTTGGAAAACACGGGGGCTTGGCCGCGCTCCTCGAAAATCACATATTTGCGGCGATAGGGCGTTCCATTTTCGGTGCGCGTGGTGGTGGCGTTGGCGATATTTTCGGCGATGATATCGGTGCGGTAGCGCTGGGCGGTCAGCGCCGAGGCGCTGATATCCATGGAACGGAAGATGTTCATAAAGAACCTCCGAAAAAATCTGAAGTTAGGGGGGCTTACCGACCCTCGCGGATGACCAGCTTGAGCCGGGCCAGCTCGCCGTTGAGCTTGACGGTCAGCGAATCGTACAAAAGTGTGTTTTTGGCCAATTCGGACATCTCATGATCCGGATCGACGTTGTTTTCATCCATCCGCATGGTGTAATGGTCATTTTCCACCACAGTTGCCCTGACCTGCGAAGGGTCGGGCACGCCGCCGAAGGCCACATGCTTGTCCCGCGTGCGCCGGGCCTCAAACCCGGTCTGCCCTTCCAGCGCACGACGGAAGGCATCCTCAAACTCCACGCGTTGGCTCTTGTAGCCCGGCGTATCGGCGTTGGCTATATTCTGCGCGATGACCTCCTGCCGCAGCCAGGACGCATCCATGCTTTTTTCCAATCGGTCGATTTGATTGAACATTTTTCCGAGCAAAAAACCGCCTCCCTCTGATTCTGTTTCCTAAAAACGTCCCACTGCCTTTATAATATCGAAAGAAAGGGGAAAATATTTATAGGGAGCGGAGGGGAAAGTTTGCATTCCAGCGAGATTTTAGCTTTTTCACAAAAATACGCCACGAAAACAGGAAAAATTATGACGATTAGGCAAAAACATTGGCGGTAAACAGCGCTTCCTGCCCCATGTCGGAAAGTCTCGATTCAATGTTTTTCAGGTAGTTTTGCGTCTCCTGCGGCAGCAGGGAAAGCTGGTTGGGGTCACTGAGATCGGTGACGCCGCGCGAGGCGACGCCGCCGGGGCCGCAATTGTAAGCGGCCAGCGCCAGCCGGAGGTCGCCGTCAAAGCGAATCAGCTGGGAGAGCAGGTACCGCGCGCCGCCGTCAATATTTTGGGCGGGATCGTATGGGTCGGTGACGCCCAGCCCCTCGGCGGTGCCCGGCATGAGCTGCATCAGCCCCATGGCGCCGGCGCGGGAGAGCGCGTCCGGATCAAAATCCGACTCGGCGCCGATGACCGCCCTTAAAACCGCCTCGCTGATGCCGTATTCCTCGGCGGCGGCGGAGATCAGCGTATCAATAGAACCGGTGGCGGACCCCGCCTCCGGCGAAACATCTTCCTCGGTGACCACGTCGGCGTCGGTGGTCAGGGCGGTCTGCCCCTCCAGCGCACTGGCAAACATGTTGGAAAACCCTGTCATGCCTGTGCGCGAAGAGATTTCGTGCATTCGGTCATACAGCTGGGACTCGATTTGCCGCCATTTGAGCTGGGAGAGCTGCAACCCGTAATCGGACACAAAAACCACCCTTTCAGAATGGGTCAAAGTGGGTAAAAAAATTTGGGCAAATGTAAATTTGACCAAATTTCATCTGATTTACCATAATCTTTTGGTGAAAAGGCCGGTTACCTCGTTGTTATTGTTGCGGTAAGTGAGGAGGTTATATCAGAATCCTCGCCTTTTGTCAACACAATATTCGAAAATTTGTGATTTTTAGCGTTCTGGCGACAAAAGACGTCCCTATTTCGTCAGCACAAAATTGCTCCGCATCAGCATCGGCCGCTTGATTACCTCGACGATGCCGGAGGAGGCGTAGGCCACCAGCGTGCGCGAGTCGTAGCCGCCGGTGTCCACATCGGAATACACCAGCCCCAGACCCTTGAGGGCGGCCTTGACGGTGGCGAGGTTTTTCTCGCCGATTTTAAAGCAATCGCCCTCGCCGCGCGAATCGATGCCGCCGTAAAGCGAAATGAGCAGCTCGCCGCGGGTCAGGCCGTAATTTTTCATCATTTCC
>JAVBOJ010000002.1:0-4448 GCA_031550755.1 Oscillospiraceae bacterium
CGGCCAGCTTGGCGTAGAGCCAGTCGGCCACCGCGCCGTAGGCGTAAGGGTTAAATGAATTCATGTCGGCGCTCCAGAAGGAGCCGTCCGGCTTCAGCCCGTCCCAATGCTCCCAAATGGTGGTCGCGCCGCGGCTGACCGGATAGAGCCAGGACGGATACTCCTCGCGCAGCAGAAGGCGATAGGCCGTGTCCGTGTATCCGTTGTCTGACAAGGCGTGCAGGATATGCGGCGTGCCGACGAAGCCGGTGGCCAGCGTGAAATTGTTGTCCGCCACCAACCCGTTCAGCGTCGCGGCGAAGGCCGCCGGGTCGTCGGTCAGATGGAACTGCAGCGCCAGCGCGTAGGCCGTCTGGGTATGGCTCGTGAGGTGTCCGCCGCCCGCGACAAAGGTCTTTTGGAACGCCCGCCGGACGTTCTCATACAGGGCGCAATACATCCGCGCGTCCGCCTCGAGTCCGAGAACCTCCGCTGTTTGTGCCGTCAGGCGCGCCGACAGGGCGAAGTAGGCCGTCGCGATGAGGGCTTTGTCGGTGGAGCCCTCGTAGCTGCCCTCGGCGGCGTCCAGCCCCAGCCAGTCGCCGAAGTGATGGCCGGTGTTCCAGAGAAACTCGTCGTCGCCTTGCGCACGAATGTACTCCACCCATTTTTTCATGCTGTCATACTGCGTTTCCAAAATCCGCGTATCGCCGAAGGCGCGGTAGATTTCCCACGGGCAGATGGTGGCCGCGTCGCCCCACGCCGAGGCGCATTCGTCCCGTTCCAGCGAATTGGGAATGACATGGGGCACGCCGCCGTTTTCCAGCTGATCCAGCGCCACTTCGCGCAGCCATTTGGTAAAAAACGCGGCGGTGTGCATGTTCATGGCGGCGGCCTTCATAAATATCTGGGCGTCACCCGTCCAGCCCATGCGCTCGTCGCGCTGCGGGCAGTCGGTCGGTACATCGAGGAAATTGCCGCGCTGCCCCCATACAATGTTGGAAAACAGCTGGTTGAGCCCCGCGTGGGAGCAGGCAAAGCGCCCCGTGACCCGCATGTCCGAATGGATGACCAGCCCGCGGAAGGTCTCGGAGGTTACCTCGCCGGGGAATTCGTCCACCCGGACATACCGGAAGCCCTGAAAGCAAAAATGGGCGTGGAAGGTCTCCGGCGCGCCGCCCTTGAGGATGTACGTAATCAGATTTTTGGCCGAGCGCATGTTTTCGGTGTAAAAATTCCCCTCGGCGTCCAACACCTCGGCGTGGGAGAGAACAACCCTCTCCCCTGCCTCGCCGGACACGGTAAATTCCGCCCAGCCGACCATGTTCTGCCCAAAATCGAGGACGGTCTCGCCCTTGGGCGTGGTAAATATGTCCACCGGCCGCAGGGTCTGAGTGATGCGGATGGGCTCGTTTGCCTGCGCCGTCAGATGATCGGTGGGGTAGGGGAGCGCCACGGCGGGCTTTAAGGGCCCGACGTCCGCGCCGAAGACCGAGAAATCCCGCGCCAGCCGGGCATCATAGGTCTCGCCGTCGTAGATTTCGCTGAACAAAAACGCGCTCGGGGCGTATTCCCAGCTCTCGTCGGAGCGCAGGATCTCCTTTGTCCCGTCGGGGTAGGCGATATGCAGCTCGCAGAACAGGCCGTACGCGCCGCCGTACAGATTGCTCTTGCGCGCCCATGTAAAGCTGCCGCAGTACCAGCCCTTTGCCAGAGTGACGCTGACGGCGTTTTGGTGCTCCAGATCCACCTCATACACCTGATAGGGCAGGCGCTTGTTGTAGGAGGTGTAGCCCGGGGACAGCCACTGGTCGCCGACCCGCTTTCCGTTGAGCGAGACCTCATACAGTCCCAGCGCCGTGATGTACAACCGCGCCGAGGCGGGAACCTGCGGCAGGGTAAACTCCTTGCGAAAGGCCGGGCAGATTTCTCCGTCGGCGGGGTCAGCGGTGATAAATCCGGCGGTAAAATGGGCGGGATCGAGCGCGCCGGTTTCCCAAAAGCCGTCGGCCTCGGCGGTGTTTCCCCCACCGTCCCACACGCGCACGGTGTATGTATACCGCGTGAAGGGCCGCAGCGCCGGACCGGCATATTCGACCAGCACGCTGGCGTCGCTCTCCACCCGGCCGGAATCCCACAGCCCGGGGATCTCAATTTGATAGGCCGCCTGAGATTGTCCCGCCGGCAATTTCCAGGAAAACCGGGGCTTTTTTACGTCGAGACCGACGGGATTTACCAAATACTCGCAGGTCAACTCGTTGAGCATCACAGTCATTCCTTCCAATATCGGTTGTATGCATCATAATAGCATGGAAAACGCCGGCTGACAAGGGCGGGCACCGATTCAAAAAGCATCCTGCCTCCCTATTGTCAAGCTATGGTATAATGGACGAAACAATTGCATGAGGAGAGATGGCGTATGCAGTTCACCCTGAGCGGCGGCACGCGGATACGGTCGGACATTTCGACCCCGCCGGTACAAAACGCGGTGCGCATCCTGACGCGCGACCTGGAAAAGCGGTTCGGACGAACCGGCGGCGTGGGCAACGCGATATTCCTGAAACAAGCGCCCGGTATGGAGCAAGAATCGTTCGTCATCGACGTGGCGGAGGACATCACGGTAGCTGCCGGCGACGATCTGGGCTTTGTATTCGGGCTGTTGTACATCAGCGAGACATTTTTGGGCATCAAGCCGTTTTGGTTTTGGCTGGATCAGGAAATCGGGCCGGTCGAGACGGTGCCCGTCGCCCATGGCCGCTATGTCTCCCCAAAACCCATCGTGCGGTATCGCGGCTGGTTTTTCAACGACGAGGTTCTCCTCATGAAATGGGACATCGGCGGCGACAGCACGGAGCCTTGGCGCATGGCGTTTGAGGCGCTGCTGCGCTGCGGCGGCAACATGGCCATTCCAGGCACCGACAAAAACGCGCGAAAATACCGCCAGCTGGCGTCCGACATGGGCCTGAAAATCACCCACCATCACGCCGAGCCGCTGGGCGCGGAGATGTTCGTGCGGGCCTATCCCGGCGTCGAGCCCAATTACGGCGAGCATCCGGAGCTGTTTTTCCAGCTCTGGGAGGACGGCGTCCGGGAGCAGAACGCGCTGGATGTCCTCTGGAACGTTGGCTTTAGAGGGCAGGGAGACTGCCCGTTTTGGAGCCATGACAGCAGCGGACAGTACAACACGCCCGAAAAGCGCGGGCAGCTCATCAGCGAGCTGATCGAGAAGCAGTGCGCGCTGGTCAGGACGCACATTGAAAACCCCGTGTTCTGCACCAACTTGTACGGCGAAATCATGGAGCTGTATCACGAGGGGCATATCACGCTGCCGCCCGATATCATCAAAATCAGCGCCGACAACGGCTTTGGCAAGATGGTCACACGGCGGCGGGACAACCACTGCGTCCGCATTTCCTCCCTGCCGGGGGCGGTTGAGGGCCGCGGCGGCATTTATTATCATGTCTCCTTTTATGATCTGCAGGCGGCCAATCATATCACCATGCTGCCCAATTCGGTGGATTTTGTGAACAAAGAGCTGTCCGACGTCCTCGAAAAAAACGCGACCGACTATTGGCTCATCAACTGCTCCAATGTCCGGCCGCACGCCTATTATCTCGACGCGGTGCGCAAAAAGTGGTACGGGCAGGAGGTTTCGGACGAGGCGCACAGCAAGGAATTTGCGGACGAATATTACGGCGGCCGAGCGGACGTGGCGGCCTGTTTGGCGGCCTATCCGCAGGCGATGCTGTCCTATGGGCAGGAGGAGGACGAGCACGCCGGCGAGCAATTTTACACGGAAAATGTGCGGATGCTCGCCCATCAGTTCATCCGGGATCGAAACGGCTCCTCGACCAGCCTGCACTGGCTGACCGGTGACCTCCCGCTGTCCGCGCAGACGCGGGTTTTTCACGCCCTCTGCGCCGCCGGAAAAGACCGGATTCTCGCCTACTGCGAGTCGTGTGAAAAGACAAGCGCCGTCTTGTCCGGACAGACGCGGCGTCTGTTTGACGCGACGGTGCTGCTGCACGCGAAAATCCACGCCGACTGCGTGCGGGGGGTGCTGCTGTTTTGCGAAGGATGCCGGGCGTTTGAGGACGGGGAATACAAAGACTCCTTTATGAAGCTGGGGCACAGCGCGGAGGCCTTTGACCGCGCCGAGGCCGCCCTGCGGGGCTCGGAATATGAGGTGTGGCAGGGGTTTTATCAAAACGACTGCTTTGCCGACATCAAGCACACGGCGTTTATGGTCAAAAAGGTGATGGGCGTCGTCCGCGAATTCGGGGACAATGCCCGCCACGATTTATGGTACCGGGAGGCCGTGTATGCGGAGGAGGACAGGGGCGTCATGACCCTGTTGGTCAACGACAATCACATGACCGACTGGGCGCTGTTCCGCGCGTTTCAGGAGAAAGAATAGCTGCGACAGAGATCATAGATAGCGAAAGGCCGCCCGTTCCGGGCGGCCTTTC
>JAVBOJ010000125.1:0-11857 GCA_031550755.1 Oscillospiraceae bacterium
CGGCCAGCGCTGCGGCCGGCGCCCTGAAGAGCCACCCGCTGGGCTTCTTTGTGGGCAACGGCGGCGGCTCCACCTCCGCCGGCGTGGATCTCACCTATCTGCCCGCCGAGTTCAGCAACGTACATATGTGGTACTCGGTTACCATCGAGTTGGATTTCGTCAACAACACCGCCAAGCTCACCATCGGTGACTTGATGGAAGAATACCAGCCCTTTGTGACCACCGTCTCCCTCGCCAACGCCGACTTCAACGGCCAGCTCGGCGGCATGTCGCTGGTTGCCTGCCGTCCCGGCGGCGACGGCGCCGTGTGGGAAGAGACTTGGCTGGACAATATCTTTGTCTACACCGATCCCATCCCCGCCACCACCGTGCTGAAAACCGAAGAGTACACCTTTAAGACCGTTGCGGTCGATTCCGCCGCCACCATCGCCGCCATCGGCCTGCCCACCACCGTCAAGGGCACCCTGCAAAACGGCGCCGCGGTCAATCTGCCGATCGACGCGAACACCTGGACCTCTTCTCCCGCTTGGGATCCCGCTGTCGCCGGTATGTATCTGCTCTCCGCCGACGTGTTGAGCGACGGCACCGCCACCCTGACCCGCGCCGCCACCAAGACGGCGCATGTGTGGGTCAACAACAGCCTGACCGCTGAGGACAAAAACGCTGTCCCGCGCAAAACCGAGCGTCTGGATCGCGGCCTCATCGCCCTCAAGGCCGATACCGGCATCTTTGTGAGCTGGCGTCTGCTGGCCACCGAGTACGCCACCGCGATTTCCTTCAACCTCTACAAAAACGATGAGGCCGATCCCCTCAACGGCGCAACCCCCATCACCTCCAAGACCAACTGGCTGGATGCCACCGGTGTGCCGGGCGACGTCTATCGTCTGGAAACCACCGACGGCCCGCTGGTGAAGGATACCCTCGCCACCGCCCTGTCCACCAATTATATGGAGATCGCCCTGCAACGGCCCGCCGCCGGACTGACCGCGGCCGGCGTTGCCAGAACTTACAGCGTCACCGATACCATCCCCGCCGACCTCGACGGCGACGGCCGCTATGAGTTGGTTGTCAAATGGATGCCCGCCGGCGCGATTGACTCCGGCGTCAACGGATCCCTGACCGCGCCCACCGTCTTTGACGCCTATACCCTTGACGGCAAGCTGCTGTGGCGCATCGATATGGGCATCAACGTCACCTCCGGCGAGCATTACAACGAAATCCTCGTCTACGACTTTGACGGCAACGGCAAAGCCGAGGTCGCCCTCAAAACCGCCGACGGCACCAAGACCACCAAGGCCGTGGACGGCGTGCTGGATGCCGCCACCACCGCCGTGATCGGCAACGCTGCCGCCGACTTTGCCCTGCGCACCAACTCCACCAAGAACAACTCCGCCAACCGCGTGGGCCACATGAGCGAAGCTGCCCCCGAGTTCTTCACCTTCTTTGCGGGCGACACCGGTGCCATCATCGACACCGCGCCGTGGAAATTCCCGCTCGTCAAGCCCGAATACTGGGGCGACTTGGACTATAACCGCTCCGACCGTTATCTGGCCAGCTCCATCTACCTGCCCGATCCCGACAGCACCGACGGCACCGGCCACTACGCCGCTGTCATGATCCGCGGCTATTACGAGCGCACCACCCTCACCGCTTACACACTGGTGGACGGCCAAATCGAGATCCAGTGGGCCTATGACTCCAAGGCCGCCGATATCGCGGGACCCGGCGACGCCTATGTGCAGGATCGCGGTGCCCATGCCACCGCCGTGGCCGACGTGGACAACGACGGTTGGGATGAGATCGTCTTCGGCTCCACCGTGTTTGACCACGACGGTACCGTCCTCAACACCTCCAGCGGCCTGGAAGGCAGACCCAACCTGTCCCACGGCGACGCGCTGCATGTCGGCCAGTTTGCCCCGGACATCGACTCCATTATGGTCTTTATGCCGCACGAAGAATATCAGGATCGTTCGGCCAACGCCACCCTGCGTGACGCGGCCACCGGCGAAATGCTGTTCGGCCACTTTGCCTCTTCTGGTGACAACGGCCGCGGCGTCTGCGCCAACATCCTGCCCTCCGCGGGCTTTGAATTCTGGAGCGCGGCCGGCGGCGGCGTGCACGATGTGTACGGCAACCTGATTCAGGCCGGTGTCGGCGGCACCTCCAACAACTTCGCCCTGCTGTGGGACGGCAATCTGGAGCAGGAGCTCATGAACGGCTCCACCCTGTCCATCACCTCCCACGCTTTCAATGGCTCCGCCATCACCTCCACCACCATCGCGACCCTCGGCGCTTCCCACGGCGGCTCCAAGCAGGTGCCCGGCATTCAGGCCGACATCCTGGGCGACTGGCGTGAAGAAGTCATCACCGCTGTGTCCGGCTCCGGCAACGAGAATCTGATCCGCCTGTATTCCACCACCACGCCCACCGATTATATGATCTACTCCCTGATGCATGACGGCGCTTACCGTATGCAGGTGGTCGGCCAGAACGCCACTTATAACCAGCCGCCGCATCTCAGCTTCTACCTCGGCTCGGATATTGAAGACGACGTGCTGGACATGAAGCTGCCCATTCCCAATGTTGTCTACACCACAGTGAACAAAGACCTTCTGAAGCAGTACATCGACGAGGCCAACGGTCTGGACGAGGATGACTGGACCGAAGAGTCCTGGGATCATCTGCAGGAAGTTCTGGAAGAGGCGCAGGCCGTCTATGACGACCCCAACGCCACCCAGGAAGAGGTTGACGAGGCCGCCCAAAAGCTGCGCGACGCCATTGACGCTCTCGTGCCGCGTCCGGTTCAGGCCACCATCCTGAAACTCAAGACCCTGTACTATACCATGAAGAAGGGTTCCTCCTACATCCTGTTGGCGGACTATGACGGCGCCCCGGGTACGCTGAAATGGACCTCCTCCGACCCGTCGATCGTGCAGGTTGTCAACGAAAACACCGGCGAGATCAAGGCTCTGAAGACCGGCTCCGTGATTCTGAACGTCCGCTCCACCGACGGCTCCGGCCTGTCGGCCAACGTCACCATTCTGGTTCGTCTTTCTTAAACGAAGTGCCGGGAGCCCGGGCCGCAAGGCCCGGGCTCTTTTTTGACGATTGTGCGCAATTGTGATAGAATCCCTGTAAAGATTTTACATAAGGAGTTTCTTCATGGACATCACGTTTACACAGGAGCACCGCAAAAAACACATCCTGCTTCCCATCGCCGTCGTGCTGCTGCTGGCCACCGCCATTGTTATCTGGTACTTTTTCCCGTTCCGTAAAAGCTTCTGGGCGGATACAAGCGTTGAAAGGTGACCCGCTGGGAGGTCGCGATCGACGACCATCTGCTGCTAAGCATCCACTTCAAATCCAAAGAGGAACTGTCGGAGGTACAATACGCCGTTTTGATGGATGAAACCGGCTCCTCCCTTTTCCGTGAGGCGCCTTCCTTATCTTTTAGCCGCCGTGAATTGTCTAAAGAATGGGCATACTCCTCCAGTACTTACCGTGACCTGCTCCTCACCCCCGGCTGGCGAACCGACCCCGCCGTGCGCGCCCTCCTCTCCCGCCTCGGCCATATCACGCTGGAATTTCGCTGGGACGGCGGCGAGGAAACCCTGGCGCTGACGCTGGAGCCGCCGCCTGTTCTCGTGTATCAATAAGGAAGAGCCCGGGCCTTACGGCCCGGGCTCTTCCCACTTACGCGGCGTTTTTGTCGCCGCCGCTGTTGCCGTTTCTCCACGGATTGTCAGGTGTGGGCGTCGGTGCGGCGGCGATTTCCGGCAACACCTCGTCAAAGGTGACCGAAAGCGTGTGGCTCTGGTTGCTCCGCATGACCGTGAAGGGTACAGTTTCACCGGCTTTGTACTTGAGTTTTTCGGTCAGCAGCTCGGCGGAGCTTGTGATCTTCACCTCGCCCACGGCGACAATCACGTCACCTGCCTGTATCCCCGCCTTGTCGGCGGCCGACCCGGCGGTGACCGACACGACATAGACCCCTTCAGACAGCCCCGTGTAACGGGAGATCGCCGCGGTCACATCCTCAATGGAAATGCCGAGCTGCGGACGGCCCTGTACATAGCCGTACTGGATGAGCTGCTCAATCACGTCGCGTGCCTCGTTGATGGGGATGGAAAAGCCCAGTCCCTCCACGCCGTCGCCCGAGCTTTTGGCGGTATTGACCCCGACCACCTGACCGTACATATTGATGAGCGGTCCGCCCGAATTGCCCGGACTGATAGCGGCGTCGGTCTGCATCATGTGCATGGGTGTGCCATCTATGTTAATTTCACGGTCAAGGGCGCTGATTACGCCGGAGGTCAGGGAATTGGCCAGCTCGCCCAGGGGATTGCCAATGGCGGCCACACTGTCGCCCACCTTGAGCGTACCGGAATCGCCCCATTCCAACGCGGTGAGCTTGCTGTCCGGCTTGATTTTCAGAACCGCGAGATCGGCGGCGGCGTCCCGCCCCACCAGTGTGGCGTCATAGGTCACGCCGTCATACAAAATGACCCGAATGGTGGACGCGCCGTCGATGACATGATTGTTGGTCACGATATATCCGTCCTCCGAGATGACGAAGCCGGAGCCGGCGGTGGCCTGAGTGGCATACTGTCCGAAGGCATTGCGCACACTCACCTCGGTCGAGATGGCCACGACGGCCGGATTGCATTTTTCGTAGAGCTGCGACAGGGTGAGCTGCGCGCCCATGTATGCGACCGGTTGATAATGGGGGGTCGTCTCGGGGGTTCCGGCGGCATCGACGCTTTGGGTGACCGCCGCCGGCGGGGTAAAGAGATGGGCCCCCACCGCGCCTCCGGCGATGCCTCCGATCATGGTAAAGCAGAGGCAGAGCGCCACGACCGCCATTTTTGTCCCGCGCCGTTTTTTGGGAGCGGGAGGGGTCTGCGGCGCGATGGGGTCCTGCGGATACGGGTGATACACGCCGGCATCCGGTACAGTGGGATAGGAAGAGAAGAAAGCGGAAACAGGAATGGGCTCCTGACTGGGTTGGCGGTTGTCCTGCCCGGAAGCATACGGGTTATAATAATTGTTGTCCGACATGGGAATTTCTCCTTTCATCGTTTCGGCGGTTGTTGTTTGGAATGGTCTTATCTTACAACGCAGTTGTGTTGTTTTTATGAACAATCCGCAACGAGAATTTGAACATTTGGGGAAAGATTTGTGAACGCGTTCTTTAAAATGTCCCCCTTCTCACCGTCAAGTGCGCCTGGGTTTATATCCTTTTTTCTTTTTTTATTACTTTTTTCTCTTGTTTAGTTTTTTTTTCAAGAAAGTCTTGCCTATATGTCAATGGCCTGTTATAATTTAGTGTAATTACAGCGGCTTGTCCGGCCGTTTCCCTAGAGGTGAGACCGATGCGATGGATGGAATGTGTTCTGGATCTCACGCCCGCGGGGGCCGACCTTGCCATTGCCCGGCTGGCTGCCCTCGGGATCGAGCAGTTTCAAACGGAAGACGAAGCGGAATTTGAAGCCCATATGCAAAAACACCGGCAGGCATGGGACTTCATTGATGACGATCTGCGCGACAGTATGCGCGGCGTCTGCCGTGTCCGTTTCTACCTTCCGCACGAGGTGGCTGCTCCCGAAACGATTGCCGGACTGGAAGCGTCTCTGTCCTCGCTGCGCGCCGAGTTTCCGGAGGTTTTGTTCGGAGCGCTGCGCATCGACGTCCGCTCTGTGGACGAGGAGGACTGGGCCGAAAACTGGAAGCGCTATTATCTGCCGCTTCCCATCGGCCAACGCCTGCTCATCCAGCCGGAGTGGCAGCCGCTTGTAAATCCGGAATGCCGCGTGGTATTCCGAAACGACCCCGGCGTCAGCTTTGGCACCGGCTCCCATGAGACCACTCGGCTGTGTCTGGAGGCTCTGGATCGGCACATTACCGGCGGTGAAGCGGTGCTTGACATCGGCAGCGGTAGCGGGATTTTGTCCCTGTGTGCGTTGCTGTTGGGCGCTTCTCGGGCCCAGGGGCTGGACATCGATCCCCTGGCTGTCTCGGCGGCGACGCAAAATGCCGCCCGCAACGGCATAGACCCTTCCCGTTTCCAGTTTTCCCTCGGCAATCTGCTCGAAACGCCTCAGCTGTTGACGCCCGCCCGTTTTGACGTGGTTTGCGCCAACATTGTGGCCGACGTGATCCTGGCGCTTTTGCCCGTTGTGTGGCCGCTGCTTGCCTCAGGAGGTGTGTTCATCACCTCGGGCATCATTGACACACGGCGCGCCGAAGTGGCCGACGCATTGGTTCGAGCCGGATTTTTCCTCGAGTCGGAGGCCGAATTGGGAGGCTGGTGCCGCATTACCGCGCGCCGTCCCGCCTCGGTGTGATCCTGTTGCATTTGTAAACGACAGCCACAGCCCCTTTCATTTTGAGAAAAATTTCTGCCGAAAGGTTTGTTTTGCATGACATTGAACAACGCCGCGCGCCGCTATCTGCCCATGACCGAGACCATGTATTATATCCTGCTTTCCCTCACCGAGCCGCGCCACGGCTACGGAATCCTCCTCAACGTTAAGGATATCACCTCGGGGCGGATCCGCCTGGGCGCCGGCACCATTTACAACAGCCTTTCCAAGCTCGAAAAAGACGGCCTGATCGAGCTGGTCGCCGAAACCGAGCGCCGCAAAATCTACCTGATCTGTGATGTGGGCCGCGAACTGCTGGGCTTGGAACTGACCCGGCTGGAGGAGCTCTGTGAAAACGGCCGCAAATTCCTGAAAGACTGATTGTTTTTCGCTTGACAGCCTGTCACAAAACTGGTAGAATAGACTTCGCTTCTGTGTGAACGCAGATCGATGTCGAGAGGATGGCCTGCCTTGAAAATTGCTATGTTCGTAATCCAAGTTTTATCTTCCCTGTTTTTGATCGCCGTTGTCTTGCTGCAATCGGGCAAGCGCTCCGGTCTTTCGGGCGCGATTGCCGGGGTGGCCGATACCTTCTTGTCCAAAAACAAAGCCAGAACGTGGGATGCCCGCTTGGCCAAGATGACCAAATGGGTCGCCGCCCTGTTTATTCTGTTGACTCTGGCGCTCAACTGCTTTGAGTAATCAATGATTGAAAAACCCCGCGCCGTTTGGCGCGGGGTTTTTTGTATTCATTTTTAGGGAACGATTCGTCTCACTCGGTTAAACTGCCGCCCGTCTTTTCCGTGGGCACAGTTACTACCTGAATGTCAAAGAACGTTTCCTCAGGATAGAGATCAAGGAGCCAGGGCGGTATGCGCATAAAAACATAGTATCCGTTTTCTATCCATCTATATTGATTACACATATATCGTGTATCCCAATAGATCTCTTTTTATCACCCGCTTTCCATTTATTTGGATGTCACTGCCGCCCATACGGCTTTTCAGCATATCAAGATACTTCGTCTCAGCATTATACTCTGTCCCACCTATGCCCTCCCGCCATGTTTGGATTAGGATGGATCCAAGCTGGTCATCCTCTTTGTTCCAGTAATCCAAAGCGACATAGCTAGACGCAATACTTACTTCTCCCAGTTCAACCTCTTCTGCGGGTTTTTGAAAATCAAAGTACCACATGATTTCTTCGAGCTTGCCGTTGTTATTAGACGATTGCGAGCTTCCTCTGTTAAACGATTCCTTGGCGTCAATAGCAGCGTTGTGGAACTCTTCCCTGGTCTTGTACCACGTCACTTCGTCTTCGTTATGCGCCTGTGTCAAAGGGGGAAGGCGAGGATAGCTCAGGCGTTGTATTGGGCGCTGCGATTGGGCTTGCGCAAGACGCCGGTGTGAATAGGATGAGCAGCGCCATTGCTATCAATCGAGTACTTTTCATCCTGATATTCCTTTCCGGGCGTGGGGCCCGCTGGGTGTAGTAGGAATTTTCCTGTCAAGTCAATGGTCCTCTCAAAAAAACAACACCCTCGTCAAAATGCCGCCCACCAGCGACAAAATCCCCAGCACCACGAGCGACGGGCTGATGCGATCGGCCTTGCGGCGCATCCGGCGCGAGTTGAAAATCAGCCCCACCACGCACAGCGCGAAGGTTCCGAACATCATCCACATGGAAAAGCGCAGCGGCCCTTCTTCCCAGCCATGGGAGGCGGTATAGTCCAACACCCGGGAGAAGAAATTCTCCCCTTCCGGCCGCGCACTGGCAATCAGCAGCAAATCGCCGATGATGAGCACCCACGCCAGCGCCGCGCAAATCTCAATGGCCACGCAGACCCAGTCTTTTTTGTGGCGGCGGTCGGCTGTTTTTTTGTGATCGCTGACCAAGATGATCGGGACGTTCAGGCGGCGGGGATCAAACCCGGGATTTGGCAAAGATATCTCCCTTTCTCTCAGGCGCTCCAGCGCGGCAGGGTGGGCAGCGCGCGGTACATCGCCCGGCGGCGGTCGTCCTCCACCGTCACAAATCCGTTGGAAAAGCTCGGCGCGCCGGCGGTCAGCGCCATATAACGCTCGATCTGCTCCTCGGTGAGAGCTTCGGTAAAGCCGTGCAAACCGGCCAGTCGGTCAAAAATTTCAGGGATCGCGGTCTTCATCGCCGACAAAAGCGCCGCCACCTGCGCGGGCCGCGCCGTATGCACCGCCTCCAGATGCGCCGGCAAAAACAGCGCGCAGGCCGCGCCGTGCGGCAGGCCGTGAAACAGCGAAAGACTGTAGCCCATGGGATGCGGCATTCCGGTGCCGGTGTGGGCAATGGCCATGCCGCCCATGGCGGACGCCTCCAGCATCCGCTGGCGGACGTCAAAATCCGCCGTGCCCGCCGCCAGTGCCGGCAGCAAGTCCCAAATGTCCCGCGCCGCCGCCAGCGCCAGTGCGTCGCTCGCGGCATTTTCGTCGGGGGTGAGATAGCTCTCGGCGCAGTGGCACAGGGCGTCCAGCGCGGTGGCGACCGCCAGCCGCACGGGCAGTTTTTTGGTATAGGCGGCGTCCAAAAATGCCACCGTGGGGAAATTATAGTCCACCTTAAAGGTCTTTTTTCGGCGGCCGCCGTCAATGGTCAGCACCGAAAACCCGTTGACCTCACTGCCGGTGCCGGCCGTCGTCGGGATGGCCGCGATGGGCAGGGAAGGGATGGGCAGATTGTCAAACAGCTCCATCACAGGCCGTTCCGGCCGGGTGGCAAACGCCGCGCACGCCTTGGCCGCGTCCAGCGGCGAGCCGCCGCCGACACCCACCACAAAGTCCGCGCCGAATGCCCGCGCCAATTCCCCGGCGCGGTGGCAGCTCTCGATTGACGGATTTTGCTCCACCTCGGAAAACTCCTGATGGGCAATGTCCGCCCCGTCCAGCACGGCGTACAGATCCTCCAGCGCACCGGAAACCCTTCCGGCCGAGGGGCTTGTCACTACAAAGGCACGCCGGCCCAAGCAGGCCAGCGCCTGCCCCTCCCGACGCAGACAGCCGCGCCCGGCGATCAGACGGGTGGGAATATAAAATCGCATGAAAACTCTCCTCAGTCGATAAACCGGCGCAAGCCGTCTTTCGTATAGGTTTCCTCCGGGGTATCAAAAAATGTATTCTCGCCGAAGGAATACCACGGCGAAATGTCCGGATCCTTGCTGTTTTTCAAAATGCATATCTCCTGCGCCGGGGTCCCGCCGGTGGCGAGCAGAAATACCTGTTCCCCGGTGATGGCGTCGGTGGCCATGTCCACCACCATCACACCGGTCGAGCCGGTCAAAAAAACGTCGCCGATCTGGAGGTCCGTGGCCTGTACCGTGTCGGTAACCAGCGATTTGGCGTTGGCGTAGACAAACAGGGTGGACATATAGGCGCGGAAACTCTCATAATCGTCCTTGGCGTCGGTTTTTTTGACCCAGGACACCTTGCTGCCCTTGACATCCACGCGGTAGCCCTCGGCCCATTTGGCATAATCGCAGACAAAGCCCGAGTAAAAATGGAAGCTCAGCTTGTCCTTTTGCCCCTGGGCAAAAAGATATTCTCCCCGCAAGCGCAGGAGCGCGTCGGTGCCCTGCTGGACATCGGTGGTGCCGATCTCCAGTTTGACGACGGCGGCGTGCACATCGGCGGCGCGGACGCTGCCGTCAAATAAGTAGACCTTGGAGCCGTCCGAGCGCAGCGGCAGCGCCTGCAAATAGGCGCCGAAGCTGCCTTCGTCACAGACGACGCGCTCAAACCCCAGCGGGGCAAAAAACCGGGCGGACACGGTTTCGCCCGTCGGATCCTTGAGGGATACCGGCGTGGGCGACGGCGAGGGAGAGGGCGACGGCGTCGGCGAAGGGGAGGGCGAAGGGGAGGGGGTCGGCGCGCCGCACGCCGCCAAAAAGAGGAAAATCATCACCACTACCGATAAACATGCCCGTTTCATACAAATCCCTCCTTCTCAAAATCCCAACCGCGTTACGAAAGCTCTTTTTTCTCTATATCCTCTTCAAATTGCCGGGTGTACAGCGCGTAATAATGCCCCTTCTGCCGCAGCAGCTCGCGGTGATTGCCGCACTCAATGATCTTGCCCTCGTGCACCACCAGAATGATGTCGGCGTTTTTGATGGTGGACAGGCGGTGGGCAATGACAAACGACGTCCGCCCGCGCAGCAGATGGCCGGTGGCCTGCTGAATGAGCGCTTCGGTTTCGGTGTCGATGCTGGAGGTGGCCTCATCCAGCACGAAGATGCGCGGATCGGCCAGCACCGCCCGGGCAAACGAAATGAGCTGTTTTTCCCCGGTGGATAGGCGGTCACCGCCCTCGCCCACCGGCGTATTCATGCCATCCGGCAGCTTGGCGATGACCCGGTCGGCCGAGACGACCTCGGCGGCCTTTTGCACCTCGTCGTCGGTGGCGTCCAGCCGTCCGTAGCGGATATTTTCCCGCACGGTGCCGGAAAAAAGATGCGGCGTTTGCAGCACATAGCCGATATGCGAATGCAGCCAGAGCTGACTGCGGTCGCGCACATCGCGCCCGTCAATGAGGATACGCCCCTCGGTCGGCTCAAAAAAGCGGCAGACCAGATTGACCAGCGTGGATTTGCCCGCGCCGGTCTCGCCGACGATGGCCACAAAGGTGCCGGCGGGGATGTTCAGGTCAAAATGCTCCAGCACGTTGACCGTCCCGTCGGGATACATAAAGGTGACGTCCTGAAACTCGATGTCGCCGCGCAGCTCCTCCCAGTTCTCCCGCTTGGGCGCGAAGGTGCTGCCGTATGTCTCGGTCACCTCGGGGCGGTCGGTGATATCGGGCGCGCGGTCGAGCAGGGCGGTGACCCGCTCGATGTTGGCCTGGGTGGAAATAAAGTCGCCCAGCACGCGGGCGATTTGCTGAATCGGCTCAAAAATACCGCCGGCGTAGACGATGAACGCCATCAGCGTCCCAACTGGGATGACCTCATTGATGGCCATCAGGCCGCCCTGCCCCAAAATGACGGCGGTGGCCAACGCGCCGATAAACAGCACGATGGGCAAAAACATGCCGTTGAGGAAGACCATTTTGTTGGACTTTTGCCGCAGCTTGGTGGTCAGCTCGCCGAACTCATCGCTGTTTTGATCCTCGATCACCAAGGTTTTGCTGGTGCGCGCGCCCGAAATGCCCTCGTTCATCGCGCCGGTGATCTGCGAGTTGAGGCGGCGCGCCTCGCGGTTGAGTCGCAAAATACGCCGCTGGAAAAACACCGTGGCCAGCGCGATGGGCGGTACGGTACACAGTACGATGAGCGCCAGCGTCGCGTTGAGCAAAAACATGGAGACAAAGACGCCCACGATGTACAAAAGCGACCAGCTCAGATCGACCAGCCCCCACGCCACCATGCTGCCGATGCGCTGGGTGTCGCTCATGACCCGCGCCAGCATGTAGCCGACCGGGGTGTTGTTGTAGTAGGTAAAGCTCAGCTCCTGCAAATGCACAAAGCTGTC
>JAVBOJ010000029.1:0-6149 GCA_031550755.1 Oscillospiraceae bacterium
GACCGTCCCCGGTCGCCCGCGTATTTCCCCCGTTGTAGGGGCGGCTATCAGCCGTCCGCGCATCTCCCGCGCCCGCCCGTTGCCCGCGTCAACCAACCGGGGGCGGGAACGCGGCGGGCGACCGGGGACGGTCGCCCCTACGAACGCCGGGTTTTGCCACGGTATCCGTTATTCCTCCTGCGTCATTGCCCTCCCAGAAAAACAATGACCGCAAAGACAAATATCATCGGCGTCGGCTCCTTTTGGGGGTGTATTTGCCCCTGCAATACGGGGGTACGTAGGGACGCCGAGGGCGGCGTCCCCTACCATACGGCGGGAGTGGCGAGCGCGTCAACTCTCACCGCTTCGATTCCCCCAGCGTAAACGTAAACTGGGTGAATCCGTCCTGGCTTTTCACCCAAATATCCTCCCTGTGGTTGCCCAAAATCGTCTTGACAATATACAGCCCCAAGCCCAGGCCCTTGTCCACACCGCGGGACTTATCCACCTTGTGGAACCGGTCAAACACATGCGGCAGATCGTCCGGCGGGATTTCAGGCCCGCCGTTGCCCACCGTGACGAGCAGCTTGCCGCTCTTTTTCTGAAGCGAGACGAACAGCCCCGCCTCGGGCGAGGCGTACTTCACGGCGTTGTCAAGGAGGTTGTACACCACCTGCGCGATGCCGTCGGGGTCGCCCATGGCCATGACCGGCTCGTCGGGCAGGTCGAGGTTCACCACCAGCTTTTTGTCCTCAATTTTCGTCTCAAAGCTGAGAAGAATCCGCCCGATGAGCTCCACAATGTCAAACGGCCGCAGAGGCAGCTCCTCCTGCCCCCCTTGCAGCCGGGAGATTTCCAGCATCCGCAGCACCAGACGCGACAGACGCCCCACCTCAGTCCGGACGATGCCGAGATACTCCGGCTGTTTTTCCGGGGGAATGGTGCCGTCCAAAATACCGTCGATGAAGCCGGAAATGGTGGTCATGGGGGTTTTGAGCTCATGGGAAATGTTGGCGATAAAGCCGGAGCGCAGTTCCTCGGCGCGCGCCAGCGATTCGGCCATGGCGTTAAAGGCTAGCGCCAGCTCGCCCAGCTCATCGTCGCGGCTGTCCGCCCCGACGGCCCGGACGGAGAACTCTCCGCGCGCAAAGCTCTGGGCGGCAAAGGCCATGGACTTGAGCGGGCGGGTCATCCGCCGGGAAAATACATAGGCCGAAATAAAGGCCACCGTCATGACAAACAGAGAGGCCATGAGGAAAATGTTGACAAAGCCGGCCAACAGCGAATTGTTCTGCCCAGCCGGAGCCGAGACCAGCACAAAGCCCGCCACCCGTCCGCTGACGGTGAGGACGGGCCGAATTTCATAGTTTTGCGGCGCGGGAAACAGCCCGCCCAGCGTGCCGACCTGCCCCTGCTCGTCTTGCAGCGCCAAGACCAGCGCCGCTTCGGGAATCATTTCGCCGGTGTGCTCACAAAACATTTCCGAGCAGACCAAGACCTGCCCCGACGCGCCGGCTACCAAAATGGTGCTCTCGGTGACGCGGGACAGGGTGGTCAAATAGCGCAGAAAATCAATGCTGAGCTGGAGCATGTTGCCGTGCAGATAGGTCCCCGACAGCTCGGCCATCAGGTCGGCGTTGTTGGCCAGCTGATGCCGCCGCTCGTCCGCCAGCCGCGCCGACGCCACGCTGACAAACGCTACGCCCAGCATGGAAAAGCTCAGCAAAATCAGCAGGGCGGTCATGAAAAAATGCTTGAAAAACAGGCTTTTCATGGCCCTAGGGACGCCAGACAGACTTGACGGGCGGATCAATCTCCCAGCCGAGCGCCTTCAGCGTCTCCTCAATAATGCCGACGCTCTCGCCGCTCCAGCCGTAGGAGCCGAAGGCGCGCCCCCGCCGGTTTTTCGGGGACAGGCCGCGTACATAGCTCAAAAACGCCGCCATGGTCGGCATGACCTGCCGGTTGAGCGTCGGACAGCCGACGGCGATATAGTGCGCGTCGAGCAGGGCGGCCATGCAGGTGGAGACATGGGTGTCCCTGAGGCAGAGCGTCTCGACCGTATACCCCCCGGCGCGGAGGTCGGCCTCAAGGCCGTCGGCCAGCATTCTGGTCGAGCCCCACATGGTGTCATAGACGATGACGGCGCGGGCCGGGTCGGTCTCACTCGCCGCCCAGCGGGCGTACGCCCCGACCATCTCGCCGATATATTTGCGTAGCATGACGCCGTGGCTCGGGCAGATGACCGAGATGGAAAACCCGCCGATGTCGGCCAGCAGCTTTTTGACCTGCGCACCGAACGGCAGGACAATGTTGGCGTAATAATCCCCGGCGCGCTCCATGAGGCGGTCATAGCCCAGCTCGTCGTCAAAGCGCTCCGGCCCGGCGATGTGCTGCCCCAGCGCGTCGTTGGAAAACAGGAGCTCCTCCCCGCGCAGATAGGTGGACATGCTGTCCGGCCAGTGCACCAGCGGCATGAGCACAAACTCGAAGGTGAATTTTCCGGTATTCAGCGTGTCGCCGGTTTTGACCGGCTGAAAGTCCATCCTCACATCGGGGTAATAAGCCGACAGCCCCTTCTGCCCGTTGGGCGAGCAGATGACCTTCATATTGGGGCAGAGCGCCGCCAGCGCCGGCAGCGCGCCCGAATGATCCGGCTCGGTGTGGTTGGAGATGTGGTAGTCAATTTTGGCGGGATCGACGATCTCGCGGATGTTATCCAGCATCTCGTCGGTAAACGACGCCTTGACGGTATCGATGAGGGTGATTTTCTCGTCGAGCACCAGATAGGCGTTGTAGGTGGAGCCGACCGGCGTCAGGTATCCGTGGAAATTGCGGACGTCGCGGTCGACGGCTCCGACCCAGTAAATGTTGTCTTTTATTTTGACGGCGGACATGGGGATTCCCTCCTTTGTTCAAATGCGACGCTGGGAATAGTGAACAGTTAACAGTTAATAGTGAACAGTTGCGGAGTCCGCTTCGCGGACAAATCAATTCATCGCGCTTCGCGCGACACCATCACTGTTCACTGTACACTGTTCACTGTCTCAAACCCGCAGCATTTTTTATACTTCTTTCCGCTGCCGCAGGGGCAGGGGTCGTTGCGCCCGGTTTTCTGGGCGGCGGTTTTGCGCACCGGGCGGGGTTTGTCCGACCCGTCGGAGACGGCGGCGCGGGACGGACGGGCGACCTGCTCGCGCTTGGGGGCCTCGGCGCCGCGCACCTGCGCGAGATAGACAAAGCGCACCGTGTCCTCCCGGATGGAGGTGACCATCTCGTCGAACATCTGGAAGCCCTCGCGCTTGTATTCCACCACGGGATCGGTCTGGGCGTAGGCGCGCAGGCCGATGCCCTGCCGCAACTCGTGCATGGCGTCGATATGATCCATCCATTTTTGATCGACCACACGTAAAAGCACCACCCGCTCCAGCTCGCGCATGACCGGCGGGGTCAGGGCGGCCTCCTTGTCGGCGTAGGTTTTTTGCGCGGCGGTGAGCAAATCCTGCGTGAAGTCCTCGGTGGTCTTGTCCTCCAGCTGCTCACGGGTGAATTTAAACTGCCCCGGCCGCAAAAACACGCCGGTAAACGGCTCGGCAATGGCCTCCACCTGATGGGCCTCCATATACCGCTGGTCGCTCATAACCCGGGTAACCTGCTGCTTGATTGTATCCTCGATCATGTTTTGGATGGTGCTGTGCAGATCGTCCCCGTCGAGCACACGGCGGCGCTGGCCGTAAATGATCTCGCGCTGCTTGTTAATGACGTCGTCATACTGGAGGACGTGCTTGCGGGTCTGGAAGTTGCGCGACTCGACCCGCCGCTGGGCGGTTTCGATGGCGTTTGTCAGCATTTTCTGCTCGATGGGGGTGTCTTCGTCCATGCCCAGCGCGTCGAGTAGGCCGGACGCCCGGCTCGATCCGAACAGGCGCATGAGATCGTCTTCCATCGAGATGAAAAAGCGCGACGCGCCCGGGTCGCCCTGACGGCCGGCGCGGCCGCGGAGCTGATTGTCAATGCGGCGGGACTCATGCCGCTCGGTGCCGATGATATACAGGCCGCCGGCCTCGCGCACCTTGTCGGCTTCCTTGGAAATATCGCGCTTGTGCGCTTGCAGCCGCTCGGCGTAAAGGGCGCGCGCCTGTAGGATTTCCTCGTTTTCGGTTTCGGCGTAGCCGGTGGCCTCGACAATGACCTCCTCGGGCACGCCGTTTTTGCGCAGATCGGCCACCGCCAAAAACTCGGCGTTGCCGCCCAGCATGATGTCGGTGCCGCGCCCGGCCATGTTGGTGGCGATGGTGACCGCCCCAAGATGACCGGCCTGCGCCACGATTTCGGCTTCCTTTTCATGGTGCTTGGCGTTGAGCACGACGTGCTTGACACCCTGTTTTTTCAGCAGGGCGGAGAGCTGCTCGCTCTTGTCGATGGACACGGTGCCCACCAGCACCGGCTGCCCCTTGGCGTTGCATTCCTGAATCTGCCGGATGACGGCGCGGAACTTGCCGGCCTCGGTTTTAAAGACAGCGTCTGTTTGATCCTGCCGGATCATGGGCTTGTTGGTGGGAATCTCGATGATATCGAGCTTGTAGATGGTGGAAAACTCCTCGCTCTCGGTCAGCGCCGTGCCGGTCATGCCGGAGAGCTTTTTATAGAGGCGGAAATAATTCTGGAAGGTGATGGTGGCCAGGGTTTTGCTTTCCCGCTCGACCTTGACCTTTTCCTTGGCCTCGATGGCCTGATGCAGCCCCTCCGAGTAGCGCCGGCCAAACATCATGCGCCCGGTGAACTCATCGACAATGATGACCTCGCCGTCGCGCACGACGTAATCGGTGTCGCGCTGCATGACGCCGCGCGCCTTGAGCGCCTGATTGATATGGTGCACAATGGTGGAGTTGTCCATATCGGTGAGGTTTTCCAGATTGAAAAACTTTTCGGCTTTGGTCACGCCGGACGGCGTCAGGGTGGCGCTGCGCGCCTTTTCATCCACGACATAGTCGCCGTCGATGTCCTCATGCTCCTCCTTGGCGTTGAGCTCGACCACGCGGGTCATGCGCAGGCCGGAGACGAATTTGTCCGCCCGCTCATAGAGATCGGTGGATTTGTCCCCCTGCCCGGAGATGATGAGCGGGGTGCGCGCCTCGTCGATTAAGATGGAGTCCACCTCGTCCACGATGGCGAAGGAATGCCCGCGCTGGACCATCTGCTCGCGGTAGATGGCCATATTGTCGCGCAGATAGTCAAAGCCGAACTCGTTGTTGGTGCCGTAGGTGATATCGGCCTGATAGGCGCGTTTGCGGTCGTCATTTTCCACGCCGTGGACAATCAGCCCGACGTTCAGCCCCAAAAACCGGTACACCTTGCCCATCCATTCGGAATGGTAGCGCGCCAGATAATCGTTGACCGTGACGACATGGACGCCGCCGCCCGCCAGCGCGTTGAGATAGGCCGGCAGCGTGGCGACGAGGGTTTTGCCCTCGCCGGTTTTCATCTCGGCAATGCGCCCCTGATGCAGGACGATGCCGCCGATGAGCTGCACCCGGAACGGGCGCATCCCCAGCACGCGGGCGCAGGCCTCACGCATGGTGGCAAAGGCTTCCACCAAAATATCATCCAGCGTCTCGCCGGCGGCCAGACGCTTTTTGAACTCGTCGGTCTTTTCGCGCAGCTGCGTGTCGGTCAGGGCGCGGTAGGACTCGTCCAGCGCCTCGATCTTGTCCGCCAGCGGCGTGACGCGCTTGAGCTCGCGCTGACTGTGGGTCCCGAATACGGATTGAATGATGCCCATAACAGAAAACCTCCAAACAAACCGGGTTGTGTGAGTATGCTTTACTGGGTATTATACCATATCTGAGAAAAAGAAAAAGAAGTTTTTGTGAATTCATGGGCGGAGAGGCGTTTGCAGGGGGGCCGTGTTGGTCCCTATAAACTATGGAGGGAACGGATTTCCGCCACAATAAGAAAGAGCCCCGGACGGAAGCGTCCGGGGCTCAGGCTGTCAAAAAAATTATTTTGACAGCCTGACGTCGCTGCGGCGGGACTCCGTGCAGCGAAAAGCTGCACTCAACGCGAAAAGGAGGTGAAAACCCCTCCTTTTCACACTTTTCCTCCCCCCCTTTGCTCATATGCCGAGGCCGGAGGAAACCTTTTTTACGGGCTGAGCCCCCGGACGGAAG
>JAVBOJ010000149.1:0-9177 GCA_031550755.1 Oscillospiraceae bacterium
CATAATCGCTGCCGGCGGTCAGCCGGGGATCGATGGCGAGGTTTTTGCGGATCTCCTCCTCCATGCGCGCCTGTATCGGACGCGCCCGCGCGGTATAGGTGATCTCCAGGTTGGGATTGGACACCGTCGTGATTTTCGGCCCCAGCACCTTCCAGAAGATACCGCCGACGACCGCCAGCACCGCCAGCACAAACAGCAGATCCACCACGTTGATGACGCCGAAGAGTTTTCCCTTTTCGTTGACCAACTTCATAACAATATGGCTCCCTTTAAAAATTTGTCTTTTTTTCCGGCGGCTTGTCCGCGATTCAGAGATTCCGTCACTTGACCCAAGGCGGCTACCATTGTATAATGAATTTGTTTTTTTTACAAGAAGTTTCGGGACAGGCCTTTTGGGAAACACCAAGGCCGGAGTTAGGCGGCGCTATGAAAATACTGCATCTCATCAGCGGCGGCGACGTGGGCGGCGCCAAAACCCATGTGCTATCATTGCTGCATGGGCTTTTGTCCGTGGCCGGGATCACGCTGGCCGTCTTCCGCGAGGGGGCGTTTGCCGAGGAGGCGCGTGCGCTGGGCATCCCCACCGTGGTGATTTCCGGCGGTCTGCGCGGCAGTCTGCACGAAATTGCCGCCCTGCATGAGCGGGAACGCTTCGACCTGTTTCACAGCCACGGCTCGCGCGGCAATCTGGCCGCGGCCATGCTGGGTCGGCGGCTGGGCGTCCCCACCCTGACCACCGTCCATTCCGATTACCGGCGGGATTATCTGGGCCGTCCCCTCAAGGCGCTGACCTATGGGACGCTGAACAAATGGGCGCTGCGGCGGATCGACTGCCGCGTGGGCATGTCGCGCGCCATGACCGAGCTTTTGCTGGACCGCCGGTTTTCGCCGGAGGGTCTGTTTACCATTTACAGCGGGCTGTCCTTTGCCCCGCCGCCGCCCTCTGATCGCGCGGCGCTCCGGAAACAGTTTTCCCTGTCGCCGGACGATGTAGTCGCGGGCTTGGCGGCGCGGCTGTCGCCGGTCAAGGATATCGCCACCGCCCTGCGCGCCATGGCGGCCCTCAAGGATACCTGCCCCCGCCTGAAGCTGCTCGTCGCGGGCGACGGAGAGCTTCTTCCGCAGCTGACCCGGCTGGCAGAGGAGCTGGGGCTGTCCGACCGGGTGCGCTTTGCCGGCTGGGTCCGCGATATGGACGCGTTTTTTGCCGCGATCGACATCAATCTGCTGACCTCTCTGACCGAGTGCTTCCCTTACTCCCTGCTGGAGGGTGCGCGGCACAGCCTGCCCACCGTGGCCACCCGCGTGGGCGGCATCCCGGCGCTGATTGACCACATGGTCGGCGGCTATCTGTTCACGCCGGGCGACGTGGCTGCGCTGACGAGGCATTTGCGGGCGCTGTATGACGATCCGGCGCGGCGCGAAGCCATGGGACAGGCGCTGTTTGTAAGGGCCGCCCGCGATTTTTCCATGGAGCGGATGCTGGACACCCAAACGGACATTTACGAAACCATTCTGCGCCGCGCGGCGCGCAAGCCCATGGAACGCGACAGGTTGATCGTCAGCGGCGCGTACGGCCAGGGCAACGCCGGCGACGACGCCATTTTGGAGGGCATTTTGCGCGAAATCGGCGAAACCGACCCCGACCGGCCGGTGACCGTCCTCTCCCGCAGTCCCAAGAAAACCCGCAAAACCTACGGCGTACAGGCGATACACACATTTAACGCCGTTTCTGTCTGGCGGGCGTGCCGCCGTGCCGCGCTGTTTATCAGCGGCGGCGGCAACCTGATTCAGAATATTACCTCCAACCGTTCGCTGTGGTATTATCTGGCTGTCATCCGGCTGGCGCGCCTGCGCGGCGCGCGCGTCCTGATGTATGGCTGCGGCGTAGGGCCGCTGCGCGGCAAGCTTTCGCGGCGGCTGACCCGCAACACCCTCAACCGGTGCGTGGAGGCCGTCACCCTGCGGGAGGAGAGCTCGGTGCGCGATCTGGCGTCATTGGGCGTGACCGCGCCGCGCGTCACCCTGTCGGCTGACCCGGCGCTGGGGCTTTTGGCCGCGCCGGCGGAGCAGATCGATTCTTTCTTACTCTCCCAGGAGCTCGCGCCCGAAGGGGAATACATCGCCTTCTCGCTGCGGCGCTGGCCGGGCTTTGCCGAAAAAGCCCCGGTGTTCGCCCAAGCCGCCGACTATGTGCGGGACATCTACGGCCTGACGCCGGTCTTTGTCCCGGTGGAGCACAGCGACGGAGAGGCCGCGCGCCAGGTGCGCGCACTGATGAAAACCCCGTCGGCGGCGCTGTCGCCCGTCACCTCGGCCGGGCTGTCCATCGGTCTGCTGGCTCGGATGCAGGCGGTTGTCGCCATGCGGCTGCACGCGCTGATCTTCGCCTCGGGGCAGGGCCTCCCGCTGGTGGGCGTGGCGTATGACGAAAAAGTCTCGGCGTTTTTGCGCCATATGGGCAATCCCCTGTTTGTCCCCTTTGAGGACGTGACGTTTGAAACCCTCCGGGAGCTCATCGACCGGGCGCTGGCCGGCGCGCCGTCCCAAGTCGAACGGCTGGAAGCGGTTGCTCGTTTGCGCGCGCTGGAGCGGCGCAATGTAGAGGTGCTTTCGGACATGCTGAAAGGAGAAAAAGCATGAAGAGATGGATCCGCATGATCCTGCCCTGTCTGTTGGCGCTGTGTTTTGTGCTGCAACCGGTTCCGGCGCTGGCCGAGGTGAGCGCCGCCCCGTTTGACGATGTGCCGGACACCCATTGGGCCGCGCCGTACATACAGTCGTTGCGCCAGCTCGGCATCACGAACGGTATGGGCAACAACCGGTTTGGTCTGGGCCGCACGCTGACGCGGGCCGAATTCGTCACCTTTTTGTGCAATCTGATGGGCTGGGAAAAGGCGATGCCCGAAACCGGCTATTTTACCGACAACCAGAACAAAGCCCTGTGGTATTTCTCCCCCATTGAGACGGCGCTGCGCCACGGCGCGATTGACGGCACCGACAAGGCCTTCCGCCCCGACGCGCCCATCACGCGGGAGGAAATGGCGATTATGCTGGTGCGCACATTGGGGTACAATGACTTGGCGGGGCATATGTCCTATCTGACCTCCCCCTTTGCCGACGTGACCCGCAACATCCCCTATATCGCCATGGCGGCGGACTTCGGGCTTATCAACGGAAAATCCCCCACGCGCTTTGACCCGTACGCCTCGGCGCTGCGCGAGGAGGCCGCGGCCATCCTGATGCGCATGTACGAGGGACAAACCCGCAAAATCGCATGGAAAAATTCGTTTTACGCCATTTCTTCGTATGTGCAGCAATCGGGCGCTTCCCTTTCAGACAGCGTCTGCTTCGGATGGGCGCGCCTGGAGAAGGACGGGAACACCCTGAAAATCAACGCTACAACCTCGGGCGGCAATGAGTATGCCGTTCCGGCGGGTTCGGAGTCCGTGCTGGCCGCCCTGAGCGCACAAGAGCGCCTCCTGATGATCGCCGTGGCGGACTCGCTGTCCGCGCCGGTGCTGGCCGACGCCAACTTGCGAGCCCAAGCCATGTCGCTCTATACGGAAGCCATGGCGGGTTATGACGGCGTCGTGGTCGATTTTGAATCCCTCAAATCCCCCTCCAAACAGGATTTCCTGCTGTTTCTGAAGGATTTACAGGCCGAGCTGATGTCCAGGAACAAACTCCTCTATGTCGCGGTGCATCCCGCGAGGCGTCCCGGGGTATCTTATTATGACGGCTATGACTTCCGCGCCATCGGCGCGATGGCCAACAAGGTCATTTTAATGGCGCATGACTACAATCCCAAATCCCTGACCGACGCCGAAATGGCCGCCGGACAGACGGGGATGCCGCCCGCGCCCCTCGACGAGGTGTACTGGGCGCTGCGGGCGATCACCGACAAGGACACCGGCGTGCAGGACAAGAACAAAATCATGCTCCAGCTCTCCTTCGGCACGGCGCAATGGAAGCTGTCGGGCGGCAAGGTCACAAACCGGACGCCGTTTGCGCCGACCTATCAAGCCGTGGCGTCGCGGATCGCCTCCGGCGTCACGCCGCAGTACAATGCCCTGCTGGAAAGCCCGTACCTCAGCTTCCGCAGCGAAGAGGACGGCACCGACAACATTGTCTGGTATGAGGATACCCGCTCGGTGACCGCCAAGCTCAAGCTGGCGCGGCTGTTCGGGGTGACCGGCGTGTCGGTGTGGCGGCTGGGGCTCGTGCCGCAGGATGCCAAGGCCCCCTATTTCAATGTCTATGACATGCTTTATGGGAGTTAACGAAGAATGAAAAAACAGATCGTCTGCCTATCCAGCGCCAACTGGCACCCCTTCCCCACCCGCAAGCAACAGGTGATGTCGCGCTTCCGCGACGCCGAGATCCTCTATTTGGATCCGCCGGTGTCGCGCGCCGCGCCGCTGAAGGATCCCGCCGCCGCCGAACGCCTGCGGGCGTACAAAAAGCCCGGCGAGAGCATCGGCGGGCATATCACGGTGTACGCCTCGCCGCCGGTCTGGCCGGCGTACAACAAATTTCGCGCGGTCAACAAGACAAACGCCCGGGGGCAGGCGCGTTATGTAAACCGCATCATGGAAAAGCACGGCTTTGAAAAACCGCTTCTGTGGTGCTACAGCCCCACCGCCGCCGACCTCGTGGACCGCATCCCGCACAGCGGGCTGGTTTACGACTGCGTGGACCGCCATTCCGCTTACGGTGGCCTGATGAATCCCGCCGTAGTGGACAAAATGGAGCGGGATCTGGCCGCGCGCGCTAACGTGGTATTCGCCACCGCCGGCGGACTGTATGACACGCTAAAACAGTACAACCCCAACACCTATCTGCTGCCCAACGGGGTCAATTTCGAGCTGTTCCACCGCGCGGCGGAGGACGATTTGCCCTTTCCGGACGACCTGTTCAACATCAAAAATCCCATTTTGGGCTTTGTGGGGATGCTCCAGCCGTGTATCGACTACGATTTGCTGACGGCGGCGGCCGACACCCATCCAGAATGGTCCGTCGTGCTGATCGGGAAGGCGCTGCCCGGCGTCGATCTCGCGCCGCTCACCGCGCGGAAGAACATCCATCTGTTGGGGCTCAAGCCTTACAAGGATCTGCCCAATTATATCAAGCGGTTTGACATCTGCCTGAACCTGTTCGCCTCGGGCGACCTTTCACGCGACGTCAGCCCGTTGAAGTTTTACGAATATCTGGCGACCGGACGCCCGGTGGTGTCTACGCCGCAGCCGATTCAGGTGCTGGAGTTCTCCGACGCCATTTACATCGGCGGCGACCGGGACTCATTTTTATCGGCCTGCGAGCGTGCGCTGTGCGAGAAAAACCCGTGGATGACCCGCCAGCGCATCGAATACGGACGAGCCGCCTCGTGGGAGTCACGGGTGGACGAAATGAAGAAAGCCTTGCAAGCGCATGGTTTGTGGGAATAGGAGTGGTTTTGTGAAAAAAGTAGCGCTCATCATGGGCTCCAAAAGCGACTGGCCGGTGTTTTCCAAAGCGGCGGACACCCTGCGCACCTTTGACGTGCCCTTTACCGTCCACGTCATGTCGGCGCACCGCACGCCCGACGACGCGCTGTCCTTTGCCAAAACGGCGGCCGGGAACGGTTACGGCGTCCTGATCGCGGCGGCCGGCAAGGCCGCGCACCTGGCGGGCGTGTTGGCCTCCTCCACCGTGCTGCCGGTCATCGGCATCCCGGTGAAGGCCTCGGCGCTGGACGGGCTGGACGCCCTGCTGTCCGTCGTGCAGATGCCGGCCGGCGTGCCGGTGGCGACGGTGGCCATTGACGGCGCGGAGAACGCTGCACTGCTGGCGGTACAGATGCTGGCGCTGGCCGAGCCGGCGCTTTCCTCCCGGCTGGAGGAGCACAAAACGCGCTTGGCGCAGGCGGTGCGGGTCTCCGACACGGAGCTAAAAACGGAGCTCGGCCTGTAATTCTAAAGAATCAGGGAGAATACTTGTTATGTGGGACAAACTTGGTGAAGAATGCGGCGTGTTCGGGATCGCGGCGGCGCCCGACACCGATCTCGATGTGGCGCTGGAGACCTACCAGGCACTGTACGCCTTGCAGCACAGGGGACAGCAGTCCTGCGGCATTGCCGTGTCGCGTGGGAGCGAAATTTTGGTCAAAAAGGGCGACGGGTTGGTGCCCGAGAACTTTGACGACCGGGCGCTGCTGCGTCTGCGCGGCCGGATGGCCATGGGCCATGTGCGCTACTCGTCCTCCTCGGGCGGCGCGGGCGGGGTCAACGCCCAGCCGATCGTGGTGCATCATCTGGGCGGGCACATGGCGGTAGCGGTCAACGGCACGCTGGTCAACGCCCAGCAGCTGCGCACCGAAACCGAGCTGCGCGGCGGCATTTTCCAAACCAGCGGCGACGCCGAGCTAATCTCCTACCTCATTGTGCGCGAAAGCCTCAAAACAGAGCGGATTGAGGACGCGCTGATGGGCGTGATGCAGTATATGGAGGGCGCGTATTCGCTGCTGGTGATGAGCGGGCGAAAGCTCATCGCCGCACGCGACCCGCGCGGGTTCCGCCCGCTGTGCATGGGCGAGCTGAACGGCTCGCCGGTGTTCGCGTCGGAATCCTGCGCGCTGGACGCCATCGGCGCCCATTTCACCCGGGATATCGAGCCGGGCGAGATCGTTGTGGCCGAAGGCGGACAGGTGCGCTCCCTCAAGCTCCCGCAGAAGGTCAAAACCTCGCTTTGCGTGTTTGAATACGTCTACTTCGCGCGCCCCGACTCGGTGCTCGACGGGCAGTCGGTGGAGCTGTCGCGGCAGGAGGCCGGGCGCTGTCTCGCCCGCCGCAGCACAACCGAGGCCGATGTGGTCATCGGCGTGCCCGATTCGGGACTGTCGGCGGCGCTGGGCTTTGCGCAGGAGTCCGGCATTCCCTATGCCGTCGGACTGGTCAAAAACCGCTATATCGGCCGGACGTTTATCCAGCCGTCGCAGGGTCAGCGCGAGCGTGCCGTCGGCATCAAGCTCAATCCGCTGTCGGCGGTCGTGTCCGGCAAGCGGGTCATCATGGTGGACGACTCCATCGTGCGCGGCACCACCTGCTCGCGGATTGTGTCGCTGCTGCGCGGCGCGGGTGCGACCGAGGTGCACATGAAGGTCTCTTCTCCGCCGTTTTTGCATCCTTGTTATTTCGGCACCGACATCCCGAGCCGTGAGGCGCTGATCGCCCACAACCGCTCGGTGGATGAAATCACCGGCATCATCGGGGCGGACAGCTTGCAATATATGGCGCTGGAGGATCTTCCCATGCCGGTGAAGGATCTGCGGCTGGACTTCTGCAACGCATGTTTTACCGGACGGTATCCCGTTCCTGTCGGCGGAGAGACGCAGGACACCGCCGGATATACAGAAGAATAAGGATGTGATTGCCATGAACAACGCGTATACCCAGGCGGGCGTGGACGTCGAGGCCGGCTACAAGGCGGTCAGTTTGATGAAGTCCCATGTGGAGAGCACCTTTACCAAGGGCGTGATCGGCGGAATCGGCGGCTTCGGCGGCCTGTTCGAGCCCAATTTCGCCGGAATGACGCGGCCCGTGCTGGTCTCCGGCACAGATGGCGTGGGCACCAAGCTCAAGATCGCCTTTGCCACCGGCAAACACGACACGGTGGGCATCGACTGCGTCGCCATGTGCGCAAACGACGTGGTCTGTTCGGGCGCGGCGCCGCTGTTTTTCCTCGACTATATCGCTTGCGGGCGCAACGTCCCCGAAAAGATTGCCGAGATCGTTTCGGGCGTGGCGGCCGGCTGCCGCGAGGCCGGCTGTGCCCTCATCGGGGGCGAGACGGCCGAAATGCCGGGGTTTTACCCGATCGAGGAGTATGACATGGCCGGGTTTTGCGTCGGTCTGGTCGATTATGACAAGCGGATCGACGGTCATACCATCGAGGCCGGGGACACCCTGATCGGCCTGCCGTCCAGCGGGGTGCATTCCAACGGATTTTCGCTGATCCGCCGGATCCTCGGAGACGGCGCCAAAACCCTGTCCCAGCATGTGGACGAACTGGGCTGCACGCTGGGCGAGGAGCTGCTCAAGCCCACGCGCATCTATGTCAAGCCGCTTTTGAACCTGCTTGCCAAGGTGGGCATCAAGGGCGCGGCGCACATCACCGGCGGCGGGTTTATCGAGAACATTCCGCGCATGTTCCCCGCGGGCCTGGGCGGCGCTGTGGACCCGGGCAGCTTCCCCGAGCTGCCGATTTTCTCCCTGCTGCAAAAGCGCGGCCAGCTCTCCCAGCGCGAGCTGTTCAACACCTTCAACATGGGCATCGGCATGGTGCTGTGCGTGGATCGGCGCGACGTGGGCGCCGCCGTCGGCGTGCTGGTGGATCAGGGCGAGCATCCTTATGTCATCGGCGAGGTGCGCCGCGGCGAAGGGCTGACGTTTTGATAAACGGGGAGGCTTGTACCATGGTCAAAATAGCTGTGCTGGTGTCGGGCGGCGGCACGAATTTGCAGGCGCTGCTGGATGCGCCCTCCCTCGGCGCGGGCGAAATCGCGCTGGTGCTCTCCTCCAACCCGGAGGCGTACGCGCTCCGGCGCGCTCAAAACGCCGGCGTGCCGACGGCGGTCGTGTCCCGGAAGGACTTTCCCGACCGCGAAGGCTTTACCGCCGCGGTGGTCGAGACCTTACGGGGGCATGACATCGAGCTTGTCGTGCTGTCCGGATTTATGTACATCCTCGGGCCGTTGTTTTGCGAGGCATTTCGTGACAAGGTGCTCAACGTCCATCCGGCGCTCATTCCGGCCTTTTGCGGCGACGGATTTTACGGCCTGCGGGTACATAAGGCTGTGCTGGAGGCCGGCGTCAAGCTAACCGGCGCGACGGTGCATTTTGTTAGCGAGGTGACCGACGGCGGGCCGATCATCCTGCAAAAAGCGGTGGCGGTGGAGGATGGCGACACGCCGGAGACCCTCCAGCGCCGCGTCATGGAGCAAGCCGAGTGGATCATTCTGCCCGAGGCGGTGCGCCTGTTTTGCGACGGACGGCTGCGCATTGCGGGCAACCAAGTAAAGATAGTACCAAACACAGGGGAAAGATGTAAGGAGGAACTGCTATGAAACGGCGCGCGTTGTTTTCGGTATCCGACAAAACCGGAGTGGCAGAGTTGGCCCGGCAGGTACACAGTCTGGGG
>JAVBOJ010000062.1:0-10559 GCA_031550755.1 Oscillospiraceae bacterium
TTGAAGGCTGCATGCCGCAAACGCGCTTTGTGTTAAAAAAAGCGCTCGGCCTCAAGAAAAAGGCGGTCGTCGTCGTCAACAAGCTCGACCGCGCAGAAGCCCGCCCGCACGCCGTCGTCGAGGAGATCATCGACCTGTTTATCGAGCTGGGCGCGGACGACGATCAATTGGAGTTCCCCGTGGTATTCGCCAGCGGGCGCGACGGCTTTGCCACGCTCGATCCCGACGTCATGAGCGCCGACATGAAGCCGCTTTTCGAAACCATTTTGCGAGAAATCCCCGCGCCCGAAGGCGAAATGGACGCGCCCTTGCAAATTCTTTTTTCCAGCTTGGATTACGATGAATACGTCGGCCGCATCGGCATCGGCCGGGTCGAGCGCGGCGTGCTGCGCACCGGGCAGGAGGTGGTCGTGGTCAACTCCCAGGCCGAAAGTGCGCCTGTCAAGGCCAAAATCGTGTCGCTCTATGTCATCGACGGGCTGGGGCGGCTGCCGGTGGACATGGCCGAGGCAGGCGAGATCGTCGCCTTTTCCGGCATTGAGGACATCACCATCGGAGATACGGTCTGTGATCCGGCCTGCCCCGAGGCGCTGGATTTTGTGAAAATTTCCCTGCCGACCATCGAAATGACCTTCAGCGTCAACGACAGCCCGTTTGCCGGCAAGGAGGGCAAGTACGTCACCTCGCGCAACCTGCGCGACCGGCTGGAGCGCGAGCTGCTGCGCGACGTATCGCTGCAAGTCTCGCCGACCGATACAACCGAAGCCTTCCGGGTGGCCGGGCGCGGCGAGATGCATCTGTCGGTGCTGATCGAGTCCATGCGCCGGGAGGGGTATGAATTTCAGGTGTCCACGCCCAAGGTGCTCTTCCGTGAGGAGAACGGGCAGACGCTGGAGCCCGTCGAGCGGCTGGTCATCGACCTGCCGGAGACGGCGGTGGGCGCGGTGATGGAAAAAATCGGCCGGCGGCGCGGCGAGCTGTCGCACATGGCACCGGTGGGCAGCCGGATGCGGCTGGAGTTTCTCATCCCGTCGCGCGGACTGCTCGGCTACCGCAACGAATTTTTGACCGACACGCGCGGAGAGGGCATCATGAGCTCGGTATTTCACGACTGGGTGCCGCTTGTCGGCGACATTGAGCGCCGGCAAAACGGCTCGCTGGTGGCGCATGAGACCGGCGACGCCGTGGCCTACGGCCTGTTCAACGCGCAGGATCGCGGCGCAATGTTCATCTCGCCCGGCACGCCGGTCTATGCCGGGATGATCGTCGGGCAGTCCTCGCGCGGCGACGATATGACCGTCAACGTCTGCAAACGCAAGCAGCTCACCAACATGCGCGCCTCGGGCAGCGACGACGCCCTGCGGCTGATTCCGCCGCGTCAGATGAGTTTGGAGCAGATGCTGGAGTTTTTGG
Source organism: Oscillospiraceae bacterium (assembly GCA_031550755.1). Taxonomy (GTDB): domain Bacteria; phylum Bacillota; class Clostridia; order Oscillospirales; family UBA929; genus JAVBOJ01. The sequence goes on from JAVBOJ010000062.1 coordinate 1,414, forward strand.
AGGAGGATGAATTGCTGGAGGTCACCCCCAAATCCCTGCGCCTGCGCAAGCGGATTTTGTCCCACGAGCAGCGCATGAAGGCGCTGAAATCCAAGAGCTGATGGAGATTTTTACCGCCGAAACGATTCTCGCGTTGCGGGAAAAGCCCTCCGGTGCGCCGCTGCGCGTCCTGCCGGAGGCGCAGGGCTCCACCAACACACTGCTGCGCACGTGGGCTGAGGCCGGCGCGCCTGACGGCAGCGCGGTTCTGGCCGGTGCGCAGTCCGGCGGACGCGGCCGGATGGGACGGACATTTTTTTCGCCGCCGGGGGGGCTGTATCTGTCCCATTTGCGGCGGCCCGCGCCGCTGGATGAGCGGATCGCCCGCCTGACGGTCACCGCCGCCGTCGCGGCGCTGGAGGCCGTGAAAGCGGTCTGCGGCGTCGCGCTGGAGCTCAAATGGGTCAACGATTTGATGTGGCGCGGACGTAAGCTGGGCGGCATTTTGGCCGAGCGCGCCGCCATCGGGGCGGGCTCTTTTGTCCTCCTCGGCGTCGGCCTCAACGTGCGGCCGGTGGCCTTCCCGCCGGAGCTCGCGGAGACTGCGGGAACGCTGGACGGGGCCGCGGGGCGGGAAATCGACCGCGCGGCGCTGGCGGCGGCGCTGCTGGATGCGCTCGAGCGGCCGAGGGACTGGCACGATACGCTGGCGCGGTATCGCCAAGCCTGCGCCACGCCGGGGCAGACGATCACCGTTCGGCGCGGGCTGCTGGAGGAAAACGCCGACGCGCTGGCCGTCACCGACACCGGCGGGCTGCTGGTGCGCTATGCCGACGGGCGGGAGGAGGAGCTCTCCTCCGGCGAGGTATCAGTGCGAAAACGGGAGGGGTAAAATGCGGTTGATTTCTTGGAATGTCAACGGTTTGCGGGCCTGTCTCAAAAAAACGCCGGGGTTTTCCGGCGCATTTTCCGCGCTGGACGCCGACATTTTCTGTGTGCAGGAGACCAAAATGGAGCGCGGACAGGCCGAGCCCGACCTGCGCGGGTATCACGAGTACTGGAACAGCGCCCTGCGCAAGGGATATTCCGGGACGGCGGTGTTTTCAAAGCGTGCGCCGCTGGCGGCGTCGTACGGCATCGGGCGGGAGGAGCACGACCAGGAGGGCCGGATCATCACGCTGGAATTTGACGGGTTTTATTTCGTCTGCGCTTACACGCCCAACGCCCAGCGAGAACTCACGCGGCTGTCCTACCGGATGCGCGGGGAGGACGATTTCCGGGCGTATCTGCGGGCGCTGGACGCGCAAAAGCCGGTCATCGTCTGCGGGGATTTCAATGTGGCGCATCAGGAAATTGACATCAAAAATGCGAAATCAAACCGAAACAGTGCCGGATTTACGGATGAGGAGCGTGAAAAAATGACCATTCTGCTCTCCTCCGGCTTTGCGGACACCTTCCGGGCGCTGTACCCCGACCGGCGCGACGCCTACACCTGGTGGTCGCCCATGCCGGGTGTCCGGGAGCGCAACGCGGGGTGGCGGATCGACTATTTTCTCGTGTCCGAACGGCTGCTGCCCGAGGTGCGTGACGCGCTGATTTTCCCCGCAATGACCGGCAGCGATCACTGCCCGGTCGGGCTGGAAATTTTTTCTGAATAATGTGTAGGCATGTCCGCGTTTGTTTATCGCGGACATTTATTTTCCGATAAAATGTTTATTTGGTCATTGACAATGAGAATTTCGTCCAGTATAATGTTCATTGTAAACTTCAAATGGGTGAGAAGGTGAACATTTGAAACAATTGCGCACCCGCGCGATCCGTGACTATATCGGAGAAAAAGGGGAGGTCACGGTGGAGGAGCTCTGCACCCTGTTCCCTGAGCGCTCCGCCATGACCATCCGCCGGGACCTGGCGCTGCTGGAATCCCAGCAGCAGATCATCCGCACCCACGGCGGCGCGCGTATCGCCCCGGTGAGCCGACCGGCGCAGGAGGATTTCTACGCCGAACGCGAGCTGGACGCCGTCCTCCAAAAGGAGCTCATTGCCCAAAAAGCCGCCCGGCTGGCGCAGGGGCTGCCGTCCATTTATATCGATTCAGGTACCACGGCCATGGCCTTCGCCCGCGCCCTGCCCGACCAGAACATGACCGTAATGACCTCGGGCCCCAACATTGCCATGCTACTGGTCGCCAAGCGCAAGAACATTCAGGTGCTGCTGGTCGGCGGTAGCCTCAACCCCAAAACGCTCTCCTGCGCCGGGCCGGGCGCGTTCGCGTTTCTCGAAAATCTCAACATCGACACAGCGTTTTTAGGCACCTCCGGCTTTTCCGTCGATTCGGGCTTCACCTCGGGCGACTACGCCGAGTGCGAGGTCAAGCGCGCCATCGTCGCGCGTTGCAAGCACACGGTTTTACTGATGGACAGCACCAAAATTGACCGCACCATGCCATTTACCTTCGCCCGCCCGTCCGAGATCGACACGCTGGTGTCCGACGGGGAGCTGCCCGCCCGCATTGTGGAAGAAATGCGGAGACAAAATGTGGAAATACTGTAGGAGGAATTTTGTATGGCACACCTGATTCTGATGCCTCAGCTCGGCATTTCGGAAGAGAGCGCCGTGCTGGCGGCGTGGCATGTGAAGGAAGGCGACGCGGTCAAGCCCGGCGACCGGCTGTTCACATTGGAGACCGGCAAGGCCTCGTTCGATGTGGAGTCGGAGTATGAGGGAACCGTGCTGGCGCTTCTGGCGCAAGCCGGAGAAGAATATGTGATCAAAACCCCGGTGTGCGCCGTCGGCGCGCCGGGCGAAACCGTGGAGCTGCCGAAAGCCGACGCGCCGGCGTCGGCCCCCGTCCCGGTTGCGTCGGACGAGAAGGTCGTGCCCGCGCCGCAGACCGCCGCGCCGGAGCGCACCGTCCTTACCGCTGCGGGGGTTTCTCCGCGCGCCCGCGCGCTGGCATCCGCCGCCGGTGTGGACGCCGCGCAGGCCGCCCCCACCGGCCCGGAGGGCCGGATCATTGAGCGCGACGTACGCGCCCTGATCGAGCGCGGAGCGCCTGTTGCGGCGGCGCAACCCGTTGCCGCGCAAACGATATCAACTCCGACGGCGGCGGAATACACCGACACGCCGCTCTCCACCATGCGCAAGGTCATCGCCAAAAATATGGCCGCGTCGCTGGCGACCATGGCGCAGCTCACGCATCACCACAGCTTCGACGCGACGGCGCTTCTTTCCTTGCGCGCCAAGTGCAAAACGTCCGCCGACAAGGCCCTGGCGGGCATCACCATCGGCGACATGGTGCTCTACGCCGTGGTGCGCACGCTGAAGGAGCATCCGGCGCTCAACGCCCACTTTTTGGACGACCGCATCCGCCAGTTTGCGCGGGTGAACCTCGGCGTGGCGGTGGATGTGCCCGGAGGGCTGCTGGTGCCCACCCTGCCCGATGTCGGCTCGCTGCGGCTGACCGAGCTGTCGATTTTGTGCAAAAAATCCGCCGAACTGTGCAAAACGAACACTTTTCCGCCTGAACTGCTCACCGGAGGGACATTCACCGTGTCCAATCTGGGCAATCTCGGCGTCGAAATGTTCACGCCGGTTATCAACCCGCCGCAGGTCGGCATCCTCGGCGTCTGCGGCATCAACCAGCGTCCACGCCTCGGCGCCAATGGTTCTGTTGAGCTCTACCCGGCCATGGGGCTGTCGCTGACCTACGACCACCGCGCGGTGGACGGTGCTCCGGCGTCCCGCTTCTTGCAGGCGCTCTGCCGGAATTTGGAACAATTTGACCTCTTACTGCTGTGACAGGAGGAAACAATATGTACGATTTGATCATTTTGGGCGGCGGCCCGGCGGGCTATCTGGCCGCCGAACGCGCCGGACACGCGGGGCTGTCGGTCTGCCTCGTCGAAAAACGCGCCGTCGGCGGCGTCTGCCTCAACGAGGGCTGCATCCCCTCCAAAACCCTGCTGCACTCGGCCAAGCTCTATGACTACGCCCGCGAGGCCGGGCGCAAATACGGCGTCATGGCGACGGATGCTTCGCTGGATTACCCGGCGGTCATCGCCCGCAAAAACAAGGTGGTCAAAACCCTCGTCGCCGGCATCGAGGCCAAGCTCAAGGCGCTGTCGGTAGAGGTCGTGCGTGCATCCGGCGTCCTTGAGGGGCGCTGCGACGGCGGCTTCCGGGTGAGAGCGGGGGAGCGGACGCTGGAGGCCTCCCAGCTGCTGCTCGCCACCGGCTCCGAGCCGATTTTGCCGCCCATTCCGGGACTCAATGAGGCCGTGGGCTCCGGCTTTGCCATGACCAACCGGGAGATATTAGACCTCAAGGAAATCCCCGAACGCCTTGTGATCGTAGGTGGCGGCGTCATCGGGCTGGAAATGGCCTCTGTGTTTAACTCGGCCGGCAGTCAGGTCACCGTGGTGGAGATGCTGCCCAAGCTCGCCGGGCCGACCGACGCCGATATTTCCGCCATGCTGCAAAAATTCTACGCCAAAAAAGGCGTGACCTTTGTGCTGGAGGCCAAGGTCACCGGCTTTTCGGCGACCGGCCTGACCTATGAAAAGGGCGGCGAGACCCTGACCCTGCCCGCCGACAAAATTTTGGTGTCCATCGGTCGTCGGGCGGTCACCGCCGGCATCGGACTGGAGACGCTGGGCGTCTACACCGAGCGCGGCGCGATTGTCACTGACGACCGGATGAAAACCAATGTGCCGGGCGTGTATGCCGCCGGGGACTGCAACGGCAAGTCCATGCTGGCGCACACCGCTTACCGCGAGGCCGAGGTGGCCGTGGCCAATATGCTGGGCAATGCCGAACGCATGACCTACAGCGCCATCCCGTCGGTCATTTATACCAATCCCGAGGCCGCCGGCGTCGGCGAGACGCTGGAAACAGCCCGCGCCAAGGGCTTGGACGCCCGCGAGGTCAGCCTCTCCATGCGGTATGCCGGGCGCTTCATCGCCGAAAACGAGGGCGGCGACGGTATCTGCAAGCTGGTGCTGGTCGGCGAGCGCGTCATCGGCGCGCATATGCTGGGCAACCCCTCCTCCGAAATCATCAGCACCGCCGCGCTGGCCATCTCCCGTGAGGTGCCGCTGTCGGCGTTTAAAAAGACCGTGTTTCCGCATCCGACCGTGGCGGAGATCCTGCGCGAAGTCGCCTGGGAAGCCTGAATAAATAGGAGGAAAACAATATGCCGCAATCTCAATTTGTCGATCCCGCCAAGGTGCGCGCGCCCGGACAGCTCACCTTCGACCCCATTCCGCTCAATCAGTACAGCCTGCCGTTCGCCGAGGGGCGCAAGGCGTTTTCCGACGCCGACCTGCTGGGCATTTTCCATGATATGCAGATGATCCGAGAGTTCGAGGGGATGCTCTACAGCGTGCGCACCACCAAGCAGTACAACGGCGTGGAGTACACCTACACCGGCCCGGCGCACCTCTATACCGGGCAGGAGGCCGCCGCCGTCGGCATGGCGTATACCCTGACGATGGACGACATCATCATGGGCTCCCACCGCTCGCACGGCGAGGTGCTGGCCAAGGGCTACGCCGCCATCAAGAAGCTGGGCAACAACGACCTCTATCAGATCATGAAGGACTTTTTCGGCGGCGAGATTCTCGCCCCGGTCGAGGCGCGCAACAAATCCGGCGATATGAAGGATTTGGCCTCCGACTTTTTGCTCTACGGCTTCATGGCCGAGCTGTTCGGACGGACAAACGGTTTTACCAGAGGTCTGGGCAACTCCATGCACGTCTTTTTCACCCCGTTTGGCATCTACCCCAACAACGCCATCGTCGGCGGCAGCGCCGGCATCTCGGTCGGCGCGGCGCTGTACAAAAAAATCAACCGCAAAAACGGTTTGGTCGTCTGCAACATCGGCGACGGCTCTCTCGGCTGCGGACCGGTGTGGGAAGCGCTCAACTTCGCCTCGCAGGATCAGTTTACCAAGCTGTGGGAAGGCGATATGCGCGGCGGCCTGCCCCTGATTTTCAACTTCTTCAACAACCATTACGGCATGGGCGGCCAGACCTCGGGCGAGACCATGGCCTATGACATCCTCGCCCGCGTCGGCGCGGGCATCTCCCCGACCCAGCTGCACGCCGAGCGCATCGACGGCTACAATCCGCTGGCCGTCATCGACGCGTTTGCCCGCAAGCGGCAGATCATTGAGGAAAAACGCGGCCCGGTGCTGCTGGACACGGTGACCTACCGCTATGTCGGCCACAGCGCCACCGACGCCTCCTCCTACCGCACCAAAGAGGAGATTGAGGCGTGGCAGAAGGCCGACGCCATCGCCGCCTTCCGCGGCGAGCTGCTGAAAAACGGCGTGGCCGACGAGAAAACCCTGTCCGGCGTCGAGCAGGGCATCCGCGACCGGGTCACCCGCATCATGAAGCTGGCCATTGACGAGGATGTTTCGCCCCGCATGGATCTGGTCAAGGATCCCGACGCCATCCGGCAGTATATGTTCTCCAACCAAAAGGTCGCCAAAATGGATGACCGCGCGCCCGATGTGACCATCCCCAAGGAGCAAAACAGCCGGGTCGCCAAGCTGAGGGACAAATCCCGCGCCGCCGTGGACAAGGACGGCAAGCCGGTGTCCAAGATCAAGCAGATTTCAACCCGCGACGCGTTGTTTGAGGCGGTTATAGATAAAGTCTATGAGGACCCCACCCTCATCGCCTTCGGCGAAGACAACCGCGACTGGGGCGGCGCGTTCGGCGTTTACGGCGGCGTGACCGAGTCGGTGCCGTACCACCGCTTCTTCAATGCGCCCATTTCCGAGGGCACCATCGTCGCGGCGGCGGTCGGTTACGGCCTCTGCGGCGGCCGGGCGATCCCCGAGCTGATGTACTGCGATTTCCTCGGCCGCGCCGGCGACGAGGTGTTCAACCAGCTCTCCAAATGGCAGTCCATGTCGGCCGGCGTGCTCAAAATGCCGGTGGTGCTGCGGGTCAGCGTCGGCTCCAAATACGGCGCCCAGCACGCGCAGGACTGGACGTCGCTCGTCACCCACATTCCCGGGCTCAAGGTCTGTTTCCCCGCCACGCCTTACGACGCTAAGGGGCTCATGACCGCCGCGCTCAACGGCACCGATCCGGTGGTATTCTTCGAGAGCCAGAAGCTCTACGACATGGGCGAGCAGTTCCACGACGGCGGCGTGCCCGAGGGCTCGTATGAAATTCCGCTGGGACAGCCGGATATCAAGCGCGTCGGCTCCGATCTCACCATTTTGTCCATCGGCGCGTCGTTGTACGCCGCGATGGAGGCCGCCGAGCAGCTGCAGGAAAAATACAGCCTCTCGGCTGAGGTCATCGACGCGCGCTGTCTCGTGCCGTTTGATTACTCTCTGGTGGTCGAGTCGGTCAAAAAGACCGGGCGTATCGTGCTGATCTCCGACGCCTGCGAGCGCGGCTCGCACTTAAACGATATGGCCCGCAACATCACCGAGTTTGCCTTTGATTACCTCGACGCCCCGCCGGTTGTGGTGGGCGCGCCCAACGTCATCTCCCCCTGCCCCGAGCTGGAGCATTGGTATTATCCGCAGGCGTCGTGGATTCTCGACGCCGTCAGCGAAAAGATTTTGCCTTTGCCCTGTCACACCCCGCGCCTCAGCTTCACCACGGTGGAGAAAATGCGCCGGGAAAAGCTGGGTATTTAGGGATCGGCGCGTGAGGATTGCATCAGGGGTTGATTCGATGGCGTTAAAATTGGATCAGTCGCTCTGGGTCTGGGGACAAGACATTGTTTATGACGCGCTCGCCCCCAAGCAAGTATACGAAGGCGTCAAGTTGCCCGCTGCGGCATCCGCCGTCAACCCCTGATCCAATCCATGCCAAGGCGGCATGCGCCGATTTTATCAATCATGCTCTTGGGGGCTAAAGTTCCGGCGGCAAAATATCGATAAAAGGACTGGGAATATTTTTCCCGGTCCTTTTTTGTGGCCGTGGGCAATGTTCCTTTGACAGAAAACCGCTTCTCCTGTATGCGTAATGAGGGACAGTATAATTCCCGGAGAACCCAACATGATAAAGGCAAACCTGCTGAAAGGCAGGGACGCAAAACCACAGGGCCTACGGCGCTTTTGCGCTATGGCTGCCGGCTGCCGAGAGGGTTTTTTTGTCGCCCTTTCTTCAGTCCGCATTCCTGTGAAAACAGGAGGCGGATTTTTTATAAAAATTTTTCGGGGGGGCCGATAGATTTGCGATATTTCATGACCTGTATAAGCAGAGGGGAAACGTACGAAATCGGGGGAATTCAACATGGCTGAGCAGGTACCTGTGGCATTGCTAAGCAGGGCGATCGGCGGGGATACCGACGCCTTCCACCAGATCTACAAGCTCAAGAGCCGCGAGGTGCTCTATACCACCACCAAAATGATGGGCAATCCTCATGACGCGGCCGACGCCGCGCAGGAGTCTTTTTTGCGAGCCTTCCGGGACATTTCCAAGCTCAAGCACCCGGAGGCGTTCAATGTCTGGCTGTATCGTATTGTGGTGAATACGTGCAACGGATTGTTGGGACGCACCATCGACCGGGACGCCGTAGAGGACATCGCCGAGTATCAGGACAAGATCACCGAACCAAACGAAGAATTCCTGCCGGAAGAGCTGATGGAAAGCCGTGAACGTCGGCGCGAGCTGTTCGATATTGTGGATACCCTGACGCCCGAACAGAAAACCGCCGTTTTGATGTTCTATTATCAGCAGATGTCTCAAAACGAAATCGCGGAAACCACAGGCTCAACGGTTCAAGCGGTCAATTCCCGGCTGCAGCGGGCGCGCGGCATCATCAAGACCCAGTTGGAAAAGCTCCGTCAGAAGGGAGGCAGTCTCTGTATTATGGCCGGTTTGCCGTATCTTTCCCGCGCCTTCCTCGAAGAAGCTGAAGAGCTGATCACTGCGGACGCCACGGCGCAAGTGTGGAAAGGGATTGCCGCCGGACTTGGCGTGGCCGTGTCCACGGCGTCGGTTGCCGTGGTCGCCGCCAATCTTGGTGCCTCGGCCGCCACCATCGGAAGTCTTTCCGGCTGGGTGGGGACCAAGTTGCTGGCCGCGGTGGCGGCGGCGGTTTTTGTGGCGGGCGGCGTAACCGCCACGATGGTGCCCGGGCCGGTTCATGATTACGTACAGGAATATGTAAACATGGAGGGCTCCCCGCTG
>JAVBOJ010000047.1:0-14609 GCA_031550755.1 Oscillospiraceae bacterium
TTATCCCGGACAACCCTACGGCTCGTCCGCCTATGCCGCCACAGCGGAGGATACGTCCGAGCCGATCGCGGCCATCGGCGAGGGCGGGATTTCCGGTTATGTGAAGCGGGACGATCTCATGGGCCCGCAGCCGAAAAACCCGGAGGAGGCGCTGGAGATGCAGAAACAATACCAAGAGGAGCTGCTCAATAACGGCGTCATCGAGCGCACAATTCCCCTGTATGACGAAACCGGAAAAACTGTCATCGGCGCATTCGCGGCCAGAGGCGCTTCGGATATTCCGAAAGAATAATGCGTTTGCGCCGTGTAATCAGAGGGTTGGGGAAATCTCCCCAACCCTCTGCCTGTCGAAAAGGTTTCCTCCGGCCTCGGCATATGAGCCAAGGGGGGAGGAAAAGTGTGAAAAGGAGGGGTTTTCCCCTCCTTTTCGCTTTGAGTGCAGCTTTTTGCTGCACGGAGTCCCGCCGCAGCGACGTCAGGCTGTCAAAAGTTTTTGCTTTTTGACAGCCTGAGGGTTGGGGAAATCTCCCCAACCCTCCGATTTGTCTGCGCATGATACCGGCGCGCCTAGGCTCCCACCCGTCCATAAAAGGCGGAGGCAAAAAACGGGCGGCGCGTCAAGGATGCCGCGCCCTACTGTTCACGATCCGACGATCACCGGCATATCCTCAATTTCCAGCCGCTTGACCGATTCACAGCCCAGCTCGGGGAAGGCGATTTCCTCCAGTTTGCGCACGCAGCCGGCGTACAGCGCGCCCGCGCCGCCGACGGCGCAGAGGTACACCGCGCCGTACCGCCGGATGGCGTCCACCACGGCCGGCGAGCGCTGCCCCTTGCCGATCATGCCCAAAAGCCCCAGCGCCAACAGGCGCGGGGTGTAGACATCCATCCGCCCCGAGGTGGTCGGCCCGCAGGAGCCGATGACAAAGCCGGGCGGGGCGGGCGACGGCCCGGCGTAATAGAGTACGCTGCCGGCGAGGGGAAAGGGGAGCTCCGCCCCGGCGTCCAAAAGCTCGAATAGCTTGCGGTGAGCGGCGTCGCGGGCGGTATAGACCGTCCCGGAAAGCAGCAGGGGCTCGCCCGTGCGCAGCGCCGCCCCGGCCAGCTCGGAGACTGTCAGGCGTCTCATGGAGCGTCGGAAAATTCCGGCGCGGCGGAGAGCCGGTCGGAGCGCAGGGCGTCGATGCGGTGGGAAACGCCGTCAAACAGAGCGTTTGCCGACGAAAGCGCCGCCTTGGCCTTGTCCAGCTCACCCATGACGCCGGCGACGGTCTGCTCCGCGCCGCGGCGCACGCCGTCATACCGGGTTTTGGTCTCGGTGAGCAGGGCGTCCAGCGCCTCGCGGGCGCGGTGGGCATTGGCCAACGCCTCTTTTTCGATGAGCTCGGCCTGTCGATAGGCGGCGGCCTCGATCTGATCCGCCTTGGTATGCGCCGCTTCATAGACCGACAGCTCGGCGGCCATGCGCTGGCGCTCGGTCTCGGCCGTCACCAGCCGCCGCTCCAGCTCCTCCAGCCGGGCGGCCGTGGCGGCGCGCTCGCGGTCGCGCAGGGTAATGGCCTCACCCATCTCCCGGCATTGCTTTTCCAGCTGGGAGGTCGTCTGCGCCAAATTGTCGCCCCTGGCGCGGGTGACCTCCAGCTCGGAGGCCAGCACGCCCAGTCCGCCCATTTTCTGCTCCAGCTCGGCCACCTGCCGGCGCGCGTCGTCGCGCTCGCGGCGCAGAAGCTCCGCGCCGGAACGATAGGCGTCGATCTCCTCTTTGTGTTCGCGCACAAGCGATTCGATATACCGCATGACCTCATGCCGGTTAAAGCCGCCCATCACCGCGCCGCGAAATCCTTTTCCCTCGGCCATCTCCAGTCCCTTCTTCCCGGTTTTCTTATAGATACGCGCTGATCGATTCCACAATAGCGTCCAGCGGGCGCAGACCCACCAGACGCTCCACCTCCTGCCCGTCCTTGAACACGAGCAGGGTCGGGATGCTCAGCACACCGTAAGACGCGCCCAGCGCGCCGTGGTCGTCCACATTGATTTTGCCCACCGTGATTTTGCCGTCCAGCTTTTCGGCGAGCTGCTCCATAACAGGGGCCAGCATACGGCAGGGGCCGCACCATTCGGCCCAAAAGTCCACCACCAGAACGCCCGGCGCGCGCAGAAGCTGCTCCAGGCTTTGCGGATCGAGGACGCGGATACGTTCGGACATAGAAAAACCTCCTTATAAACACGGGAAAATCTGTTAGTATGATTTCCTAATTGTATCATATTTATCAAAAAAAGCAACTGTCGCAAAATAGGGCAGAAAGTCATTTACAGTTGTGGAAAAGAATGCTATAATAAATCGAATTCAACGGAGGTGTACGATGAAAAAAAGACTTCTGACGCTGACCCTCGTCCTGGCGCTGGCGCTGACCTGGCTCCCGATGGGGCTCACCGCGGCCGCCGCGGGAACCGACTATACGCCCGTTGCGGACACTCTGAAGGATCTTGGACTGTTTTTGGGTACCAACACCGGCTATGAGTTGGGCCGCAACGCCACCCGCGCCGAAGCGGCCACCATGGTGGTGCGTCTGCTGGGCAAGGAAGCCGTCGCCAAGGCGGAGAACAACACCCATCCCTTTACCGACGTGCCGGTGTGGGCCAACCCGTATGTGGGCTACCTTTATCAGCACGGCATCACCAAGGGCACCTCCGATACCCGTTACAGCGCCGATTCTCCGGCCACGCCCACCCAGTACGCCACCTTCCTGCTGCGCGCGCTGGGCTACAGCGATGCCAACGGCGACTTTGCGTGGGACAAGGCCATGGCCAAAATGGCCGAGTTGGGCATCATCCCCAAGGCTGACGCCGACGCCTTCGGCAAAACCGCCGGCATTTCGCGCGGCGTTGTGGTGTCGCTGTCCCGCTCCGCCCTGCTGGCCAAGCCGAAAAACTCCTCCTATACCCTGCTGGGCCGCCTGTATTCCGCCGACAAGGTCTTCACCGCCGCCCAGTTTACCGCCGCCGCGAAGCGCGACGCCGCCATGGCCGCGCTGATGCCGATTTACGGCCTGACGCATCTTACGCCGTCGAACACGATCCTGAACTCGGAGCAGATGTACGCGAAAGCGTCGCCCGCCGTGTTTTATATTGAGGTATATGAAAAGGGAGAAACCGAATATTACGGCACCGGCAGCGGCTTTTTCATCACCGCCGACGGGATTGCCGTGACCAATTACCATGTCATCGAGGATGCCTACGCCGCCAAGATACATACCTCCGACGGCAAAACCTATGACGTGGACACCGTGCTGGGCTGCTCGGAGGATCTGGACGTCGCCATCCTCAAGATCAAGGGCAGCGGCTTTGCAACCCTCAAGCTGGCCGATCCCAACACCCTGCGCGTGGCGCAGCGGATTTACTGCCTCGGAAGCCCGGGCGGCTTTGAGAGCACCATTTCCGAGGGGCTGGTGTCCAGCACCATCAAGAAACAGGCGCAGCTGGACGACCGCGAGCTGATTCAAATTTCGGCACCCATCGCCCCGGGCTCCAGCGGCGGTGCGCTGCTCAACGAATACGGCGATGTGGTCGGCATCACCTCGCTCGGATATACGTTGGGCAACCTCAATTTTGCCATTCCGGTCACCGATCTGATGAAAGTCAAGCTGTTTGACCCGCCGCGCTCCTTGCAGCGCATCGCGGAGGAGGCCGCATGGCGGTACTGGTTCGATTACGCGTATGACACCGAGAGCGAAACCGAGCCTAATGACACAGCCCCGGTGCAGCTCTTTGAATACGACGTCCTGTACACCGGCGCGCTGAAGGATACGACCGATATCGATCTGTATAAGATCGAAGCGAAAAAGCATGTGGATTATTTCGTCGCCTTCAGCACGGACGAGGCGCATATCAGCCATATCAGCCTGACGGTGGTGGATTTGGCCACCGGAAAGGTTCTGGCAAAATCCCACCGCGTGCCCAATCTGCCGTATCTCTATATCGAGGGGCATCTCAAGTCCGGCGGCAACTATGCGATCCGTGTCACCAACGACGCGGACGAGACCGTCAAATGGGCCAATGTGGCCTACGAGATGGCGGGAGACGTGTGGGATGTCCATACGGAGGAAACCGAGCCGTATGACTACCTCTCCACCGAGGAGGAACCCAATGACAGCCTCGAGACGGCCAATTTCCTCCCCCTGGGGCATACCATGTACGGTACCATCGCCTCGGACAAGGACAAGGACTATTACCGCTTCTCCCTGGATTCCGGGATGAATACCTCTTTTATTTTGATGAGCACGGACGGCTACTCGTTGAAGGACAATATCCGGGCGGAAATTTACCGCGCCGACACCAACGAGCTCATCACCACAATCGGCGGTCTGACGCTGCAAAGTGTTGTCTTTCCCAAGGTGAGCCTCAGCGCCGGGGAATATTATGCCGTGGTCAGCCCCAAGAGCAGCATGACGACATGGCCCAACAGTTATGTGTTGTACGTCGGCAATCTGTACAGCTACTATTCGGAGTAAAACCCAACGTCCGTACCTCAGTCGGGGGGGCGGCCTTGGGCCGCCCCCCGGTTTCATTTCTCACCGCTCCGACACCGCGATCTTCGTGTACCGCCGGAGCGGGTACTCCCCGTCGTGCAGTGCGCCCGAGCAGCATTGTGTTGGGCGCGGCGGGTGTTTTGTTTGGGGTGGGGAATGCTGATTTGATGCGATATTACAGTACAAATATAGGCCATTTGCGCCAAAAATCAATCCCGGAATGCGCAATCACCGGCAAAGTAACCGGCAGCGCCCCATTGACAAGAGGGCGGGGGTACACTACAATAAAAGAGATACATAACTCCGCGGCCGCCGCCGGGCGAGGGGCGGCTTTTTGTTTGGGGTGACCGGCTTTGTTCGACCGAAAAAGGCTTGTAGCGCTGTTTTGGCCTGTGTTTATAGAGCAGGCCGTCGCGGTATTTATCGGCATGTTGGCCACGATGATGGTCTCCGGCGTGGGGCCGGAGGCGGTCTCGGGCGTGGGACTTGTCACCTCGATCAACATGCTGGTCATGAACGCCTTCACCGCCGTTGCCACCGGCGTAACCGTCATTGTGGCGCAATGCATCGGCCGCAATCATCGCATCGAGGCCGGGCGCGCCGCCTCCCAATCCATCGTGCTGGTCGTGTATATCAGCATCGTGCTGGGTGCGCTGCTGGTGCTGTTCCGGCGGCCGATTCTGGAGGTGCTGTTTTACGGCTCGGAGGCCGCGGTTTTGGACAGCGCCGAGACGTATTTTTTCTGGTCCTCCGTCTCGCTGCCGTTTTTGGCCATTTTTTCCACCATTGCGGGCGTCATGCGCGCCGCCGGCAACGCGCGCACCCCGATGGTCGGCTCGATTTTGTCCAATTTGGGCTATTTGGCCGTCGCCGCGCCGTCGATTTACCTGTTGCATATCGGCGTAGCCGGCGCGGGGCTGGGGCTGTCCGCCTCGCGGATGGTGCCGGCGATTTTTCTCATGATTATGCTGCGGCGCGGGCGCGGCATCTATGTCCCCAAGCCGTCGCTCAAGCTGGATTTCAAGATTTTGCGCCCGGTCATGGGTATTGCCGTGCCCGCCGGGGTGGACTCGATCATCTTCAACGGCGGCAAGCTGCTCGTGCAGGTCTTTATGGCCGGCATGGGCACCGCCGTCCTCAGCGCCAACGCCATTGCCAGCTCCATGTCGGCCTTTTTAAACCTGCCCGGCGGCACGCTGCAAATCATTTCGGTCACCGTTGTGGGACAGCTGTTCGGCCGGGGGGATATCAAGGGCGCGCGCCGGTCGATGCTGCGGTTTACATGGGGCTGTATGGTGGTGGAAGCCGTGCTGGCCATCCTCCTGTGGTTGGTTCTGCCGCTGCTCATGCCGCTGTATACGCCCACGCCGGACGCCGCCGCCATCACCTGGGACGTCCTGCTGCTGATTTTCATCTGCACACCGCTGTTTTGGGCCGGGTCGTTCATCCTGCCCAACGGTCTGCGCGCCGCCGGCAACGCCACCTTTACCATGTGGGTGTCCATCATCAGCATGATCGTGCTGCGGGTGGCGGGCGCGTGGTTTTTCGGGGTGTATCTCGGCTGGGGGCTGGTCGGCATCTGGCTGTCCATGGTGGCCGACTGGATCGGACGCGGCGTGTGCAGCCTGTGGAAAACCCTGCGGCTGGGGCGGGCGGACGGGACAGAAACCCCGGCGGAGAGTTAAACAAGAGAGCGGCACGGGGTTCCCGTGCCGCTTTTCTTTTGTAACTTTTTTGGTAATTTTGTACCGTTTCGTTTCCTTTTTGTTGCTTGCCCGGTCTCGATGTTGCCGGTATACTAAAAGTATGAAACGACATCCCTTGAGGAGCGAATATATGAAAAAACGTGTTTTGGCTGTTTGTATGGCGGTGGTTGTATTGTGCGGCGCGGCGGCGTCCGCCAACGGCGGGCCGGAGGACGGAGCCGCCCCGCTTGTGGGCGGAAATATCCGCTTTGCCGATACGCCCGACATCCGCGTGGAAAAGGAAGACCTCACCATTGTGCTGTCGCCGCGCACATCGATCGTAACCGCCGAATACACCTTGAAAAATACCGGCCCGGCCCGGGCGCTGGACTATGTTTTCCCCGTCACGCAATACGTGGACAACAATTACGGAGAAAATCGCATCGCGTGGATTTATTTTTATGACGGCGGCCAAAAACTGACCTGCGCGCAGCGGGACGAAACGACTAGGGGAGGAGAGGGGCAAGCCTCCGTCACGCTCGGCGGGCAGGAGATGTTTTACGACTATATTCGCAACACGTATTATGAAACGTCTCTGCGCTTTGCCGAAGGGGAAAGCAAAACGCTGACCGTCACCTACAAGGCAGGCAACGGGTTCAGCGGCTGGGGCACCAATCAGGCGCTTTTGTCCGACTATTCCGACACCGTTTTTCTGTATGATCTCAGCCCGGCGGCGGCTTGGGGCGACGGCAAGGCGGGGGAGTTCAACCTGTGGATCGACTATGCCGATCTGCCCGTGGCGCGGTCGCTTTCGGTCAATATGCCGGGGTTTGTCCGCCAGCCCTCGGGGATATACCGCTACGCCGCGCAGTCCTTCGACTTTGCCGCGCAGGGCATGATCGCGGCGGTGTTCGACCATCCGATTGAACTGGACGAGTTGGCCGGATGGCAAAAAAATGACGACTGGCTTTCCGAGGGCTATGTTTCCTCCACCTTGCCGGATGAACAAAACCGCTACGGCATCGCCAACCTGTTTGACAACGACCCGGATACCGTCTGGGCGTCCGACGGCGACGGCGTCGGGGCAACCATTGAGCTGCTGTTTGACGCCGGGACGAGCTTTGGCGTTTTGAATGGGCATGTCCGGAATGAGCAGCTCTATTACGACAACGCGCGGGTCAAAACAATGCAGGTGGAAGTGATCCACCTGCTTGATGGCGGGGAGATGGACGTTTCCGATCCGGTGACGCTGGAATTTGAGGACATTCCCTATGAAAAAATCGATACATATTACCCTTGGCTCAGCCTTTCCCTGTTTTATCAAGGCGACTGGCTTCCCGACGGCGTCCGGCTGACAATTTCGGAGGTGTATCCCGGTCGCAAATACAAGGAGGTCTGTATCAGCGAGATCTATCTGTTTTCGCGGATCTACTGGGAGGAGACGCGCGCCGGCTATACGATCCGCCCCGCCTCCCTGATTGACAGCTATGTCGCGCCGAGCGCGTCCCCGTCTCCCTCGCCCGTTCCGAGCGCCGCGCCGTCTCCGATTCACAATACGCCGCCGCCCGTGAGCGCTTCGCCGGACACGTCGGCAGAACCGACTTCCTACGATCCGCTCCCGGCCGTTCTCCTCGCGCTGGGCCTCCTGCTGGCGGCGGCCGGCGGCCTCGCGGTCTACCGGCGCGTCAAGCCGCGTTGACAAAAACCACGGGGTTCCCGTGCCGCTTCAGAGTGTAGACAACCCCCGTTTCCTCGCGCCCTTTTGCGAAAATCGCGTCGAGCCTGACGGCTCTGCCGTCAGGTCCTTGCTGGACCGATTTTTGCAAAATATTGAAACAAAAGGATCCGCGGGATTTATTCCTGCGGATCCTTTTTGTGCAAGCCGCCTCAGCGGCTTGATCCAAGCTCCCGTTTTCGCTGACAAACCTGTTTGTCAGCGGCCCGAAATCCCTCCCCGCCAAAGGCAGGGAGGGATTTCGCAGGTTGACTTTACTCTGTGCGCAACGCCACGACGGGGTCTTTTTTGGCCGCGATGCGCGACGGGATCAGGCCGGCGATCACGGTCAGCATCATGCTGAGCGCCACCAGAATGACCGCCCCGAGCGGCGGCAGCGCCGACACGCCGGAGATACCGGCGATGGATTTGATAATGGCGTTGATGGGGAGTGACAAGAGCAGCGTCGTCAGGATGCCTATGGCGCCCGACACCAGCCCGATGACCAGCGTCTCGGCGTTGAACACGCTGGAGATGTCGCGCTTGGAGGCGCCGATGCTGCGCAGGATGCCGATTTCCTTGGTGCGCTCGAGCACCGAAATATAGGTGATGATGCCGATCATGATGGACGAGACGACGAGGGAAATGGCCACAAACGCAATCAGCACATAGCTGATGACATCAATGATCGAGGTGACCGACGACATGAGCAGCTTGACCATATCGGAATAGTTGATGACAAATTCCTCGTGGCCGGCGTCCTTCTGCCGCTGGTTGTAATTCGCGATGATCTGGGACACAGCCTCTTTCGAGTCGAAATCAATGGGATACAGCCGGATGGAGCTGGGCTTTTCCCTGTCCACATACCCGAATTGGGACAGATTGCGGTCATAGGTATCATTGGCGCTCTCGCTGCCCGACGCCAGCACGGCGGCGCGCTCCTCCTCGGACAGGGAGGCGAGATAGGCCTGCTCTTCGGGGGTTAGGGCGCTCAGGTCAACCTGCGCGGTTTTGTCGGAAAAGGATTTTCCGGTAAAGACATTGATGTCGGGATTGGCCAGCTGCTCCTTCACAATCTCGCTGTCGTTGGCCTGAGAAATGACATATTCGGTGAGCGCACTGGTGTAGCCCACGGTGCCGCTGATGGAGCCGGAGACCGATTCCTCGGACGGGCGCACAATGCCCACGACCTTGAGATCCAGACTGTCGTCCACCAGCCGTTTGAGGAAAACAACGTCCTCGCGTTTGTCCTGCCAGACGCCGTCGGTTTTTGTGAAATAATCGGTGTTCATCACCAGCTTGAAGGTGAGCGCCATCAGCTCGTCATAGGTATAGGTCGAGGAGGAGGCCGTGGTGGCGGCGGCTTTGCCGCTCATCAGATCCTTCATCATTTCCTCGATTTCGTCCTGATCCTTCAGCCCCAGCGAATACAGCGTCATATCGCTGATTTCGTTGCGTTCGTTGACGACCAGCACGACCTCGTTGAAATTCTGCGGCCAGCCGCCCGCGATCACGTCGTACTGCGCGTCGAGCAGCGCCTGATTGCCGAGCAGCTCGGTCCATACGTTAACGCTGAGCCCCGCGCCGCCCATGCCCTGCATGGCGCTCATGCTTTCCGCGCCAGGCATGGACATCATTTGTCCCATCCCCATTTCTTCAAACACCTTGCTCGGATTGACCCGCAGCACGCCTTCGGCGGTGTTGGCTTTGTAAATCTGGGGCTTGATGCTGTAGCCGTACTGGATGGAGTTGGTCAGCGACAAAATGTCGCTCTCGCCGCTCTCCAGAAAGCGTTTGAATTCGGCCAAATCGTTTTTCTTTTGCTGTTCGGAGAAGGTCTTGATCATATCGGTCATGATGTCGTTGGAATACACCTTGTCAAGCTCGTGCGGCGCGTGGTTCCGGCTGCCGACGTCCATCATGAGGGTCATCATGGCCTCCATGTCCATGGACTGATCCTCGATGACCAGCGGATAGGTGGACAACGCATCGGACTCGACATTTGAAATATACGCCTGCACGCCGCTCTGGAGCGACAGAATCAGCGCGATTCCGATGATGCCGATGCTGCCGGCAAACGAGGTCAAAAAGGTGCGGGCTTTTTTGGTGATGAGGTTGTTAAAGCTCAGCGAGAGCGCCGTCCCAAACGACATGGAGGTCTTTTGCTTTTTGCCGGCGGCCTTGCTCTCTTTTTTCTTTTCGTCTTTGGAATCATAGGGATTGCTGTCCCCGATGACCTGCCCGTCGAGCAGCTTGACGATACGGGTAGAGTATTCGTTGGCCAGATCGGGGTTGTGGGTCACCATGATGACCAGCCGGTCGTGCGCGATTTCCTTGAGCAGGATCATAATCTGGAGGCTGGTTTCGGTGTCCAGCGCACCGGTGGGCTCGTCGGCCAGCAAAATATCGGGGTTGTTGACCAGCGCGCGGGCAATGGCCACCCGCTGCATCTGCCCGCCCGACATCTGATTGGGCTTCTTTTTGAGCTGGTCGCTCAAACCGACCTTGTTCAGCGCCTCGACCGCCCGTTTTCTGCGCTCGGTCTTGGACACGCCGGACAGGGTCAGCGCCAGCTCCACGTTGGACAGGGCCGTCTGATGGGAAATCAGGTTATAGGTCTGAAAGACAAAGCCGATCGAACGGTTGCGGTAAGTATCCCAGTCCCGGTCCTTGTATTCCTTGGTGGAGCGCCCGTTGATGTTCAGGTCGCCGCTGGTATAGCGGTCCAGTCCGCCGATGATATTGAGCAGGGTGGTCTTGCCGCAGCCCGACGGGCCGAGGATGGATACAAATTCATTTTCCCGGAATTCGATGTCGATCCCGCGCAGCGCCGGAACGTCTTCGCCGGCCAGCTTGTAGTTCTTGACAATGTTTTTCAGTTGCAGCATACTCTCAAAGTTCCTTTCCGTCCTGTCTTGCAGACGACATACCCTAGAATAGCGCACCATTGTCAATTTATCGTTAACTGAATATGAACCCAACATAAATTGAAGAAGGGTTTACACTTTGTTTACATTTATGTGATATACTTCTTGCATTCATCGGAAAGAGGTGCCGCGAGATGCTCAACATACTGGTCGTCGAGGACGACGAAAAGCTGCGCAAGCTGTTTGCCGCCGTGCTGACCCGCCACGGCTACCGTGCCGTGCTCGCCGAAAACGGGGAGGAGGCGCTGGCGATATTGGACAGGGAATTTATCAGCCTGGTCATCTCGGATATCATGATGCCCAAAATGGACGGCTATCAGCTGACCAAATCGCTGCGCGACGCGGGCAGCGACCTGCCCGTGCTCATGATCACCGCCAAGGAGGATTTTGAGGACAAGCAAAAGGGATTTTTGGTCGGCACCGATGACTATATGGTCAAGCCGATCGACGTAAACGAAATGCTCCTGCGGGTCGGAGCGCTGCTGCGGCGAGCCAGAATCGTCACCGAGCGCAAGGTCGTCTGCGGCGAGACCACCCTCAACTACGACGCGCTGACGGTCTGGTGCGACGGGGAGGAAGTCCTTCTGCCGCAAAAGGAATTTTATCTGCTGTACAAACTGGTCTCCTACCCCAACAAAATTTTTACCCGCCAGCAGCTCATGGACGAGATCTGGGGCATGGACAGCGACACCGACGAGCGAACCGTCGATGTGCATGTAAACCGCATCCGCGAGCGGTTCAAGGGCTGCCCGGATTTCAAGATTGTCACGGTGCGCGGCCTTGGCTACAAGGCGGTGCGCTGTCCCCAGGGCGGTGAGGGAGAATGAGGCGCCGCAGTCTGTGGCTCTATTTTGTCGGCATCGTCTTTGTCACCATGCTGGTATCGGCTGTTGTCGTTGCGTTTATCGCGATGCAGCTGCTCCATGAGGGCTCGTTCGCGCCGGGCGTCAATCCGTTCCCGCATGTGTTTCAGGTGTTGGTGTTCATGAGCGTCCTCATCGGCGCGTCGGTGACGATTTTTGTCGGCCGCGCCATTTTGTCCCCCATCATCAAGTTCGGCGAGGCCACGCAGGAGGTGGCCAAGGGCAATTTTTCGGTGCGCATCGAGGAAAATCACAAAATCACCGAGATTTACGAAATGTCCCGCCGGTTCAACAACATGATTCAGGAGCTGGGCAGCATCGAGACGCTGCGCAACGACTTTGTGGTCAATGTGTCGCATGAGTTCAAAACGCCCATCGCCGCCATCGAGGGCTACGCCACCCTGCTGCTGGAAAACAATCTGGCGCCGGCCGAGCATGAGGAATATGTCAAAATGATTCTGGAAAGCGCACGGCAGCTCTCCTCGCTCTCGGGCAACGTGCTCAAGCTGTCCAAGCTGGAAAGTCAGGAGCTGGTGGCCGACAGGGAGTATTTCCGGCTGGACGAGCAGATCCGCGACGTGCTGGTGGCGCTGGAGCCGGAATGGAGCCAAAAAAACATTGCGCTGGGCATCGCCCTCACCAAGTCGAAATGCTTCGGAAACCGGGAGCTTTTGCGGCAGGTTTGGATCAATCTCATCGGCAACGCCGTCAAGTTCACGCCGGAAAACGGGAAAATCGACGTGCTTTTGTTCCACGACAGCCCGTGGATCCGGGTCATGATCTCGGACAACGGGATCGGGATGGACGAGGAGACGCAAAAGCATATTTTCAAGAAGTTTTATCAGGGCGACCGCGCCCGCAACACCGAGGGCAACGGGCTGGGGCTTGCGCTGACCAAACGGATCATCGACCTGTGCGACGGCCGGATCGAGGTGGAAAGCCAGCCCGGCAAGGGCTCGAAGTTTACGGTGGTGCTGCCGGAGGGAGAACAGATACCAGAGAACAGGTAGGGACGGGGCGGTTGTAGGGCGCGACGCCCTCGGCGCGCCGTATCCAATCCCCAGTGGGCTCCGCCGACAGCCCCTTTTTGTAAAGGGGCCTTTCCCCTGCCCTCTTTACAAAAAGGGAGTGGCCGCAGGCCGGGAGATTGTCCCTTCCCAAAATTTTCACCAATTTGTCCCTTGCTTTTCATGCCCCGGCAGTCTATAATAGCCAAAGGGGCTTTTTTCGGTTTTGAGGGAAGGAAATCAGCCGAATGGCCCTGTTTTTGTTCCGCTTTTTTCAAATACCTCCCGCGTGTCCGCGCGGCGAGAGGAGGATCCTTTGTATGCCTTTCCGAGGCGGCGTCCACCCGGATGACAAAAAAACCTCCACCAAGGCCAAGCCCATCGAAAAACTGCCCGCGCCCGCGCGGGTGGTGCTGCCGATGTCCATGCACATCGGCGCGCCCTGCGAGCCGCTGGTCAAGGTGGGGCAGATGGTGGCCATGGGCGAGTGTATCGCCGATTCGCCCGCGCCGGTGTCGGCGCCCATCCACGCCACCGTGTCGGGCAAGGTGGCGGCCATTGAAGCCCTGCCCCATCCCGACGGCACCCGCAAGCTGTCCGTCGTCATCGAAAATGACGGGGAGGACACCCTCCATCCCTCCATCCGCCCGCGCGGCTCGGTGGAGAGCCTCACCGCCGACGAGCTGCTGCAAATCGTGCGGCAGGCGGGGCTGGTGGGCTTGGGCGGCGCGGCGTTCCCGACCCACACCAAAATCCTCTCGGGCCGCGGCAGGATCGATACGTTGATCCTCAACGCCTGCGAGTGCGAGCCCTACATAACCTCCGACCACCGCATCCTGCTGGAAACCCCGGAGGAAGTGGTGGGCGGTCTGCGCATTCTCATGAAGATTTTCGGCGTGACCAAGGCCGTCATCGGCATTGAGGGCAACAAATATGACGCCGCCGACGTCCTGCGGCGCACCCTGCCGAAAAAGGACGACGGCATTCAGGTCAAAATGCTGCGCACCCGCTATCCGCAGGGCGCGGAAAAACAGCTGATTCAGGCCGTCACCGGCCGCGAGGTGCCTCCGGGGAAGCTCCCCGCCGAGGCGCGCGCGGCGGTTTTTAATGTGGATACGGCGGCGGCGCTGCACCGCGCCGTCACCACCGGACTGCCGCTGCTGCGGCGCATTGTTACGGTGGCCGGCTCGGCCGTCTCCAACCCGAAAAACCTCTATGTCACCATCGGCACGCCGCTGGAGGAGGTCTTCGCCGCTACCGGCGGCTTCCGCGAGAAGCCCTTTAAGGTCATCATGGGCGGGCCGATGATGGGCGTCGCGCAGCACAATCTCGCCGCACCGGTCATCAAGGCCACCAACGCCCTGCTGGCCTTCTCGCGCGGCGAGGGGCCCACCGTGCCGCACCCGGTCTGCATCCACTGCGGCAAGTGCGTGCGGGTCTGCCCGATGAACCTCCAGCCGGTGTACCTGTACATGTATGAGCAAAAAAACCGTCTGGAGGACTGCGAAAAGCTCAACGTCGCCGATTGTATCGAATGCGGCTGCTGCTCGTATATCTGCCCCGGGCGGCTGCATCTGGTGCATTCCTTCCGCACCGCCAAAATGAAGCTGCAAGCGCAGAAAAAGGAGGCGAAGTAGGATGCTCAGCGAATCCCAATATACCGTCTCCTCCTCTCCGCATATCAAGCACGATGAGGACACCCGCTCGATCATGCTGGACGTCTGCGTGGCGCTGGTGTTCCCGCTGCTGGTGTCGTTTTACCTGTTCGGTCTGCGCGCCGTCATCGTCTCGGCCATCTCGGCCGCCGCCTGCGTCTTTTTTGAGTGGGGCTACCGCAAGCTGCTCAAAAAACCGTCCTCGGTGCGCGATCTGTCGGCCGTGGTC
>JAVBOJ010000014.1:0-22878 GCA_031550755.1 Oscillospiraceae bacterium
AAACGCCGCCGCCGGCCTATCCCCCCTACCCGCCCTATACGCCGCCGGCTCCGGGCTGGACGCCGCCGACGTATGCCGCGCAGCCGGTGCAGCCGACACAGCCCGTGGATCCGTGGCGGGCGCCCGAGCCGGTAAAAACGCCGAAAAAAAGCCGCTGGGGCGCGGGGCTGGCCGTCATTTTGGCCGTCGCCCTGCTGCTGACCGCCGGGGTGGGTTATCTCATCTCGCGCATGGACATCCAATGGCTGCCCGATGATATCCCCCTGCCGTCCTATCGGCCCGGACCCACCGTCACCGCCGCCGTCTCGGCCTTTCCGTCGCCCATGTCGCCCGACGGGCCGGCGCTGGACATTGTCGACGTGCCGCGTCCGTCCACCCTGCCGACCTATGACGCGCAGGGGCGCCGCGTCCTCACCATCGCCGAGATTGCCGACAAGGTTTCGCCGTCGGTCGTGGGCGTGCTGGCCGGATCGTCGGAATATCCCGACGAATCCAGCGGCTCTGGCATTATTATGACCGCCGACGGGTATGTCATCACCAACAATCATGTCGTCGAGGGCTATACCCGTGTGACCGTCATGCTCTCCGACGGCAACAATTATGAGGCGACCACCGTCCGGCGGGACGCCCGTTCCGATCTGGCCGTGCTGAAAATCGAGGCCAACCAGCTAACCCCGGCGGAATTTGGCAACTCGGGCAATCTGGTGGTGGGCGATCCGGTCGTGGCCATCGGCAACCCGATGGGGCTGGAGCTGCAAAACACCGTCACCAACGGCATTGTGTCGGCCATCAACCGGGATATTATGGTCGAGGACCGCGCCATGTCCATGCTGCAAACCAACTGCGCCATCAATCCGGGCAATTCCGGCGGGCCGCTGATCAACTGTTACGGACAGGTCATCGGGGTGATTTCGTCCAAAATCATGGGCGATTATCTCTCGGGCTATACCGTGGAGGGGCTCGGCTTCGCCATTCCGATGGACATCGCCAAGCCCATTGTTGATGAGCTCATCACCCGGGGGTATATCAAGGGGCGTCCGGCCATCGGCATTTCGGGGCAGTCGGTCGATTCCTCCACCGCGCGGTTTTACGGCGTACCCGAGGGCGTGCAGGTCACCCAGATCAATCCCAATACCGACGCCGCCGCCCAGGGGCTGCGCAAGAGCGATATCATCACCAAGGTAAACGGCGTCAACGTCTATACCGTGGCCGATATCAACAACGCCAAAAAGGATTTGCTGGTGGGCGACAGCCTCACCGTCACCGTCTACCGTCCCAGCGAGTCCGCCACGCTGGAGATTGTCTTCAAGCTGGTGGACGAGGGCGAGCTGTACGCCAACCAGTAAGGCTCGATTGTAACGGAAACACCGCCTTCCCGTTGGGAGGGCGGTGTTTTGGCGTTCCGGTCTGCGGTGCGCGGGCTTGCCGCCCTGTTGCGTCTTATTTCCCCTGTGGGCTTGCTCCGCGCTTATGTCACGCTCCGCATCGCCCACGGGCGGGGAAATAAGCCGCTTTCGGTCGGCGCGCGGGCTTGCCGCCCTGTTACGTCTTATTTCCCCTGTGGGCTTGCTCCGCGCTTCGGAAAAATTTCCCGGGCAAAAAATCCTAAAATCCGGGTAAACTAAGCCCACTACAAAACGGGAGGAATTTTTTATGCGCGGAAACGTGTTTCTCAAGGGCATGGGTCTGGGGGTTGCCGTCGGCGTCGCCGCGGCGGCGGCCATCATTCCGGTGGACAAAAAAAAGATGATGAAATCGGGCGCGGGCAAGGCCATCAAGGCCATCGGCGAAGCGGTGGAAACCATCCTGTAAGCAACCTCGCGCAAAAAGGGCGGCCGTTTGGCCGCCCTTCTTTTTATTCCTTTGTTTCAACCTCGGTTTCCACCGGCTCGTCCTCGTCCTCCTCGCGGGCGGTACGCGCCACTCCGATGACCCGCGCGTCCTCGGCAAGCCGCATCAGAATAACCCCCTGTGCGCTGCGGGAGTAAACGTTGATGTCG
Organism: Oscillospiraceae bacterium; assembly: GCA_031550755.1. Classification (GTDB taxonomy): domain Bacteria; phylum Bacillota; class Clostridia; order Oscillospirales; family UBA929; genus JAVBOJ01. The sequence continues at coordinate 2,001 of JAVBOJ010000014.1, forward strand.
GCTGCGGCCATGCGGATGATGGTGCCGTCGTCGGAAATCAGCAGGACGTCGTCCTCCTGCCCGACCACCTTGATGGAGGCCACAAGGCCGGTTTTGTCGGTCAAATGATGGTTTTTGAGTCCCTTGCCGCCGCGGTTTTGCGCCTCGCCGCCGCGCTTGTATTCCTCCAGATCGGTGCGCTTGCCGTAGCCGAACTCGGTGACGGTGAGCAGCGTCTGCCCCGGATGCACCCGCGCCGCGCCGATTACATAATCCTCGCCACCCAACCGGATGCCGCGCACGCCGATGGAGTCCCGCCCGGTCTCGCGGATGTCGGTCTCATGGAAGCAAATCGCCATGCCCTCGCGGGTGGCGAGAATCAGCTCCTGATCGCCCTCGGTCTTGCGCACGGCGATGAGCTCGTCGCCCTCCTCCAGCCGCAGCGCCCGTATGCCGCCCTTGCGGGTGGTGTCCAGACGGGACAGCTCGATGCGCTTGACGGTGCCGAGCTTGGTCACCATCACAAGATACCGGCTGGGCTCCTCGTCGCGCACCGGGATCATGGCCGTGACCTTTTCCTCCGGCTCGAGCGGCAGCCGGTTGATGATATTCGTGCCCTTGGCGGTGCGGCCGGCCTCGGGGATGAAATAGCCCTTTTTGCGATAGAGCCGCCCCCGGTTGGTGAAAAACAACAGCTGGTCATGCGTCGAGGCGATAAACAGCTCCTCGACATAGTCCTGCTCCCGGATGGCCTGCGCCGAGACGCCGCGTCCCCCGCGCCGCTGGGCGCGATACGCCGCCTTGGGCGTCCGCTTGATGTAGCCGAAATGGGTCAGGGTGTAGGCGCAGTCCTCCCGCTCGATGAGATCCTCAATGTCAATCTCGTCGTCCACCGGGACAATCTCGGTGCGGCGGGGGTCGGCGTATTTTTCCTTGATTTCCAGCAGCTCGGCGCGGACAATGGCGAGAATTTCGGTTTCAGAGGCCAAAATCTCCAAATACCGGGTGATTTTTTTCATCAGCTCGGCATATTCGGCCTCGATTTTCTCAATCTCCAGCCCCTGCAGCCGCCCGAGACGCATGTCCAAAATGGCCTGTCCCTGCACGTCGGACAGCCCGAAGCGCTCCATCAACCGCGCCTTGGCGTCGTTGTACGACGCGCGGATAATGGCGATGACCTCGTCGAGATTGTTGACCGCGATGCGCAAGCCCTCCAAACTATGCGCGCGCTCGCGGGCCTTTCTGAGGTCGTATTCGGTGCGTTTTGTGACGATCTCTTTCTGATGCGCGATGTAATGATCCAGCATTTCGCGCAGCGAGAGGGTCTTTGGCTGATTGTTCACCAGCGCCAGCATGTTGATGGCGAAGGTGGATTGCAGCGCCGTGTGTGCGTACAGCTTGTTGAGGACGACCTGCGCGTTGGCGTCCCGCTTGAGCTCGATGACAATTTTCATGCCGCCGCGGTCGGTTTCGTCCCGCAGGGCGGAGATGCCCTCGATGGTCTTGTCCTTGACCAGCTCGGCCATGGACTCGACCAGCCGCGCCTTGTTGACCTGATAGGGAATCTCGGTGATGACAATGCGGGTGTGATTTTTGCTCTCCTCAATATCGGCCCTGGCGCGCACCTTAACCCGCCCGCGCCCGGTGGCGTAGGCGGCGCGGATGCCCACCCGCCCGGTGATGGACGCGGCGGTGGGAAAATCCGGCCCCTGGATATACTCCATGAGGTCGTTTAAATCGGCCTCGGGATTGTCGATGACGCAGACGGTGGCGTCAATCACCTCGCCGAGATTATGCGGCGGGATGTTGGTGGCCATGCCGACGGCGATGCCCGCCGAGCCGTTGACGAGCAGATTTGGAAAGCGCGAGGGCAGCACCTCGGGCTCCTTGCGCGAATTGTCATAGTTGGGGGCAAAGGAGACGGTCTCCTTGTCGATATCGGCCATCATGTGCATGGCCATTTTGCTCATCCGCGCCTCGGTATAACGGTACGCGGCGGGCGGGTCTCCGTCCACCGAGCCGAAGTTGCCGTGTCCGTCCACGAGCACGTACCGCAGGGAAAAGTCCTGGGCCATGCGCACCAGCGCGTCGTAGACCGACGCGTCTCCGTGCGGATGATACCGGCCCAGCACGTCGCCGACGGCGGTGGCTGACTTGCGGAACGGCCGGTCGGGCGTGAGGTTTTCCTCATACATGGTATAGAGGATCCGCCGGTGCACCGGCTTGAGCCCGTCGCGCACATCGGGCAGCGCCCGGCTGACGATGACCGACATGGCGTATTCAATGAAGGACTTTTTCATCTCCCGCTCCAAATCGACCGGGAGTATCTTCTGATCCTCAAAATTGACCGGATGCTTGGTCTCGCTCATGTTAAAACTCCTTTTGACAGATATCAGATAACAGATATCAGATAACAGATGTGGTATCGCGCGCAGCGCGATGATTGAATTGTCGGCGGAGCCGACTCCGCCACTGTTATCTGTTATCTATTCTCTGTTATCTGCCTATTTGTATCGTTTCCCAAACACTTCTCTCAAAATCACGCAGAGCTCCTTTTCCTGTTTGCGGGAGAGGTAGCGCTTGGGGAGGAGAAAGGCTTTTTTGCTGGGCATGACGAGGTAAAAGGCCGTGTCCGTCTCATGGACGCGGCTGATTTCCAGATAGCGCACCGTGGCCGGCTCGGCGGTGTTTTTGTCCTGTACGGTGAAAAAATTGGGGTAAAACACATAGGAAATCGGCCCCTCGTGCTCGCCCTTCACCCGCTTTTTGTAATAATGCCGGGGCGCGAACAGGAAAACCCCCAAAAACATCACCAGCACCGACGCAAACGGCAGTGCGAACAGCAGCCAGTAAGCATCCCCCCGGGTCACGCTCAGCATGACAAAAAAGGCCGTGAGAAAGGCGCACACCAACAGCAGGATACTCCGGCCGCGTCCGCCGGCGCTGCCCCGGAAGTTGGTAAAGCGCACATAGCTCTTGTAGCTCGCTTCGTCATATTCCACCGACAATGAAAGACGCGGATGAGGCGCGTTAACCATGGAAAAACCCCCTGTTTTGTTAATGAACAGTGAACAGTTAACAGTTAATAGTTAATAGTTAACAGTTAATAGTTGCGGAGTCGGCTCCGCCGACAATTCAATCATCGCGCTGTGCGCGATACCCTCACTGTTCACTGTTAACTGTTCACTATCCTGTACAGCACCACCGCGGCTTCGCCGCGGGTGACGAGTGCGTCGCAGGCCAGCTTGTTGTCGCTGCGCGGCACAATCAGCCCGGCCGACGCGGCCAGCGAAAGATCCTCTTTGGCCCATGCCGGCACGGTGGCGGCGTCCACATAAGCGCCGAGCGACCCGGCGGCAAAATAGCCCTTCTCCTCGCGCAGGACGCGGGCGGCGATGGCCAGCAGTTGGTCCCGCCGGAGCGGCGCGTCGGGGGAAAAGGCGGTCTGCGAGGTGCCGCTCATCAGTCCGCGCGATTGCATCGCACCGACCGCGCCGTAAAACCAGTCGCCCGGCTCCACATCGGCAAAGCCTTGGGGCACCGCGTCCGGCAGATCCAACAGGCGGGCAAACAGCGCGGCGGCCTGGGCCCTGGTCAGCCCCGCGTCGGGGGAAAAGCGCCCGGGGCTCGTCCCGGTGACGATGCCGCAGGCCGCCAGCGCACGGACGGCGGTCTGGATTTCGTCCGGCTTGGCGTCAATGTCGGAAAAGTTGACCCACGGACTGACCCGGCGGTAGCTCCCGGGGGCGGTGCGCCCCTCGGCGCGTCCGGTCAAGGGATTGTCCCACCCGGCAAAGTCGCGGGCGTCCGCGGCGGCGGTCTGTTCAACGGTCGCCAGCGCCAAAACCAGCGGCTCGGCCGGCTCCTTGCTTGTCTGCACCGACAGCCCCACGGCCGTCGGCGTCAGGGTGAGGCTCCCGCCGGCAAGGGAGGTCAGGTTTTTGGGCGTCAGGGTCACGGCACCGTTATTCGTGTCCAGCCGCAGGTCGATGGCCGGCAGACCGGCCTCCACCCGAACGGCGGCCGCTCCCGTATATGTCAGCGTCACACATTCGCGCAGGGCGCGCGGCAGGGCGGGAAAGGCGTCCATGACGGCGGCGCGAAGCTCGAGAGCCTTGGCGGCCAACGGCTCCAGCGCGTTCTTGGTCAACACGGGGAGGCCGGGCGCGGCGCAGGCGCGGGCGAGGCCCTCCTCGGCGTATTGCGCCAGCCGGGCGCGCAGGCGCGGGTCCTGCTTTTGCGCGGCGGACAGCCCGTCCCACGCGGAATGCAGCGCGGCCAGCAGCGAGGCCTTGTCGGTGATGGATTCCAGCGCCGGGGCGGGCAGGACGGCGTTGTCCCACGCGGGCGCGTAGAGGTGGATGGGTTTGACCCCGGTGATGACGATGGGCGTTTTTTGCGGCGCGGTGATCGTCAGCGACGCGGCCGTCTCCCCAATGGTCAGGCCGTAGGTGCGCCGCAGGGTGACGCGATAGACCGGCAGACTGCCGTCGGCGTAAATCTGGTAGTGGAGCGCGTCGCTCTGCACGGTCGGATAAAAGCTGCGAAAGACGCCGGTCCCCGGCTCGTCGGTACCGACATAGAGATAGGCCGAGGCCTTGTCAAACGCTCCCTTGAGGGTGACAAACTGAAAATTGGCGACCGAGCCGGTCAGCGCGGCGGAGGCCACCTGCACCGGGTTGGGATCCACCGTCAGCGCGAGGCTGAGGGTCTGGGGGCAGAACAGCTCGCCGCCGTCGGTCAGACAACCGACCCGCACGGTATACCGGCCGGAGACCTCCAACAGGCTCAGCAGATAGGACAGGCTCACCTCGGGCCGGTCGGTAAAGGCCGCGAGGTCGTAGTCCTCGGCCTGCGCCAGCCGCCCCTGCGCGTCAAACACCGAGCAACGGACGCCGGTGATCCACGACAAATCGTCCGGCAGGGTGACGGCGACCTCCAGCGTACTGCCGACGCCGGGCTGATACCGGATCGACAGAGGCGCGGCGCCCGCCGCGCGGGCGGAAACGCCCGGCAACAGCGCCAGCACGAGACATAGGCTCAAGATGGCTTTTGCAATGCGTCGCATAAAAACCCCCTGTTTTTTTAGTGAACAGTGTACAGTGTACAGTGAAGGGATCGCGCTTCGCGCGATAAATTAATTTGTCGGCGAAGCCGACTCCATAACAGTTAACTGTTAACTATTAACTGTTAACTGTCATCACACGTCCAAATTCACCACATACTTCGCGTGGCTCTCGATGAAGTCCCGGCGGGGCTCGACCTTGTCGCCCATCAGGACGGTGAAAATCTGGTCGGCGGAGAAGGCGTCGTCCAGCTCGACTTGCAGCAACGTGCGGTTTTCGGGGTTCATGGTGGTGGCCCAAAGCTCCTCGCCGTCCATCTCGCCGAGGCCCTTGTTGCGCGAGACCTCAATTTTGGCGGCCACGGTGGCGTCCCCGCCGGACATCTCCTCCAGCGCGGCGTCGCGCTCCCGGTCGGAATAGGCGTACCGCACCTGCTTGCCGCGGGTCAGCTTGTAGAGCGGCGGCTGGGCGATATAGACATGCCCGTCCTGAATCAGCGGGCGCATACAGCGGAAAAAGAAGGTCAGCAGCAGGGTGCGGATATGGCTGCCGTCCACGTCGGCATCGGCCATCAGGACGATTTTGTTGTACCGCAGCCTGGCGATGTCAAATTCGTCGCCGACGCCGGCCCCCAGCGCCAAAATGATCGGCGCGAGCTTTTCGTTGCCGTAGACCTTGTCCAGCCGGGCTTTTTCCACGTTGAGCATCTTGCCCCAGAGCGGCAAAATGGCCTGATAGCGGCTGTCGCGTCCGGCCTTGGCGCTGCCGCCGGCGCTGTCTCCCTCGACGATGTACAGCTCGGTGAGGCGGGGGTCGCGCTCGTTGCAGTCCCACAGCTTGCCGGGCAGGCTGGAGCCCTCCAGCGCCGTCTTGCGGCGGGTGAGCTCACGGGCGCGGCGGGCGGCCTCGCGGGCGCGCGCGGCGTTGACCGCCTTGTCCAAAATCGCCCGGCCGATGCTGGGATTTTCCTCCAGAAAATCGGTCAACTTTTCGGTCACCATGGCATCGACCAGCGCCCGCATCTCGGAGTTGCCCAGCTTGGTCTTGGTCTGCCCCTCAAACTGCGCGTCGGTCAGCTTGACCGAGACAATGGCGGTCAGCCCTTCGCGCACATCCTCGCCCGAGAGCTTGTCGCCCTCCTTGAGCATGTTGTATTTCTTGCCGTATTCGCTCAGCACGCGGGTGATGGCGGTCTTGAAGCCGGTTTCATGCATACCGCCCTCGGTGGTGCGGATCTTGTTGGCAAACGAGTAAAGGGTCTCCATATAGGTATCGTTATATTGAAGCGCAACTTCAGCCATGGAGTCGCCTTTTTGTCCGGAAATATACACAACCTGCTCATGCAGGGGGGTTTTGTTGCGGTTGATATACTCGACAAACGAGCGGATGCCGCCCTCATAGTGCAGCTTTTCCACCAGCGGGGTTTCCTCGCGGTTGTCGGTCAGGGTGATGTTGAGCCCGGCGTTTAGGAAGGCCTGCTCGCGCAGGCGGGTCAACAGGGTGTCAAATTCATAGACCGTCTCCTCGAAAATATCGGGATCGGGCTTGAAATAAATCCAGGTGCCGGTTTTTTCGGTGTCGCCGACGATGGCGACGGGCGCGACGATTTCGCCGCGCGAAAAGCGCATCTCATGAATTTTGCCGTCGCGGAAAATACGCACCCGCATATCCTCCGACAGGGCGTTGACCACCGACGCGCCGACGCCGTGCAGTCCGCCCGCGACTTTATACCCGCTGCCGCCGAACTTGCCGCCGGCGTGCAGCACGGTAAAGACCACCTCGGCGGCCGATTTTCCGCTTTCATGGAGCCCGACGGGGATGCCGCGCCCGTCGTCCTCGACGGTGATGCCCTCGCCCGGCTCGATGGTGACCCGGATATTTTTGCAATAGCCGGCCAGCGCCTCGTCAATGGCATTGTCCACGATTTCATACACCAGATGATGCAGACCGCGGATGGACGTCGTGCCGATATACATGCCGGGGCGCTTGCGCACCGCCTCCAGCCCCTCGAGTACCTGAATTTGCTCGGCGCCGTAGTCTGTGTTGCTCATACAAGACCTCCAAGACAGATAATAGAGAACGGATAACAGAGAACAGATGGGGACGCGGGGGGTGGGTTGCGCTGCAGGGACGAACTGTGTTCGCCCGGCTGTATCCCCCCGTCCCGTTTTTGGGGACGGGGGCGTAACTTTCTTTGGTCGTGCGAAAGAAAGTCACCAAAGAAAGCACGCTTGGGGGCTCTATCCGCCCCCAAGACCCCCGGTGCGTTGTCCGGGAGATCTTCCCCCGGTTCGGTCTGCGACCCTCCGGGTCTCGCCGAAACGGCGAGGGAACATGGGCGAACGGGCAAACGTTGGGGGAGCGGATCAATTTCCCTCCCAGACCCGGCGAGGCGCGGAGCGCCGCAGACCGGGCGGGGTGAACGCGTTGAGGATACATTACCGGGGGTTCAGGGGGCGGATAGAGCCCCCTGACGGGATTTCTTTGGTGACTTTCTTTGCCCCGACCAAAGAAAGTCACGCCCCCGTCCATAAAAACGAGGATATGGAAATGCGGTGAATCACGAAAACCGCTTCCCCAAGGTGTCCCGCAGCAGCACATGCAGCCTGTCCCGCGCCTCGGGCGGGATGTCCTTTTTGGGGAGGATATACCCCGCCCGTCCGGGCAGCAGCAGGCAAAAAATCAGGTCTGTCTCCCGGGCTTCACGCACGGCGGTATATTGGATCCCGGAGGCGTCTCCGCCGGAGACGGTCACCGAAAAATGTCCGGGGAAAAAGGCGTAGGTCATCTCGGGGAAGGTCTGCCGTTTGTATTGCCGGGGTGGCGCCCAGAGGTACATCGAGGCCAGAAAGGCGTCCATCAGCCCAAATACGGCGGCTGGCAGCAACGCCCCCCATGTCCCGGTGCGCCAGACCATCCAGCCCCCCACCAGCAAAAACAGCGCGACAAACAGGGTCAGATCCACGAGAACGCTTCGTTTGCGGGTCGGCGTTTTGAACAGGTACATCCGGGAAAACTGCCGGAAGCTCGGGTAATCCACCTGTACCGTCACCGCCAGAAGCGGCGTTTCCTGCTGTATGTCCAAGGGGGAAACCTCCTTTTTGGGGGTGTTGGGGTACGGGGGATTGCGGGACGCCGAGGGCGGCGTCCCCTACAGGTTTCCATCCACCACAATCGTGCCGCTTTCGGCGCGTTTTTTCAACGTGGCGGCCGAGATCTGCGAGAGATACACCCGGCCGTTGCGGCAGACCACAAAGGAGGCGGGCAGGTCGTCCGTCACGGCTTCCACCCGGTTTTCGCGCTCGGCGCGGGTGAGAAAATCCCGGGTGAGCCTGGATTTTGTGGTAAAGTCCAGATCAAAAATACCGATAATGTCGTTATACGGGGTCATGACATCCCGTCCGAGGTGAAGAAACATTCAACCATCCTCTCGAAAGCGCTGAGGCGCTTTCTCGAATTAAGAACAGGGCGCGGGGTCTAGACAATCCGCCCGCCCTCCACATGGATATCATTCCCAATATGAACGGTTCTCACCCGTCCGGGATCGCAGCAGGTGAGCAAAATTTGCCCGCCGGAGAGATGCCGGAGAATATAATCCTGCCGCAACACGTCCAGCTCGGAAAAAACATCGTCCAGCAGCAGCACCGGCGGCTCGCCGAGTTCGCTCGCAAACAGCGCCCGTTCGGCCAGCTTGAGCGACAGCGCCGCCGTGCGCGCCTGCCCCTGGGAGGCGTACTGCCGGGCGCTCACGCCGCCGACCGTGATCTCCAGATCATCCCGGTGCGGCCCGAAGAGACACAGCCCAGCCCGCCATTCGGCGGCTTCCTTGCAGCACAGCGCGTCGTAAAAATGCTCGGTCGTCTCGGCCCCCTCCAACGGCATACAGGGCACATAACGCACCCGCAAGGCTTCCCGTCCGCCGGCGATGTCGCGGTGCAGCGCCTCGGCCTCTGCCGACACCGCCTCGCAAAACGCGGCGCGGTATTCCATCAGCAGGCTCCCCAGCTCGGCCATGCGCCGGTTGTAGACCGGCAGGGTCTCGCGCAGGGCGGGGGTGGGGTCGGGTGTGCGCAGCAGCTTTGTTTTGTGGGCGTGAACACGGGTGTATTCGCTCAGCACGGCCAAATACCGCGGCCGGAGCTGACACAGCGCCACATCGAGAAACCGGCGGCGCAGCAGTGCGCCCGCGCGGACGATCTCCAGCTCCTCAGGTCCGAAAAAGACGGCGGGCAGCTTGCCTACCATGTCCCGGGCCGAAAGCTTTGCGCCCCCGGCAAACAGCTGCCGCCGGGCATTGGTAAACAGCCGGATCTCCAGCGACTGGGGCCGCCCCTGGGAGGAAATTTCGGCCTCCAGCAGTGCCATTTCCTGCGTAAAACGCACGAGCTCGCGGTCGCGTCCGGCGCGGAAGCTCTTGCCCCCGCCAAAGAAAAAGACCGCCTCCAGCAGGTTGGTCTTCCCTTGGGCATTGTCGCCCCAAATCAGGTTGAGTTCGGGGGAAAAGGCGAGTTTTTCCTTTGCAAAGTTGCGAAAATCGGTCAGGGCGAGGGCGGTAATGTACATGAGGCCCAGACCCCCCTGTCGTTGGTAGGGCGAACTGCGTTCGCCCGTGGCTTTTTTTAATCCTTCCGCTTTTATGGACGGGGGCGTGACTTTCTTTGGTCGTGCGAAAGAAAGTCACCAAAGAAAGCACGCTTGGGGGCTCTATCCGCCCCCAAGACCCCGGGTACTTTGTCCGGGAGGCATTCACCCGCCCCGGTCTGCGGCGCTCCGCACCTCGCCGGTGTCGGGTGGGATTGATTCCGTGCCCATCATCATCGTAGGGGCGACCGTCCCCGGTCGCCCGCAATCCGTTGCAACCGTTGGGGTACGTTGGGAACAGTTGGGATACGTCTGTTAATTGATCATTGCTAATTGTTCTCTGCCTTCAGTCTCACCGGTAGCACCATGTACAGATATTTATTCCCCTCCATGGGGAGAATCACCGCCGGGGACAGCGGGCCCTTCATCTCGAGCGCGACGGTCTCGTCGGGGATGGCGCGCAGCGCGTCCAGCAAATACCGATGGTTGAAGCCGATCTCAAACCCTGCGCCGGTCACCTCGGCGGGGCAGAAATCCACGCCGCGCCCGAGGGTGGTCAGGCACTGGAGCGACAGCCCCTCCGGCGTCACGGTGACGCGCACCGGATTTTTGATTTTCTCGCTGACCAGCAGCGACACCCGCTCCACGCTCTCGCGCAGCTGGGCGGTTTGGAAGACCACGCGGGTCGGCCGGTCGGTCGGCACGGCGGTTTTATAGCTCAAAAATTCCCCGTCGAGCAGGCGGGTTACCAGCGTCGTCTCGCCCATGACAAAGCCGATATGCCGCGCACCGAGGACGATGGACACCGTCTCCTCCTCCGCGTCGGACAAAATCCGCTCGACCTCGCGCAGTGCCGCGCCCGGCGTGACAAAGACGCGGGCGATGCCCTCGCCGGTGACCGCCTCGCGTCGAATGGCCATACGGAAGCCGTCCACCGACACCATTGTGAGCAGACCGTCCTCAAAGGCGAACAGCGAGCCGGTATGCACCTGCTTTGTCTCGCTGACGGCGCAGGAAAACACCGTCCCGGCGATCATGGAGCGCAGGAGATGCTGCGGCAGCACGGTCCCGGCCTCGGGGCTTACCTCGGGCAGCTCGGGAAAGGTATCGGCCGGCAGACAGGAGGCAATGTCAAAATCCGTCACGCCGCAAGTGATGTGCAGCACAAAGCGGTCGGACAGCTCCAGCGTCACCGGCGCGTCGGGCAGACGGCGGACGATATCGGCCAGCAGACGCGCGCCGACCACGGCGCCGCCCTCTTTGAGAATGTTGGCGCCGACGGTGGTATGGATGCCGATTTCGAGATTATAGGCGGTCAGGCTGAGGGTTTTTCCGGCCTGGATGAGAATGCCCTCCAGCGCCGGAAGACTGCTCCGGGCGGCCACCGCGCGCGACACGTCGGTGACGGCGCGCATCAGGATCGCCTTTTCACAGGTAAATTTCATCGCGTATCCCCTCCACAAAAAGTTGCGTATATTTTAATTGATTGTATTTTTCGCTCAATAAAAAATATTCCCGTTCTATCCCTGAGAAAGAAAGAATAGATATGTAAGCTGGCTACGGTGGTTACTAGGGCTGTGGATTGTGGATATCTGTCGCAAACCGTTGGAAATAAAAGAAAAGCTTTCCAACACCGGGTGTGGATAAGGCAGGGGGTTATACACAGGCGGTGGGGATAAGTGCCCGGCGCCAGTGCGGCGCGGAGTTATCCACAAGGGGGCGTGGGTGTTATCCAGGGGATGTTGTGGATAACATAGTGAACAGTGAATTGTGAACAGTTTTGGAGTCGGCTTCGCCGACAAATTAAATTTATCGCGTTCCGCGCGATTCCATCACTGTTCACTGTTAACTATTCACTGTTAACTCACTTATTTTTTATGTTCTCCATCATGGTAGCTAAAGAATCCCGCAGCTGCTGGCTTTGCTCCTGGCGCTCCTCGATGCGCTCGAAGGCGTGCAGGACGGTGGTGTGGTCGCGGTTGAAGGACTTGCCGAGGTCGGACAGGGACAGGTCTGTCATGCGGCGGCAGAGGTACATGGCGACCTGCCGGGCCTCCACCAGCTCGGCGCGGCGGTTGGAACCGAGAATTTCCTCTCTGGTAAAGCCCATAAAGTCGCAGACCTCCCCGATGATGAGCTTGGGGGTGGGCGCGACGCCGGGATTTTCCCGGATGAGGTCGTTAAGGGCGCGCTTGGCGGCCTCGAGCTGAATGTCACCGTGCAGCAAGTCGCGGTAGGCCATCAGCTTTTTGACGCTGCCCTCCAGCAGACGCACATTGCCGGTGACCGACGAGGCGATGTATTCGGCGACCTCATTGGGCATATGCAGCCCAAGCCGGAACGCCTTGACCTTGACAATGGCCATACGGGTCTCAAAATCGGGCGGCTGAAGGTCGGTGACCAGCCCCCACCCGAAGCGGGAGAGCAGCCGGTCCTCGATGCGGTTGAGCTCCTTGGGCGGCCGGTCGGCCGTCATGACGAGCTGATGCCCCGATTCATAGAGCGTGTTGAAGGTATGGAAAAATTCCTCCTGCGAAAAATCCTTGCCGGCGATGAACTGGATATCGTCCACCAGCAGCAGGTTGGCGCGGCGGTATTTTTCGTGAAACTCATGATTTTTGCCGGTACGGATGGCGGCGACCAACTCATGGGTGAACTGCTCGGCGGAAATGTACAGGCAGGAATAATTTGGATGCTCCTTGGATACATGGTTTAAAATGGCGTAGAGCAGATGGGTTTTGCCCAGCCCCGAGCCGCCGTAGAGAAAGAGCGGATTGTACAGCCGGCCGGGCGACTCGGCCACCGCCAGCGAGGCGGCGTGGGCGAATTTGTTGGACGCGCCGACGACAAAACGGTCAAAGACGAACTCATTGCGGTCGGGGGTCTGCGCCGGCGGGCCGTTTTCTTTGAGAAATTCGTCCAGCTCGTTTTCCGAGAGCACCTCAATGACATAGTCGGTGTTTAAATACCGCTTGAGGATCTCCCGGATGAGGGGCGCGTACCGCCCCTGCAAAATGTCCCGCTTGAAGCCCGGCGGGGTATAGATGACCAGCCTATCCTCTGTCATTTTGAGGATAGACGCGTCGTCGAACCAGGTTCTCATGACAGTCTGGGAATTGTCACGGCCAAGCTCGGTGAGGATATGCTTCCAGACGGCGTCCTGAGAGGGCATGAGGTGACATCCTTTCGCTTTGTAAACACGGATAGGGCGCAAAAAAAGCGCGCCCGTGGCCGGCCGACGGACATTTCCGTCGCCTGTGCATAATTTTATCATGTTTCGAGGGCGGGCGCAAGTGAAAAAAAGAGAAGCGCGAGCCGGGTGCGCAGGGAGGCCAAGCGGCGCAGGATCTGCGGAACCAAGAACGCGAAGCGTTCTGTCCGTAAAGATTCGGAGCAGGCTTGGACGACCGGCTGCGCACACGCAGCGAGCGTGACATAGAAGCGTCTCGCCGCCCGGGTCGCGAAATAAGGCAAGCGGAGACGAGAAGCTTGCTTTGAGCGGAGCGCGGACTTATTTTGCGACAAAGCGCAGGTCTTTCCCGCAGGGCGGGAACCGCCCGAAGGGAAAACCGGAGCGGCAGGGGCGCAGCGAGCGTGACATAGCGGACGCCGCCCTCGGCGCCCGGTATATCGTTTTATGGACGGGGACGTGACTTTCTTTGGTCGTGCGAAAGAAAGTCACCAAAGAAAGCACGCTTGGGGGCTCTGTCCGCCCCCGAGACCCCCGGTACTTTGGCCGGGAGGCGCTCCCCCGACCCGGTCTGCGGCGCTCCGCGCCTCGCCGGGTCGGGCGGGGATGTCGGCGCCGTGTTGTATAAAATTGGGAACAACGGGGGACAAGACCACAAAACAAGAGAGGGGCGGCCGCCCCGGCCGCCCCTCGTTTCTCCCTATTTGTTCTCCTCGTCCACCGGTTTAAAATCCGCGTCCACCACATTGTCGTCCGGCGGCGGGGGCGCGGCCGCGCCCGGCGCCAGAGGCGGCACCAGGGAGTACAGCTTTTCGCTGACGGCGTAAAACGCCTTGGCCAGCGCCTCTGTTTTCTCCTTGATGTCGTCATAATTTTCGCCCTTGAGGGCTTCCTTGAGGGTCTCCAGCGCCTCGGTGACCGGCTTCTTGTCGTCGTCGGAAATTTTGTCGCCCATGTCGGTCAGCGTTTTTTCCGACTGATACACCATCTGGTCGGCGTGGTTGCGGGTATCGACCTCCTCGCGGCGCTTTTTGTCGTCGGAGGCGAACTGCTCGGCGTCCTTCATGGCGCGGTCGATATCGTCCTTGGAGAGGTTGGACGACGCCGTGATGGTGACCTGCTGCTCCTTGCCGGTGCCGAGATCCTTGGCGGCGACGTGGACAATGCCGTTGGCGTCGATGTCAAAGGTGACCTCAATCTGCGGGACGCCGCGCGGCGCGGGCGGGATGCCGTCGAGATGGAACCGCCCCAGCGTCTTGTTGTAGGCGGCCATTTCGCGTTCGCCTTGCAGCACATGAACCTCGACCGAGGTCTGCCCGTCGGCGGCCGTGGAATACACCTGTGTTTTTTTGGTGGGAATGGTGGTGTTGCGCTCGATCATGCGGGTAAACACCCCGCCCATGGTCTCGATGCCGAGGGACAGCGGCGTAACGTCGAGCAGCAGCAGATCCTTGACCTCGCCGCCCAGCACGCCGGCCTGAATGGCCGCGCCCATGGCGACGCATTCATCGGGGTTGATGCCCTTAAACGGCTCCTTGCCGGTCAGCTTGGCAACGGCCTCCTGCACGGCTGGAATGCGCGACGAGCCGCCGACCAGCAAAACCCGCGCGAGATCCTTGGCCTCCAGCCCGGAATCCTTCAGCGCCTGCCGCACCGGCCCGAGGGTCTGTTCGACGAGGTGGGCGGTCAGCTCGTTGAATTTGGCGCGGGTGAGGGTCATGTCGAGATGCTTGGGCCCGGTGGCGTCGGCGGTGATGTAAGGCAGATTGACCGAGGTGGAGGTCACGCCGGACAGCTCGACCTTGGCCTTTTCGGCGGCCTCCTTGAGGCGCTGCATGGCGATTTTATCGCCTGAAAGATCGACGCCGGCGGTCTTTTTAAATTCCGCCACCATGTATTTCATGACGCATTCGTCAAAATCGTCGCCACCGAGGCGGTTGTTGCCGGCGGTGGCCAGCACCTCGAGCACCCCGTCGCCGATTTCGAGCACCGACACGTCAAACGTGCCGCCGCCGAGGTCATAGACCATGATTTTCTGGTCGTGCTCCTTGTCGAGCCCATAGGCCAGCGCGGCGGCGGTGGGCTCGTTGATGATGCGCAGCACCTCCAGCCCGGCGATTTTGCCGGCGTCCTTGGTGGCCTGCCGCTGGGCGTCGGTAAAATAGGCGGGGGTCGTGATGACGGCCTGGGTGACCGTCGTGCCGAGATAGGCCTCGGCGTCGGCCTTGAGCTTTTGCAGGATCATGGCCGAGATTTCCTGCGGCGAGTAGTTTTTGCCGTCGATTTTGACCCGGCGGTCGGTGCCCATGTCGCGCTTGATCGACGCGATGGTGCGGTCGGGGTTGGTGATGGCCTGCCGCTTGGCGACCTGCCCGACCATGCGCTCGCCGTCCTTGGCGAAGGCGACGACGGAGGGCGTGGTGCGGTTGCCCTCGGCGCCGACGATGACGGTGGGCTCGCCGCCCTCCAGCGCGGCGACGCAGGAGTTGGTGGTGCCGAGATCGATGCCGATAATTTTACCCATAAAAATTTCCTCCAGAAATTATTTCTCGAAAATCTGCGGATTTTCTCGATATGGACTAGGGATGCCGCTGCGGCGGAATGAATCCGCCTACGCGGCGATTGATTTCACGGGAGAAAGGTGCGCTTCAAAGGACTAGTTTGCCACCTTGACCATCGCGTGGCGGATGACCTTGTCGCCCATCATAAACCCCTGGGAGAACACCTCGGCGATCACGCTTTCGCCCAGCGCCTCGTCGTCGATATGCATGACGGCGTCGTGTACAGTGGGATCAAACGGATCGTTCGCGGCGGCGATGGGCTGAATGTCCAGCTTGCCGAGAATTTCCATCAGCCCGGCCATAATCATCTCGACGCCGCGGGCATAGGCGGCGTCCTCGGTCGATTGCTTGAGCGCCCGTTCGAGATTGTCGTACACCGGGAGAAATTTCGCGGCGGTGTCGGCGGCGGCGTCCTTGTAGAGGGTCTCGCGCTCGCGGGCGGTGCGGCGGCGGAAATTTTCATATTCGGCGGCCAGCCGTGCGTGATGATTTTTCAGCTCGGCCAGCTCGGCGGCGGCCGAGAGACAGGAGGTCAAAAAGCCTTCCATTTCCTCCGGGGTCATGTCCGTTTCCCCGGGCGGCGCGGCGTTGTCCGGCATCGCCGTCTGTCCGTCGGGCGGAACCCCGGGCAAATCCGGCGGCGCGTCGGGGATGGGAAGGGGCTCGGGCTGCTTCTTTTTGGTACTCATGTTGATTCTTCTTCCTCTCCGCTGAGATAATGGCCCAGCCGCTGGGCAAAATAGGACAAATGGGAGGACAGGCGGGCGTAGTCCATGCGCGTGGGGCCGACGACGCCGATCATCCCCTGCAGGTTGTCGCCGATGTGATAGGTGGCCATGATGACGCTGGCGTCCTGCAAGGCTTCATTGACATTTTCCGGCCCGATGACAAAGCGGACGGGGGTCGCCGGGTCGGGGGTGGAGATTTTCGAAAGCTCCCTCCGGTCGGAGAGATATTCCAGCAGCCGCCGCGCCTTGAGGATATCGCGGTACTCCGGATGCGAGAGAAGATGCGACTGCCCCGAGAGCATGACCTCGCGCGTATCAAAGGAGCGCTCCGTCTCCTGCAGAAACTCGACAATAAAGGGAATATACGGCCTGCCGTCGGGGGTACGCGCCGCGACCGCTTCCCAGTGCGCCTCCCCGAGCTCCGAGACGCAGAGCCCGACGAGATAGAGATTGAGCGACAGGGAGAGCTGGCGCAGGGTGTCCTCCTCCGGGGCAAAGGGCGGGCGGCAGAGCTTGTTTTTCACGACGGCGGGCTGTGTCACAAGGACGATGATAAACGCGTCGGCGCCGGCGGCGAAGAGATCAAACCGAATGATCCGGACGGTGTCTGCGCGCGGCGCGAGGGTATAGGCGGTGTATTGGGTCAGCGAGGCGAGAAACTGTCCGGCCTCGGCGAGCAAATTGTCCAGCTCGAGCATTTTAAGCCGGAGGGAGGCGTTGATGGACTCCATTTCCGAAAGGGAGAGCTGGTGCCGATGCATGAGCTCGTTGACATAGAGCCGATAGCCCAGCGGGGAGGGCACGCGGCCGGCGGAGGTATGGGGCTGCTCGAGATATCCCTGCCGGGTGAGCTCGGCCATCTCATTGCGCAGGGTGGCCGGGGAAAAATCGAGCCCCGGGCGTTCGGCGAGGGACTTGGAGCCGACCGGCTCCACATTTTGGATATAGTCCTCGACGACCGCCTTCAATATACGTTTTTTTCTGGCATCCAGTTCCATTTTCATCACCTGTTTAGCACTCGATAGTTGAGAGTGCTAACGCTACTTTACCACCGGGGCGGGGGAATGTCAAGAGACAAAGAAAAAGTTCATAAAGCGGACATACTCTCATGCCCCGGCGCATCCCGCCCCCCCGCGCAATGCAGGGCGCGACGCCCTCGGCGCGCCGGTGTGCCCACAATCCCCCGGCCTGCGGCCACCCCCTTTTGGAAAGGGGGCATGGGCGTGCGGCGTTCCCAAGGCCCCTTTCCCAAAGGGGCTGTTGGCGTAGCCGACTGGGGATTGGATGCGGGCGATTGATCATCGCCCCACAAACGCCGCGTCCCCCGTCCCTATCTATTATCTGTTATCTGTTATCTGCCCCGTCATGCTTGCATTTTTACAATCTCCCGGTTATAATAGCAACGTATCCTTCATTTCTCGGCAAGGCCGCGCTAGTTGGGGAGACAGCGGTGCCCTGTACCTGCAACCCGCTACAGCAGGGATGAACTCCCGCCCTCGGTGCTTCCAGTGTGCCGTCCGACCCAGGCAAGCGGTGATGAGGAACCGGTCTTGCGCAACGGGAACCCGTGAACCATGTCAGGCGGGGAACCGAGCAGCATTCAGCGGAACCTCCCGTGTGCCGCGAGGGTGCCGTTTCCGAGCCGGCTACCTGGGTTCCGGGCATATTGGGGTGACAACGGCGGGTGCGCGGTCTTGCGGGGAAATGAACAAAAGCGAAACGGGCCGGGTTTTCCGGCCCGCTTTATACGCGGGGAGGCGGAATCCTTGTACAAGGCGTTGTACCGGCGTTGCCGGCCGCTGACCTTTGCCGACGTGGTCGGGCAGGAGCATATCACAGCCACCCTGCGCCGGGAGGCGAGGGACGGCCGTCTTTCGCACGCCTATCTGTTTACCGGGACACGCGGGACGGGCAAGACCACTTGCGCCAAAATTTTGGCGCGGGCGGTCAATTGTGAGCATCCCAAGGAGGGCGATCCCTGTAACGCTTGCGCCGCATGCCGTTCAATTTTAGATGGCAGCGCAATGGACGTCATTGAAATAGACGCCGCGTCCCACAGCGGGGTGGACAATATCCGCGCCCTGCGGGAGGAAGCGGTCTACGCCCCGGCGGCGCTTTCCCGCCGGGTGTATATTATCGACGAGGTGCACATGCTCTCCACCGGGGCGTTCAACGCCCTTCTGACGATTTTGGAGGAGCCGCCGCCGCATGTGCTGTTTATTTTGGCCACGACCGAGACCCACAAGGTCCCGGCGACGATTTTGTCCCGCTGTCAGCGGTTCGCCTTCGGGCGCATCTCGCCCGCGGCCATGGCGGCGCACCTGACGCGGACAGCCGAAGCCGAGGGCTGCGCCCTGTCGCCCGACGCGGCCTCCCTGCTTTCGCGGCTGGCCGACGGGTCGCTGCGCGACGGGCTGTCCCTGCTCGACCAATGCCTGTCGGGCGGCGTGTCGGCGCTGACCGAGGACGGCGTTTACACGGCGCTGGGGCTGTCGGGGCTGGCGCAAATTTTGTCGCTGGCCGACGCCGTCGAGCGGCGCGACACGGCGGAAACGCTGGCCTCCTTTGCGGCGCAGTATCAGGCCGGACGAGACGCCGGCGCTTTGTTTGACGAATTGTCGCATTTTCTGCGGGATTTGCTGCTGTTTCATTTTTCGCCCGGGGCCGTGACGCTGCGGGAGCCGGAACGCCAGCTGGCGCAGCGCTTCGGGGCGGACAGGCTTCTCTACTGCCTGTCGCGCCTGCAGGAGACGCAAACGCTGCTGCCGCGCAGTATATCGCGGCGGCTGGACGCCGAGCTGTGTCTCATCCGCCTGTGCGAGGAGCGTTTGTCCGTCTCGCCCGAGGCGCTGGAAGCCCGCCTGACCCGTCTGGAAACCATGCTGGACGGCGCGCCGCGCGTCGCCGCGCCCGCGCCAAGGCCGTCCGTTGAAACACCGCCGCAGCCCGCCCCCGTCTCGTCTGCCCCCGCACCGATCATCCCGGAAGCGCCTCTCCCGGAGCCGTCTCCGCCCGTTGCGGCGGCGGACGCGGATTTCGCGGCGGCGTTGGGCGCGGCGGTGCTGCCGCAGCTGGCGCTGCCGATGCGGGCGTTTTTGTCCGACATGACCTGCGTGTTGACGGACAGCCGGCTGACCGTCGAGGTGGACGAGCTTGCCCGCAATTTGCTGCACAACGCGCCGACGACCGCGCTGTTTGCCAAAAGCGCCGAGGCCCTGTGCGGGCATCCGGTCGAGGTGGTTTTCGCGGCCAAGACGCCCGGCCCCAAGCGCACCGCGCTGGACGAGCTGGTCTCCCGCGGCGGCGGGATTGTTACGGTGGAATAAAAGGACGCGTCTCATTTATTGGGACGAGGGCGCGTCAAGGATGCCGCGCTCTTCAAACACCATTCACTGACAAGGAGGAATATACTATGTCGAAGAAATTTTCCGGGATGGGCGGGGTCAACCCCGGCATGCTCAAGCAGGTGCAGAAAATGCAGGAGGACATGCTCAAGGCGCAGGAGGAGCTGGAGGCCAAAACTTACACGGCCAGTGTAGGCGGCGGCGCGGTGAAGGCGACCGTCACCGGCAAAAAGCAGCTGACCGAAATCGTCCTGTCGCCCGACGCGGTGGATCCCGCCGAGGTGGAAATGTTGCAGGATCTGGTGCTCAGCGCGGTCAACGAGGCGCTGCGCCAGGCCGAGGACGATATGTCGCAGGGGATGCGCCGGTTTACCGGCGGCCTCAACCTGCCGTTTTAACGATGTCGCTGTTTCCGCCGTCCGTCGAGGCGCTGATCGACGCGTTTGCCCGCCTGCCCGGCATCGGGCGCAAATCGGCGGGCCGCTTGGCGTTTCATGTGTTGTCCCTGTCCGAGCGCGAGGTGTCGGCCTTTGCCGAGGCGCTGGTGTCGGCGCGTAAACAAACGCGCGCCTGTTCGATCTGTCAGAACCTGACCGACGGGGACATTTGCCCGGTCTGCCAAAACGGGTCGCGCGACGCGTCCACGATTTGTGTAGTGGCCGAGGCGCGGGACGTGGCCGCCATCGAGCGCACGCGCGAATATAAGGGGCGCTACCATGTGCTGCACGGGGCGCTGTCGCCCATCACTGGCGTCGGGCCGGACGAGCTGCGCATCGGCGAGCTGGTGGCGCGGGTGAGCGCCGGCGGGGTGCGCGAGGTGATTTTGGCGACCAATCCGGACACCGAGGGCGAGGCCACGGCCATGTACATCGCGCATCTGCTGCGGCCGTACGACGTCACGGTGACCCGTCTGGCCTACGGGATTCCGATGGGCGGACATCTCGAATATGCCGACGAGCTGACCCTGTCGCGGGCGCTGCTGGGGCGGATGAGTTTTTAATGGAATGTTCATACCGAATTGTCAAATTCTTCTCATTTTATTCATACTCCCTTCATAAATTGAGGTTAGACTAAGACCATCAACCGAGCGGAAGGGGGAGCGCGATGTAAGAGGAGCACATAGAGGCAGAACGGATTCGGTGTATAATCCCTCAGGGGGTTTGGCTTTCCTGCGGAGGGGCAAGGCTCTTCCGACCCGAACAGAATACAGCGCCATCGTTCATACAAGCAAGATGGATTTTACAAACCCCAAGGGTCATTCCCTTGGGGTTTGACAATTCCCTTGCGTGAAATTCTTTCACGCAAGGGAATTGTCAACGCATATCATTCAAAACGATGTTTTTGAATGATATGCCGTCGCTGCGGCGGGACTCCGTGCAGCAAGCTGCACTCAACGCGAAAAGGAGGGGAAGCCCCTCCTTTTCACACT
>JAVBOJ010000104.1:0-21169 GCA_031550755.1 Oscillospiraceae bacterium
GCGGATTCATAAACAGCCTGCAGAAAAAACTTAATCCATTGTTCGTAATTGCCACCTCTGCGAACCTCGCTCAAACGGTCGTAATATTCGATACGGTTCTTTTTCAAAAAGTATGAAATGTATAACGCCGGAGTGGTCAGCACGCCTTTTCCCATTAGAAACAATGTGATAAGCAGACGGCCAACTCGGCCGTTGCCATCCAAGAACGGGTGTATAGTTTCAAACTGGTAATGAATCAATGCCGCACGGATTAGTACATCAAGATCATCATCACAATTCATATACTTTTCCAAATCAGAAATAGCCTGCGTCAAATCTTCCGGCGCGGGCGGTATGAACCGAGCGTTCTTCAACGTGCTGCCCTGCCCGCCGATCCAATTCTGTGAATGCCGGAACTCACCGGGATTCTTCTCCTGTCCGCGAGTGCCTTCCATCAACACAGCATGAACTTCCTTTATTAGACGATTACACAGCGGCAGTTCTTTCAGCCGGGCGATTGCATACTCAGTTGCCTTGATGTAATTAATGACTTCGGCTACGTTTCTGTTGGTGTTTTCATCAATCAGCGGATCAAGCACATCTTCCAAAGTGGCCTGTGTCCCCTCAATTTGTGAGGACATCAACGCTTCCTTGCGAACGTACATAGATATAAAGAGATTGACGTTTGGAATTCGTGCAGCAATACCCTCCAGAAGCGCAAGCTGTTTGTTTGCGTTCACCAACAGTGTTATCGCTTCGCTGTCCAATTCGACAAGTGGATTTGGTGGAAGCGGTGTCGGTACAAACGACCTGTATGCGGCTTCTCCTGAAAGATTGGTTTTGTATTTACCGGCTCTGTCCGTCATAAAAATTGTGCCCCCAAAATGAAATGTTAATTATGGATAGCACTATAGCATTTTTATTTTACTTTGTCAACCCAAAATAAAATAACAGGTTCGATACAATTTCCGTCCCTTTTGTCCGTTTTGTCCCCCGCAGCACACACTCACGCGCTTTTGTACAACCGCGCGAGCTCGGCCTTTGACATGCTCACCACGCGCACGGTCGGGTCGTCCAAAGTGGCTAAAGGTCGGTATGCGCCGGGGTTGTCAGTTTGATGGTACAAGGCTGGCTCATTTCACGATACCGTATTTCGCGTTGAATCCCGCCATCGCTTCATCAAAGTCAATGAGCGGTTCGCCCCTTTGAATCGACTCCTGTGCTTCCCATAATTTTTCGTAGACCTCCAGCTTTGCCATGCGGCGCTCATATGCTGCCTGCAATGGTGCCCGTCTTAAAGAGCGTGAAACGCAAAAGTACCGTAAAGCCGATGTCTGCCCAGATTGCCCCGATGGGGTCTGCTCCGGTGGCGATACCCTGTACCAGTATCGCGCAAAGTGACCTCGATGGCCTGCCCCGCAATGCCGTAGGAAACGGTTTTGTCGTTAAGTGTGACGGAGCCGGAAACGAGCTTCACGCCCGCCGGGAGGACATCGGAAAGAATGACATTTTCCCATGCTGCCGTGCGTCTGCACCGTTTTCCACTCCGACCGGAGAACAAACCTAGAACCGTACCGGTTCTAGGTATCAGGCTGTCAAAAAACAAAGTTTTTTGACAGCCTGATGTCGCTGCGGCGGGACTCCGTGCAGCGAAAAGCTGCACTCAACGCGAACAGGAGGGGAAAACCCCTCCTGTTCACACTTTTCCTCCCCACTTGGCTCATATACCGAGGCCGAAGGAAACCTTTTCGACAGGCTGCAACCTAGAGCCGTACCGGTTCTAGGTTTTTTGATTTTCGGGGGAAGAAATGAACAAAGCTCCATGTTCGTTTTGTTACGCCGGAACGTCAGAAAAACGTTTAAAAAACAGATGGAAGACAAATTTCGAACTTTTTTGCTTGCTTCCGCATACGACATATGATACATTGTACTCGGATCATTGACAATTGGAGAAGGGGTGTGTGGCTTGGTAAAATCAAAAAAATTCACATAGAAAGAAAGGGGGGAATGAATCCGCTCCGCGAATTGTTACACGCCTCAACATCAAATGGTACGGATCATCCGGTCTGTCATTGATATAGAGACATGATGTTCGGGACGTAGCCGAGTGGCTTGGCTATCTATACATATAAAAAGGAAGGAAGAAGAAAAATGCGAAAGATTCTGAGAAAAGCGCTTTCCCTTTCCCTCGCCATTGCGTTATGCCTTTCCCTGTTTGCCTTCAGCGCGCCGTCCTCCGCCGCGGCCAGCGAAGACAGTTTGCTGGAGGATTTGGGTCGCGGCCTTGTCGTCGCCCAAACCGCGAACGGCATGTTCCTGTCTTGGCGTTTTTTGGGAACCGAGCCCAACGGTCTCTCCTTTAACATTTACCGTCAAGACGTCGGCGGCGATTGGGCTCTGATCGACACTGTGGAACCCAGAGACGTGATGCCCGAAAGCGATTACGACACCAACCCGGGCGTTGTCAAGCTGGACTCCACCCCCACCAACTATACCGACCCGAACGGCGTCCTCTCTTCCCTCTATGAAGTCGCCCCGGTCATCGACGGAGCCGAAGGCGAAAGACAGGGCATGTGCGTGCCCGTCCTGTCCGCTCTGGCGGGCGGATCCGGACAAGCAGGCAGAGGCGCGGTTCACTACATACCTCTGAAAGTTCCCGCCGCCGTACCCATGGCGCAATTTGAATATCACGGCGAAATCTTCGGTGCCGGAGCGCGCTCGAGCAACTACAACGGCCCCTATGACCAGAACCTGCTCACCGGGGCTCTCGCCAGCGGCGCCGTCGGCCCCAACACCGGTATCTTCACCGCCTATGTCAACGGCCTCAACGGCCTGACGATCACCCAGGCCAATTTGGACTCGTGGGTCACAAAGCTGCGGACTTACACCGGCGATGCCACTTGGGCCCTTACAACCCCCTTCAGCGGCCCGGCCGTGATGTCCGAAGCGCTGTACAACGAGCTGAAGGCCAAATACATGGAGTATTACTTCGGTCTGTACAATGCCGGCGGCAAATATTGCTGGGAAATCGTGGATATGGATCTGCTCCGTGAGTTCCGCGTGGCCTATGAAAACGCCGACGGAACCCTAGAGGACGGCAGCCCCGTCACCGCCGCCAAGCTGTCCGATTGGGTCAGCAGACTGAACGCCTACAACACGACGCCCAACAACCTCGGCGTCGCCACCTATGACAAAAACGCCGTAGGCTACGTGGCCTGGGCGCCCACACAAGCCCTCGGCAATGTCGGCGAAGGCACGGCCAATCTCGTCACCAAGGCCCTGTACCAAGAGCTGGAAGCCGAGTTCATCAAATACGTCGAGAATCTGGACGAAGGCACCAAGCTTCCCTATTCCGTCAACACCACCGACCCGGCGAATCCGTTTGTGAGAACCGCCATGAGCAGCGCATACTCCACCTCGGACATGACCACGGCGGACTTTGACGGCGACGGCGAATATGAGATCGTCCTCATGTGGAAGTCCTCCAACCAGGACCCCATGAACTCCGAGCCGCTGAACGCCGGCAACTCCACCACCACCGCCCCCGTGTACATCGACGTCTACAAGCTGGACGGCACCCTGCTGTTCCGTGTTGACCTCGGTTACAACGTCAGAGCCACCAACGGCCACGAGACCATGATGTTCGCGCAGGACTTTGACGGCGACGGCGTGGGCGAGCTCATGCTCAAGACCGGCGCCGGCTCCCGTAGCGGCAACTGGGACGCGGAATCCAACGCGGTCGTCTTTGAAGACACGCTGGCCACCGTGGTCGGCGGCGCGGCCGGCCTCGAGGCCACCACGCCCAAGTTCATCGAGTATTTCCAGACCGGCAACACCGCCAAGCTCGACGAGCGTTGGTCGCTCCTCAACAGCTTCACCATCTCCTACCGCAGCCCGATGCAGGGCAACGGCAACGACGGCGTCAACGACGCCGATATCAAGCGCTGGATCAAGACCTATCACGTCGGCCCGATCGGTCCCGCGCCCGACGGCGAATTCTTCACCGCCTTCAAATATGACGCCGGCACCGGCAAGGGCTACATCGTGGACTCCGCCGCCTATCCGCACCCCTATCAGGGCAGCAAATATCTGGTGGACACGTACGGCGAGCAAGGCGTGGTCAAAAACTGGGCCATGACCCCCAACTCGCAGCGCGGCAACTACTCTTACCTGGCCTTCCCTCACACCAGCACCCTGTATGATCCCGAAGGCTACAAGGCGCAGTTTATGGACCCGCGTGAGGCCTACTGGCTTGACGTGAACCCCTGGATGGCCGCCGTATGGGGCGACGCGCAGGGCAACCGCGCCAGCCGCTATGTCGGCGCCGTGGCCTCCCTTGACGGCGACAGATGGTACGCCATTTCTGAGCGCGGCTATTATGCCCGCACCACCTTTGCCGCCTTCTTCATCAACAGCGACCACAAGGTGGAGCTTTTCTCCACCTTCGATTCCGACGATTCTGCCTATTGGTCTCTGGGCGGAGAAGCCTACGACTACCGGAACAAAGGCAACCATCAGCTCTCCTCCGGTGACCTCGACGGCGACGGCAAGGACGAAATCGTCATGAGGGCAATGACTCTCGGCTATGACGAGGAATCGGGCAAAATCCTGCCCATCTGCATCATCGGCGACATGGTGCCCGTCTCGGACAACTACGACCCGATCAACGGACTGAACAGAGCGCCGGTGCGCGGCACAAACTTTGTCGAAGCGTACCGCAACGTCGCTTCGAGTGAATGGTCCCCCCTCCGCCACGGCGACTACTCGGAGCTGCTCCCCGTGGACAAAACCAACGCCATCCGCTTCCACGGCCCGAGCGAAGAGCATCTGTATGACAACATCCGCACCGGCGAGCAGTTCGGCTGGATTGCCGGCCTGACCCTGCACGATCCGATGAAGGGCAGCACCGACCTCGACGCGCCCAGAAACGTCAATGATCCCGACAGAAACTCCCTTGTCTACGGCGTGTACGCCGGCCGCGACGAAGGCGGCACGGTCGCCGGCAACTTTACCAACCGCTTCCCCGGTGCGCAGGGCGGCAGCGTGGCCGGTGACCCCGGCGTCGTCAGAAGCCTGTCCACCGGCGAAGTGCTGACCAAGGACGGCAATCCGTACGACGGCGTTGACCGCAGCAACCTGCTCAACACGGTGGCGCAGGGTCTGCCGCGTGCGTTCGCCATCTGGTTCGGCGGCGGCCTGACCCATATGATCCTCAGCGGCGCCAACATCCAGTCGGTCAACCAGGATACCCTGGTGGCCTCCAACTGGCTCCAGACCGGTCTGACCGGCAGCGGCGACAGACTGACCTTCAAGGCCGACCTCTTGGGCGACTGGCGCGAAGAGCTGGTGTACCGTTCCGGCTCCGGCAACAGCCAGAGACTGGCCGTTGTCACCTCCCTGATCCCGACCGAGTACGGCGTCCGCGCCCTGATGCACGACCTGTTCTATCGCCAGAGCGTGGCCAATCAGAACGGCGCTTACAACTCTCCGGGCTACGCCAGCTTCTACCTCGGCGACGAGGCCTCCCTGCCCGGGCAGGAAGCCGTCACCGTTGAGCAGTACAATGCCGACATCGCCGCGCTGGCGGCGCTGATCGCCGAGGCCGAAATCGCGCTGCAGGGCAGCTACACCGCCGACACCTACGCCGCGTTGCAGGCCGCCTATGACGCCGCCGTGGCCGTGATGGAAAACATTGACAACGCCCGCCTGTCCGAAGTGAACGCGGCGGCCGACGCCCTGCGCACGGCGCTGGACAATCTGGTCAAAAAAGCCACCATCATGAAAATTGACGGCGGCGGACTGCGCAGCGTCAAGAAGGGCAAAACCCTGACTCTGAAAACCATTTACGACGGCGAACTGCCGCTGAGCTGGGTTGTCCTGACGCCCGCCAACATCTCCATCAAGGTCAATGACGATTTCAGCGTCACCGTCACCGGCCTCAAAGCCGGCACCGCGATGCTGGCCGTCAAGACGACCGACGGCAGCAATATCACGACCACGATTACGATTTCGGTCACCAACTGATTTTCCATAGCACAGACCCATGCCACATCGGGAGGCCCTCAAGGATTTTTATCCTTGAGGGCTTCTCTTTTTCTGTCTTGCGCCGGGAGCTGTTGGATGATATAATATGACGATACAAAACTAGGAGGCATGTGCGGTATGTGGGTATCCGGCGACTGGCGCGACTTTGAGCTGCTGGACTGTTCCGCGGGGCAGCGTCTGGAGCGCTGGGGCAAGCATAGTCTGGTGCGGCCTGACCCACAGGTCATTTGGGACACGCCCCGGCGGCATCCCCTCTGGCAAAAGCCCGACGCGCGCTATCTGCGCTCGGCGGAGGGCGGCGGCCGCTGGCAGAACCATTCCCTGCCCGAACGGTGGGAAATCTCCTACCGTACCCTCCGGTTTTTTGTACGCCCCACCAATTTCAAGCACACCGGGCTGTTTCCCGAGCAGGCGGTCAACTGGGACGCGCTCGCCGCGCTCATCCGCGACGCCGGGCGGCCGGTCAGCGTCCTCAATCTGTTTGCCTACACCGGCGGAGCCACGCTGACTTGCGCCGAGGCCGGCGCGGAGGTCTGCCATGTGGACGCCGCGCGCGGCATGGTGAACTGGGCGCGGGAAAACGCGGAACTTTCCGGTCTGGCGGCGCGTCCTATCCGTTGGATCGTGGACGACTGCCGCGAGTTTGCCGGGCGGGAGATCCGCCGCGGCCGGAAATATGATCTGATTGTCATGGACCCGCCCTCTTACGGGCGCGGTGCCGGCGGCGAGGTCTGGAAGATCGAGGATGATCTCTACGGATTTTTGTCGCTCTGCGCCGAGCTGCTCTCCGAGCGCCCGCTGGGTGTGTTTCTCAACTCCTATACCACGGGGCTTGCCCCCGGCGTCCTCACCTACCTGCTGGACAGCGTTTTCTCCGCCCGCTTCGGCGGACGCGCACTGTCGGAGGAACTCGGTCTGCCGGTGTCGGAGGGCCGCAAACTTTTACCGTGTGGAGCGACCGGACGATGGATGCCATACTGAGCTTTGAACATGTGAATTTCGCCTATGGGGCCGAGCCCGGCGCACCGACCGTGCTGAGGGAGCTCTCCCTCACGGTGGCGCAGGGCGAATTTTTGGCGCTGGTCGGCCACAACGGCTCGGGAAAGTCCACCCTGGCCAAGCTGTGCAACGCCATTTTGCAGCCGACCTCCGGGACGGTGCTGGTCTCCGGCATGGATACAAGCGACCCTGCGCTGACCCTGCAAATCCGCCAGACGGTGGGCATGGTTTTCCAAAACCCGGACAATCAGCTCGTGGCCACCGTGGTGGAGGAGGACGTCGCCTTCGCGCTGGAAAATCTGGGCGTGCCGCCGCCGGAGATCCGGTCGCGGGTGGATGAAGCGCTGCGCGCCGTAGGGATGTACGAATACCGCGAGCACGCGCCGCACAGATTGTCCGGCGGGCAGAAGCAGCGGGTGGCCATTGCCGGTGCCATCGCCATGCGCCCGCGCTGCATCGTGCTCGACGAGCCGACCGCCATGCTCGATCCGCAAGGCCGCGACGAGGTCATGGAGCTCATCGAGACCCTCAACCGGGAACACGGCGTGACCGTCATTCTGGTCACCCATCACATGAGCGAGGCGTCCCGGTGCCGCCGGATGGTGGTGCTGTCCGAGGGCGAAGTTTTGGCCGACGGCGCACCGCGCGAATTGTTTGCGCAGCGGGAGCTGCTGGCGCGGGCGGGTCTGTCCGTGCCGCAGGCCAACCTGCTGCTGTACGAGCTGCGGGAGGCCGGGCTGCCCGTATCGCTGGATATTCTGGGCGTGGACGAATGCGCCCGCGCGATTTTCAAGTCGCTGTGTAACCGCTGATGGGAGTTTTGCGAGTGACCCCGATTCTTGAAGTCAAACACCTTTCTTATATATATGGAGCCGACACGCCGTTTGAGCGCCGCGCGCTGGACGACGTGAGCCTCGCCATTGTCCCCGGCGAGGCGGTGGGC
Organism: Oscillospiraceae bacterium; assembly: GCA_031550755.1. Taxonomy (GTDB): domain Bacteria; phylum Bacillota; class Clostridia; order Oscillospirales; family UBA929; genus JAVBOJ01. Next base: position 7,967 of record JAVBOJ010000104.1, read on the forward strand.
ATCATCGGCCACACCGGCTCGGGAAAATCCACCCTGATTCAGCATTTCAACGGCCTGCTGAAGCCCCACAACGGGCAGGTGTTCTTTGAGGGGCAGGATCTCTGGAAGGACAACGCGCGCGTTCGCAAAATCCGCTCTCGGGTGGGTCTTGTGTTTCAATATCCCGAATACCAGCTGTTTGAGGAGACCGTCCGGCGGGACATCTCCTTCGGCCCGCGCAACATGGGGCTGGACGAGTCCGAGGTCGAGGCCCGCGTGGAGGAAGCCATGGCCTTCGTCGGGCTGCCGCCCGCGCTGGGCGAAAAATCGCCGTTTGAGCTGTCCGGCGGCCAAAAACGGCGGGTGGCCATTGCCGGCGTCATCGCCATGCGGCCCGAGGTGCTGGTGCTCGACGAGCCCACCGCCGGGCTGGATCCCAAGGGGCGGGACGATATTCTGGCGCACATCGCCGCCTACCGCGAAAAGCAGGGCTGCGCCGTCGTGCTGGTCACGCACAGCATGGAGGAGATCGCCCGCGCCGTGTCGCGCGTGGTGGTGTTGTCCAAGGCGAAAATCCTGATGGACGCGCCGCCGCGCGAGGTCTTTTCCCGTGTGGACGAGCTGCGCGCCGTCGGGCTGAACGCCCCGGCGGTCACGCGGATCATGCTCCGCCTGCGGGAGCTGGGACTGGAGGCGGACGCCGGCGTCTATACCGTGGACGCCGCCCGTGAGGAGATCCTGCGCATGGTTCGGAGAGGTGGCGGGGTATGTTAAAGGACATCACCCTGGGGCAGTATTTCCCCGGCGACTCGATCGTGCACCGGCTCGACCCGCGCGTCAAGCTGGTGCTGACGCTGGTCTATATCGTCGCGCTGTTTCTGGCCAAGGGGCTTGTGACGTACGGCATCATGCTGTGCTGGCTGGCCGGGGCGATCATTCTGTCGCGCATCCGCCTGAAAAACATCCTGCGCGGTCTGAAGCCGCTGCTGTTTATCGTGATCTTCACCGGCCTGCTCAACATGTTTTACACGCCGGGCGTTGAGCTCTGGAGCTTCTGGATCTTCCGCGTCACCCGCGAGGGGCTCATCACGGCGGGCTACATGGTGACCCGCATTTTGATGCTGGTGGCCGGCACCTTCCTGCTGACCTTCACGACCTCGCCGATTTTGCTGACCGACGGGCTGGAGCGCCTGCTCTCGCCGCTGAAAAAGCTGCGGGTGCCGGTGCATGAAATGGCCATGATGATGACCATCGCCCTGCGTTTCATCCCGACCCTCATCGAGGAGGCCGACAAGATCATGAACGCCCAAAAGGCGCGCGGTGCCGACTTTGACAGCGGCAACATTTTCCGCCGCGCCAAGGCGCTGGTGCCGCTGCTGGTGCCGCTGTTCGTCTCGGCCTTTCGCCGGGCGGACGATCTGGCCGTGGCCATGGAATGCCGCTGCTACCACGGAGGCGAGGGGCGTACGCGGATGCGGGTGCTGCGTTTTGCGCCGTATGATTACGCCGCGCTGTTTCTCGGGCTGGCGGTCAGCGTGGGCGTGGGCTTTTTGGGGGCTTACGGATGGTGACGCGCAACCTTGCCCTGCTTTTGCGCTATGACGGGACGAATTATCACGGCTGGCAGGTGCAAAAAAACGTCCCGACCGTTTGCGAAACCTTGCAGGACGCCCTGTCCCGCGTGGTGGAGCATCCCGTCGTCCTGCACGGCTGCGGCCGTACCGACGCAGGGGTGCACGCCGCCCGCTATGTCGCCAATTTTCACACGAGCGCCCGGATTCCGGCCGACCGACTGCCGTGGGCCATGTCCGCCGAGCTGCCGCCCGACATCGCCGTGCTGGCCGCGCGGGACGTCTCGCCGGTGTTTCATTCGATATATTGCTGCAAGCGCAAGGAATACACCTATTATCTTTACAACCGGCCGCATCCCAACCCCTTTTGGGCGCGGCGCGCACTGTTTTATCCCAAGCCGCTGTCGCCCGAGCGCTTTGCCGCCGCTGCCACCCAATTTGTCGGCACCCATGATTTTAGCGCCGTGCGCGCCGTGGGCACCGAGCTTTCCTCCACCGTGCGCACCGTGTTTTCCTGCGAGACCGGGGAGGAAAACGGGCTGCTTTTCTTCCGGGTGTCGGCCAACGGGTTTTTGTACAATATGGTGCGCGCCATGGTGGGCACCGCGCTGTACGCCGCCGTCGGCAAGCTGGAGCCGGAGGACATCCCGGGTATTTTGGACGGGGGCGACCGGCGCTTTGCCGGGCCGACCGTCCCGCCCCACGGGCTGTACATGACCGGGGCGTGGTATGCCCCGCCGCTTTTGTGGGAGAATGTCCCCGCGTTTATGGAAACCGTCTTTTGATACGATACACAAAGAAGGTGACGCCGTGCAGGCCCGACAGAATAAAATCGTGCCCATCCGCCCCGAGGCGCGCCGGCGCGCCAAGCCCAAAATCGGGCGGATCCGGCTGACGCTGTACCTGATCCTGTTTTTCGCCGTCATGCTCAGCGTCATTGCCTTCGTCGTCTACCGGGATGACCTCAGCGCCGACAGCCTGGCCGGTTTTTTCGGCGGCATCGGGCGCCTGTTTTCCGGAGAGAGCGAGGAAACAGCCGACGCCTTTGCCTACGACGACTTTATGCTGTCGCGGTACGGCGCGCTGCAGGATGGGTTCGCCATGCTGTCTCCCACCCGGTTTGTGATGTTTTCCTCCGGCGGAACACAGCGCTACGCGGTCGATGTCTCGCTGCAAAATCCGGCGCTGGAGGTCTCGCAAAAAACCGCGCTGCTCTATGACCGGGGCGGTACGTCGCTCCTTCTGGGCTCCTCGCGCGGCGTCAGCCTCGAGCAGACCTGGCCGAACGAGATTTATACCGCGCGGATGAACGCCGCCGGCTGGTTTGTGGTGGTCAGCCCCGAGGAGGGGTACAAGGCCGCCGCCACCGTGATGGACGCCAAGGGCAAAGGGGTCATCAAATGGTACTCCGACCAATATATTTTAGACGCGTGCCTTTCCGCCGACGGAAAAACGCTGGCGGTTCTGTCCTCCGAGCTGCTTGACGGCCGGTATGTCAGCCGCCTGACGCTGGTGGATACGCAGGACGCCGACCGGCCGCCCAAGGCCGAGACCGCCCTGCCGGAGGATTTGTTTTTCTCCCTGTGCTGGAAGGCCGGGGGGGAGATTTGGGTGGTCGGGGAGGCCGGCGCGGTATTTTTCGACGCCGACGGCCAAAAAACCGGTGCGTACGATTACCGTGGGCGCACCTTGCTCGACTGCGACACCGGCGGCGACCGGCTGCTCCTGCGGCTGAGCAGCCATCCCATCAGCGGTTTTTTTGAGCTGGTGGCGGTGGACGCCAAGGGAACCGAAACGGCCGCGCGGCCGTTTGAGGAGCGGCCGACAGGACTATCCGCCGGCGGCGCGAGAACCTCGCTTCTGATTGCCGGCCGGCTGCTGGTGATGGACGAGGAGCTGCAAACGGTACTGGACACCGACGCGGGCGACGCACGGGGACTTTTGCAAAAAACAGACGGCGCGGTGATGCTGCTGTCCGACGACGGGGCGCGCATCGTACGGCCATAGGGAGAGAAGGACAATGACGAGCATTTTGATCGATTTTCTGATTCTGATGATTTTGGGGTTCTGCGTCTGGCAGGGACACCGAAAGGGGTTTATCCTTTCGGCGGCCAGTATTTTGATCTTTTTTCTGGCCATTTGGGGCGGAGGGCAGATCGCCAATCGGTTTACCGACACGGCGGCGGATTCCATCGCGCCGTTTTTGCAGTGGGTCACCGAGGACGCCTCCGACGAGGCGCAGCGGGAAAACAACACGAGTCCCGAAAAATCCGACCGCAATCTGGCCGAGAAAACCTTTGAAAAGCTCGGGATCTCCTCCAAGGAGGTAAACGGCATGGTGGACAGCGTGGTCAAGCAGGTCGCCGAAACCGGCGAGTCGGTCAAGACCACCATTTCCTCCGTGTTTGTGAAAACCCTCACCCGGGTGATCCTGTTTATCTTCGGATTTATCATCATCAGCCTGCTGCTCACGCTGGTGGCGCATTTTATCAGCATGGTGTTTTCCCTGCCGGGGCTAAAATTTCTCGACAAGGTGGGCGGGCTGGCGCTGGGCGGCCTGTACGGCCTGCTCGTCATGTTCGCCGTCGGATGGATGATCCGGTTTTTAGGCATACTGATCCCGGCGGACATTATAAACGGAACCTTTTTGCTGAAATTTTTCATCAATGCCAACCCCATCGCCTGGCTTTTATAAAGATAACGATTAAACGAGGGATGCCGCGTGAATCTTCCGAATTTGCTCTCCTTGCTGCGCCTCGCGTTGGTAGGTGTTTTTCCCGCCGTGTTTTTTTCCGGCGCGCCGCACGCCAATCTTTGGGCGGCGCTGGTGTATGCCGTGGCCTGCGCCACCGACGTGCTGGATGGTATTTTGGCCCGGCGGCTGAATATGATTACCAAGCTGGGGCGCATTTTGGATCCCACGGCCGACAAACTCATGGCCGCCATGGTGATTTTCTGTATCGCCACCCAGGATCCCATTTTGTGGTGGGCGGTCGGCGTATTCTGCTGCAAGGAGGCGCTGATGGGCATCGGCGCGCTGGTGCAGTACAAAAAAATGCGTGACGTTTCGCCCTCGCAGCTCTTTGGCAAGCTCTCGGCGGTGTTTTTCTTTCTGGTGTGCGTGGCGCTGCTGATTTTTCCGGCGTTGCCCGCCGCCGTCAAGCTGCCGCTGATCTTGGCGGCTCTGGCGCTCAATTTTGTATCGTTGGCCCTCTATTTCGTGCGCTTTATGCACCAAATGAAGAATTTAATGAACAAATAGTTCCCGCACTCCCTCTCCCGTAGATAATTGAATTTTTCGGGGGAATTCATTTCCCCGAAAAATTATCCATATTGTATCGTTTCAAAGAACACCGTTCTTTGAAACGACTAAAAAGGAGTTGTCACCCATGCAGCCACCTCTTTGCTCCCGCTGCAACAAGAATGTTGCCATTGTCTTTATCACGAAAATTGAAAACGGCCAGTCGGCCAATGAGGGCATCTGCCTCAAATGCGCCAAGGAGTTGGGCATCAAGCCGGTGGGCGATCTGATGACGCGCATGGGGATTTCCGACGACGATCTGGACGGCCTGACCCGCGATATGATGGAGGCGTTCGGCAACATGAACGAGCTGATGCCGATGCCGACCGAGGAGACCTCCGAAGAGGAGGATGACGACGCCGGCAAAACCGCCACCTTCCCGTTTTTAAACCGGCTGTTCGGCGCGTCGGGCGGCCCCGACGGCGAGCCGTCCCCGCGTCCGCCGCGCGAAGGCCCCCGGGAAGCCGACAGCCGGGGTAAACGCAAATTTTTGGAAAATTATTGCATCTCGCTGACCCAAAAAGCCAAGGAGGGCAAGCTCGACCGCATTGTGGGGCGCTCCAGTGAAATCGAGCGGGTGGTGCAGATTTTAAACCGCCGCCAGAAAAACAACCCCTGCCTCATCGGCGAGCCGGGCGTCGGCAAGACCGCCATCGCCGAGGGGCTGGCGCAGCGCATCGCCGACGGGCAGGTGCCGTACAAATTGCAGGACAAGGAAGTCTACCTGCTCGACCTGACCGCGCTGGTCGCCGGAACGCAGTTTCGCGGCCAGTTCGAGTCGCGCATGAAGGGGCTCATTGAGGAGATCCGCAAGCTGGGCAACATCATTTTGGTCATCGACGAGGTGCACAATATCGTCGGCGCCGGCGACGCCGAGGGCTCCATGAACGCCGCCAACATCCTGAAGCCGGCGCTGTCGCGCGGGGAAATTCAGGTCGTGGGCGCCACCACCTTCAACGAATACCGCAAGCACATTGAAAAGGACGCGGCGCTCGAGCGCCGCTTCCAGCCGGTCACCGTCAACGAGCCGTCGATCGAGGAGACGGTGGAGGTCATTCGCGGCATCGCCCATTATTACGAGCAGTTCCACGGCGTGCGCATCACGCCGGAGGTCGCCCGGCAGGCCGTCGTCCTGTCCGAGCGGTATATCACCGACCGTTTTTTGCCCGACAAGGCCATTGATCTCATCGACGAGGCCTGTTCGGATTTAAACCTCAAGGACGCTGTCATCCATGAGTCCGAGCGCATCCGGCAGGAGATCACCGCCATCCGGTCCGAGCGGGAGAGCCTGCTGGCGGACACCTCACCGTCGGCCTATGAACGGCTGGCGCAGCTCAAAAGCCGCGAGCTCATCATCACCCGGCGGCTGGAGGAGATCACCAAAAACGGCCCGCCGTCGCTCACCGTCGAGCATCTCTCGCGGGTCATCGAGCAGTGGACGAAAATCCCGGCGTCGCGCATTCAGGAGCAGGAATACGAGCGGCTGGCGCAGCTGGAGGATCGCCTGAAAACCCACATTGTGGGGCAGGACGAGGCCATCGCCGCCGTGGCGGCCGCCATCCGGCGCGGACGGGTGGGCATCTCGCCCAAGCACAAGCCGGTGTCCTTCATTTTCGTCGGGCCGACCGGCGTGGGCAAAACCGAGCTGGTCAAGCGGCTGGCGCAGGATTTGTTCGACCAGCCCGAGGCGCTGATCCGGCTGGACATGTCCGAATTTATGGAAAAACATTCGGTGTCGCGCATCATCGGCGCGCCGCCGGGCTATGTCGGCTACGACGAGGCCGGCCAGCTCACCGAGAAGATACGCCGCAAGCCCTACAGCGTCATCCTGTTTGACGAAATTGAGAAGGCGCATCCCGACGTGCTCAACATCATGCTCCAGATTCTGGACGACGGGCGCATCACCGACGCCCACGGCCGTCAGGTCAACTTTGAAAACACCGTCGTCATCATGACCTCCAACGCCGGCTCCGACCGCAAGGACGGCTCGGTCGGCTTCGGGCGGACGGTCACCGAGCAGGGCAAGGAGAAGGCGCTCAAGGCGCTGTCGGACGTTATGCGCCCGGAATTTATCAACCGCGTGGACGAGATCGTCAGCTTCAACACCCTGTCCAAGGAGCATTTTTCCGGCATCGCCAAGCTGATGCTGGAGGAGCTGCGGGACAGTCTCTCCCAGCGCGGCATCACCCTGACCTATGACGACACGCTGATGTCCTATCTGGTGGACAAATCCTACTCGGTCAAATACGGCGCGCGCAATCTGCGGCGGCTGATCCAAAAAGAGGTCGAGGACGGCATCACCACCCTGATGATCCAAAATTACAATACGCCGATCACCCGGCTGTCGGTCACGGCCCCCGACGGCGCGGTCAAAATTCTTTCGCTGTGAGGGCTTTGGCCGACGCGCTGACCGGCTGGTACCGCCAAAACTGCCGGGCGCTGCCCTTCCGCGAGACCCGCGACCCCTACCGCATCTGGGTCTCCGAGATCATGGCCCAGCAAACCCGCATCACGGCGCTGCTGCCCTATTATGAGCGGTTCACGGCGCGGTTTCCATCGGTGGCTGCGCTGGCGGCGGCCGACGAGGCCGAGGTGCTCAAGCTGTGGGAGGGTCTGGGGTATTATTCCCGCGCGCGCAACCTGCACCGCGGGGCGCGTCTGGTTGCGGAAACATACGGCGGCCTTGTGCCGCAAGATCTTGACTCCCTTTTGGCCATTCCCGGCGTCGGCGCGTATACCGCCGGCGCCATTTTGTCGATCGCGTTTGAACAGCCCGTCCCGGCGGTGGACGGCAACGTGCTGCGGGTTTACGCCCGCATCGCAAACGACCCGGAGGACGTCGCCGCCCCGGCGCTGAAAAAACGCACGGAGGGCTGGGCGCGCGCGCTGATGGAAAATCAGTCGCCGGGCACCCTGACCCAGGCGCTGATGGAGCTCGGTGCGCTGATTTGTCTGCCGCAAAATCCAACCTGTTTGCTGTGTCCGGCGGCGGCCTTTTGCGCCGCCCGCGCCGCCGAACGCGTTGAAGCCCTGCCGGTCAAAGCCCCCAAAAAGCCGCAAAAAGCCGTCTCGCGCCAGGTGTTTGTCATCACCGACCCGTACGGGCGGGTGCTGATGCGCCGGCGCGAAACGGCGCTGCTGCGTGGGCTGTGGGAGTTCCCCGAAAGCGTTCCGGAGGGGCTCTCGCTTTTGTCGCGGGCGCCGTGGGGGCATGCCTCCCACCTCTTCACCCATCTGCGCTGGGAGATGGAGGGCACGCGCGCCTATGCGCCCCGGCAGGACGCGCCGGACGGCTGGGCCTGGGTGGAGAGCCTCTCCGCCGTCACGGTACCGACGGCGTTTCGGTTTTTCACCGACAAGCTCAAGCGGGAGGGGTTTGCATGAAACTGGTTGATCTGAGCCACCCCATCACTGACGGGATGCCGGCCTATCCCGGCGACCCGACGCCAAGCCTGACGCAGGCGCATTCCCTTGCGCAAGACGGATTTTCGGCGTTTTTTTGGCAGACCGGGCTGCACGCCGGCACCCACATCGATTCGCCGTCGCATTTGACCGCCTCGGCCGAATCCGTCGGCGACGCGCCGCTGGCCCCGTTTTGCGGACCGGCGCGGGTGCTGGATGTGCGCGGGTGCCCGGTCATTGCGGCGGAGGCCGCCGCGCCGGTTTTGGAGGGCGAGATCGTCCTGCTGTACACCGGCTTTGACGCCTTTTACGGGCAGGAGACCTATTACACCGACCACCCGGTGCTCAGCGAGGACTTTGCGCGGCGGCTGATCGACAAACGCGTCCGGCTGCTGGGGCTGGACATGCCGTCGCCCGACCGCGCACCGTTTCCGATACATAGGCTGCTGCTTTCCCACGGGGTTTTCCTGCTGGAGAACCTGACCGGCTTGAGCAAAATCGCCGGCGCGACGCAGGTCGAGCTGTTCGCCTTTCCGCTGCGGCTGGCGGCCGAAGGCTCCCCGGTGCGTGCGGTGGCGCAGATGCCAAAAAATGGGAGTTTTTAACAGTTCGTTGAAAAACGGGCTGTTTTATTTTTGAAATTTTTTTATTTTCATGTAAACCGAACAGACCTGTCCACGCTCTTCTTATATGATCGGCGAAATGTCCGGTCAAGGCGAGCATCCCTCCTGCCCTTGCGCCGGCCCGCCGGAAATTACACAGAAGGAGGGAGCTCCATGGAGGACAGGGACGTTTTATATCAGATCCTTCGGGAAGACGCCGAAAAGCACGCCCTGCCCCCCGAAAAAACGTCTCGGCTGCTGCGCCGGATCGTGGAAGTTTTGACCCGGTTGGGATTATTTGTGGAAAAGAAAGGATAGGGTTGCCGCATGAAAACCTAGCGCCATATAGAGTTTTGTAAAAATACCACCCAAAAACCACCCTCCGCACAGGTAGACAAAAAAATTGTTTAAGGATATATTAAAAAATAAGTCGGCGCGGCTGGCGATACTCTAAAGCTTTCTACAGCAAATTACGATATAGATAGATGAAGAGAAATATATATATTTACACCTTACAGGAAACTGCAGAAAAAAAGGAGGAACCTGCATTATGAAACGACATTTTATTTCCCGGTTGCCTTCGCGCCTTGTGGCGCTAACCACCGCCCTGATCCTGACGCTGTCCCTGATCGTTACGGTGGGCGCGGTCGAAAGCGGAACCGTCACATTGGACGGCCGTACCGAAAGCTACGGATACATAGATGGCAAAACTGCCACCAGCCGGCCCGGGCGGACGGGAGAAATGGAGCTCACCAAGACCATTACGCCCGACGCGTCCAATCCCGGCACCTATATCATCGACCTCTCCATGACCGGATACCGCAAAATCGGGTATTCGCAAATGAAATATGTCACTATTGTGCTGGACAATACCGTCAGCCTCTGCCCCGGGTATTGGTCCAAAGCGCAATGGAACTGCGCCAACGATCCCTTCCATGAGCATCACTCGGCCAGCACCTGCGGCGAGGCCCAGAGTATTGTCGGTGCCAAGGCGCTGGTGCAAAGCCTGTTTGACACCTTCGGCAGCTCGCTCAATGTCTCCATCGTGCAGTTCGGCCGGTTTGCCGGCTATTCCACCTATACGCTCAAACGTACGGCCGAGGCCGGCTCCAGCGGCCATTTTGGCATGGTCGAATATACCCGCACCCCAGACGCCGTTTACAGCCCGTACACCGTCCGCAATCACGCCTATTATTATCCCGTGGGCGGCGCGAGCATCTGGTCCAATGATCTGGATACCGTGCTGGCCCGGATCGACGGCTGCGCGCTGGTCAGCACCTTTTCCACCATCAACCCGGCCAACACCGCCACCGCCGCCACCTCCAACGGCCCTCCGGGCGCGGTTCGGGGATACAACGACCTGATGCGCCGCTATTACCGCGATCCCGTCGCGGGCAGCTCGCTCAACACCGTCCTGACCGACGAAAGACTGGCCGGCAGCGACCAGTTCGAAGGCACCAACACCCAGGACGCCATGCGTCTGGCGTATGAATCCCTGTCGTCCGGCGCGGCGGCGTCCACCGCGGGCGATGAAAAAATGATCGTGCTGTTTACCGACGGCACCCCCAATATTTACGGCAGCCCGCTGGCCGGCAATATGTCCACCTACGGCGCGTCCAACGCCGTCACCTATACCTCGAATTATATCAACAGCACCGTCAAGCCCGGTCTGTCCGGCACCTCCATCTATGCCATCGGATACAATGTACAGGATGAATACGGCCGCAACTTTATGAAGGGCTGCGCGTCCGACGCCTCGAAATTCTTCGAGGTCAACTCCATGGACACAACCGCCCTGCTGGCCGCGTTCAGCGATCTGTCCCGGGAGATTACCCGCACCGCCAAGGCGCAGACGGTCAATTTCCAGGACGTCGTGCCCGCCGAGTTTGAGCTCGTGGCCAATTCGTGGAGCGCCGGCCTGCTGTCCTACACCACCGTCGCCGGATCCCCGACCTCCGCCAACATCACCTCCCAGCTCACCGTCTCGGACGGCAACACCTTCAAATGGTCTGCCGACCAGCTCTCCAATCCCCAATACGCCAAGCAGACCTTTACCCTGCAATACAAGGTCAAGCCCAAGCTGACCTCGTTCGCGCAAAACAATTACTACAATCAGGAGCGTCCCACCAACGACGATACCCTGACCCATGTGACCTACAAGGACGAGGGCAACACCGCGCGCGATTTGCCCTTCCCCGTGCCGTACGTCAAGGTAAAACCCGCCGTCAGCTTCACCATCGACGTGACGGTGGCGCAGTATGTCTCCTCTTCCACCATCCCGTCGAGCTGGAGCAAGGATACCACCATCCCGTCCGGAACAAAGGGTATCTTTAAAATCGACGTCACCAACACCTCGAAGGTGCCGGCGCAGGGCACCCTGACCGACGTGTTCGACGGGACGAACATCCCGCTTTCCAGCCTGTATGTACAGAGCGGCGGCAGTCTTGTGCCCTTTTCCAGCCTCGGCGTCATGCAGCCGGGTGAGGTTGCCACGCTATATTACGTCACCGATACGCTCACAAACTCCAAAACGCCCACCAGTCCCACCGACCCGCTGGGACCGCTGACAGACAGCTATACCGACACCGGTACCTTTACCTATGACTCCGTCAATGACGGCATCAAGGCGCCCAACAGCTCGGCCATCGTCCGGGTTCTGCCGCAACCGGTGGACTGGAACATCAACGTAGGCGTAACCAAGGGCGTTTCCATTTATGACGAACACGCTTCGTATAGTTCCCATTCGTTTATACCGAGCGTTACCGTCCCGCGCGGCGAAAAAGCCCTGTTCGCCATTACCTTTACAAACGCCGGCAATGTTGCCGCCACCAATGTGACCTATACCGACACCTTCCAGTACACCGGCGGGGCGGTCACCCTGACCGACGCGGCCGGCGCGGTTGTGACCTCGATTCCGTCCATCGCCCCGGGCGGCAGCGTGACGCTGTATTATCTCTCCGGCGTGCTGACCCACGCCCAGGATTCCAACCAGGCCTATCGAAATACCGTAACGCCTGCGGTGACGCCGCCGGCGGGTGTGACCGACCGTTCGCCCGGCACGCCGGCCACCGCCGATGTGACCGTGCCGCCCGCGCCGCCTGTGCGCAATGTGATTCTCGGCGTGACCAAGACCGCCGCTCTGTATGTGGACGGCATGGCGTACAATGCGCATGCCTTCGCCCCCACGGCCAATATTCCGCAAGGCGGCAAGGCGCTGTTTGCCATCACCATCACCAACACCGGCACCGTTGACGCGCTTAGCGTGACCTACGCCGACACCTTCCAGTATACCGGCGGAGCGGTCACCCTGACCGACGCGGCCGGTACGGCTGTGACCACCATTCCCATCCTCGCGCCGGGCGGCAGCGTGACGCTGTATTACCTCTCGGACGCCATGACCCACGCCCAGACGACCGACCAGACCTATACCAATACCGTGACGGTCTCCTCCGCGCCGCAGTCCGGCGTGGACGATCTCTCGCCCGGCACCCCGGCGACCGCCCAAGTGACCGTGCCGCCGGTGCCGCCCGCGCCGTATATCGCGTTGAGCGTGACCAAGGGCGTCGCGGTTTATGACAATCAGACGGCTTACGGCGGGCATACATTTGCGCCCAGTGTGACCGTCCCGCGCGGCGAAAAAGCGCTGTTTTGCGTGACCGTCGCCAACACCGGCGATGCCGCCGCCACCGGCGTGACCTATACCGACAGCTTCCAGTACGCTTCCGGCGCCGTGACCCTGACCGATGCAACCGGTACGCCCGTAACGTCGTTTGACGTCGCCGCCGGCGGCAGCGTGACGCTGTATTATCTCTCGGACGCCATGACCCACGCGGAGTCCACGGTGCAGTCCTATCAAAACACCGTGACTGTTTCGGTGACACCGCCGGCCGGCACGGAGGATCGTTCCGGCAGCAAAACCGCCAGCGCCACGGCGTTGGTGCCCCCGGTGGTTGTGATCCCGTATATCAGCTTGAATGTCGTCAAGGGCGTCTCCCTCTACGACGAGCACGCGACCTACGCTTCGCATAGTTTCGTCCCCAGCGTCACCATTCCGCGCGGCGAAAAGGCGCTGTTCCGCATCTCGATCACAAACTCCGGCACCGCTACGGCGACAAACGTCACCTATGCCGACGCTTTCACCTACACCGGCGGCGCGGTCACCCTGACCGACGCCAGCGGTTCCCCGGTGACCACCATCGCCAGCCTCGCGGCGGGCGAAACGGTGCATCTTTACTACCTCACGACCGCGCTGACGCACAGCGAAACGTCCAATCAGACGTACACGAACACCGTGACCGTCTCGGGCAACCCGCCCGCCGCCGGCGAGGATCTCTCGCCCGGAACACCG